>CAZEBH010000012.1:0-18840 GCA_964510425.1 uncultured archaeon | reverse complement strand
ATTCAACTGCGGGCTCTATAAGCCCGCGAGATTTCTCTCGGCACTATTTTAAAATGCCTTATTTTGGCAATTTGAGGCAGAATAAAGACACTTCAACAAAACCTGTTAGCAGATACCAAAGTTCAGACTAATGCGGCGGTAACCAATAAATTGGCAAAAACAAACCAGGAGACCCCAAAATGTGGCAAAATATACTAAAATAATTCAAGTTTTTATAAGAAATTTTTAGCGGAAAGATTTTTGCGTTGTACAGACCCTGCTGCGTGCAAAAATTACGTCGCGAAAAATCCAAAAAGCGTAAAAAGTTATTTTGGTGTTTAAATTAAAAATTCGGGGCAAAAAGTGCACTATACATAATCACTTTTTCTGGAATTTTTTCAAATTTTTTTCCGCGCCAAAAAAAAGTGAATATACATAAGAAAAAAGGCGCCAGAAACCTTATTTTGAGGAATAACTGGACAAAATTACTGCTTTAGCCAAATGGAGCATAATTCTAGCTCCGTTAGACAGAAAGGTATTTATACTACTTAAATCATAGTCATGACGTTTTGGGCATGGGGCATTTTATGTCATCTGTAACTAAAAGCAGACTCGCTACAATAATAACCGAACAGCAGTCTAATGCCGCTAAACTGCTCAGGTGCCTAGAACAAGGCGGGGAGAGGTTAAATGACGAAGCTGTTGGCTTAAGGAAGACTTATACTAATAAGCCTCTGTAAAGCTGATTCTCTTTGTTCACCCCTTCCCTATCCCCGCTAAAACTTATTCCACTATAGTGAACCGCTTTAATTTTTGAACAGTTCATTGCGGTTCGTTTGCAACCACAAGCAATATGAAAGTGGCTTTCAGAGCGGCAATAGCCAAAGTTTATTTTACATTCTACCCCCATTTTATTCATGCGAATCTGCATCACAGGAACCCCGGGGGTTGGCAAAACCACAATAGCAAAAAAACTTGGACAGGCGCTTGGCTACAAGGTTCTAAACGAGAAGGAGTTCTCCATTCAGGAGGGCATTGGCGAATTTGATAGCAGTGAAAACGAGCTTGTTGTCCCGCTTGAAAAGCTTGAATCAAGGCTCAATAAAATGCTTGCAAAGGAGAAAAATATCATTGTTGAAGGGCATATGCTCTGCGAAATTAAGGGAGATTTCGATTTTTGCGTAATTCTAAGGCTTGGCCATCATCCTCCCCCTCCTTCTTCCCCTCTTTCTCGTCGCCCTCCTGAACGCTTAGCAGCAAGACTTGAACTGCGCGGATACCGGGACGAGAAGGTGCAGGACAACGTTTTCTGCGAGGGGATAAATTATTGCAAAAAGCATGCCCTGCGAAATTACCCGAAAAGAAAAATCATTGAAATCGGGAACAGGAAAACAATTAAAGAAACAACGGATTCAATAATTACAGGGCTTTTTGTGCACTCCAGACCGCCAAAGAAGCTTGCGCGCAAAACCTCAAAAAAAAGTGATTGAATGAAAAAAACATTGCTTATTTTATCATTAATACTTTTCAGCTGCATAACAGCAGCATCTATTGTCCAGGAGTTCTCCTTTAAAAATCAGGGCTACCAGGATTTCTACATAAAGGATATGAATGTGGAGCAGTGCAAAAGTTTTGATTTTATTTACACAGGGGAGGTAAACGGGAAAACTTTCCAGATAATTTCCCTAAAATCCGGCATCACCCAAATTCCTAAGAGCACGGCAAAAATAACTGTTTTTTTCAACGGAGCACAAGTTGCAGAACTCGTGCAAAATGATTTCAGTGACGGACTTGCGAGAATTACACTGCCTGAAGCGGTGATGAAAGAGAACAACACCATCAAAATCTGCGGTGAGACATCTGAGAACGCAAATACGATTAAGATTTTTGCAGACTCAAAATTTGGGGTTTATTCGGGGGCTTATTTCCCGCAGGGCAGGGGCTATGAAATGCAGCTTGAAACTTATGCCCCCTATGTCGGGGTGCCGTTCAAAATAACCGCGGTTGCAAGAAATTTTGGAACAGAGGATGCCCAGGTTTCTCTAAGCTATCGCAAGGCAGAACTTGAAAGGGCTGCCCCGGAAGTGAGCGTGCTTGATGGCGAGACCTCAAAGAATGGCATTGTGCCCAAGTGCTCAAAATGGGACTCGCGGGGAAATTGCAGCGCCCCGGGGGAATTTAGCATTTCTTATTTTATTGTCGCGCACAAGGCCGTGCCTTTTACCCTCCTGCCCTCGGTAATGAGGTTCACAAACGTGTTTGGTGAGGGGCAGAGTATGCTGACAAACCGCCCCGACCTTGGCGCGGTTGAGCCGCCGCACAAGATTTCAGTAAAAGTGGCGCTTGACAATGACAAGCTCTATACTGGAGAGAGCATCCCGCTCAAAATCACGGTGCAAAACACAAGCAAGGAAAATGTACAGGGCATTGTAGTAATCCCGAAAACCGGCCTTGAAGTGGCGGGAGAATCTGCCAAAACTCTCGGAGCCCTTTCGCCAACGCAATCCGAGGATGCAATCTTCAGGGTCAAAGGCCTTGCCGCAGGGAATTATGTGCTTGGATGCACTGCAGAATACGGGTCAAGAACACTTGAGTGCGAGACCACAACAGTTACGCTGCAAAAGGGCATTGGAATAGAAGTGATATCCTCAATTGTTCTTGCGCTGATTTCACTCGCGGTTTTCGCATATTTCTACTTCAAAAAATAGTGCTTCAAAAAAGCATGGTATCTTCTTCGGGGTTTTCATCGCCCGCTTTTTTCACTTTTTGCGGCGGCACTTTTTCCCCGCCCTGTTTTTTCTTCCACGCATATGCGATTGCAATAAGCACAACGAACAGAAGAGGGTAAACCGGAAGGGGAATTTCGAATTTCTGGGCAGCGACAAGCCCTGTAGCCGGACCCGCAGACCCAATGGCACCGGTTGATTCGACAAGCGATTTGAGATAGGATTTTTCCGCAAGCGCTTCTTTTGATTTCAGAAGGGCCTCTTGTGCCTGCGGGCTGCCTTCTGATGATTTTATTTTTTGCACTGCGAGTTCGTATGAGGAGAGCGCGTTTTCCTTCATTTTTGTGAGCACATTCTGTGCCTCCTGCCCTGCAGATTCAAACCTTGCGTTTTGCGCTTCAAGGTTTGAGCGCTCTGCCGCGGCAATTGCCCCGGAATAATCCCCTTTTGCAAAGAGCGAAGAAAATTCCTCTGCACCCGCGCTTTTTTGCGCGGCGAACCCCGAAAGCTCTTTTGCACGCTGTATGGTAATTGGAATGAATGCAGAAATTTTTCCGTATTCCCCCTGCCCCAATTCTGAAAAATTGCCTAAAATCTCCGCGGAATTTTTCTGCAGCAAATCCTTGAGGCTTTGTAATTTTGAGAATTGCGCAGCGTTGGTTTCTGCCTTTTGTTTTAGTGACTTGACCGATTGCTCCTGCGCTTTTGAATATTGCCCCCGCAGCTTCATAAGCTCCTTGCCCGCCTCGTCAAGGCGGCTCTCTTTTGCAAGAAAATCTATTTTCTCCCCCGTGAACTCAATTTCTGGATTATTGTCCATGCCCAAAGATAGCGCCTTTTGCACAAGTGAGTCCTTTTCTGAGAGGATTTTTTGTGAAGCTTCACTGGGCTGCAAGTTTTGGTCTGGTGATTTGGGATTTGCTGTGCCGGAAGAGAATGCATTGAGATCAAGCATGATTGAATTTGTCCCGGGTTCGAGCCCTGAAAAGCGCAGCATTGTTTTTTGCCCCTGTTGGAAAAACGAAATATTTTTTGGGGAAAAAACCGCGGCGGCATTTTCTGAGTTCAATTCTACCATGGCGGTGAATTCCACGGGAATTTCCGCCGCAATATTTTCAAAGGATATTCTTGCAAGCAAATTGGCTATAGGTCCGCCCGAAAGGCTGCCTGCAAAGAGTGCCCCGAGGCTTTTTGGATAATCGATTTTTTTGTACTTTTCAACGGCTTCCGATAATTCCGCCGCCAAAACTTCGAGCAATAAGGATTGTGCGGAGTCGGTTTCCGAACCTATTTGCGCGGCACCTGAAAAGGAATCCGTGTTCAGTTCGCCGCCTTCAAAGTTTTTTGAGATGAACCGGAATTTTTCGTAAATTTTACCGGAACCGTCCCCTGCTTTAAGGCCCGAAAAATTGCCCTCGAATGAACGGAGCAGGAAAACAAACCGGGAGAACTCTGCAAATTTTTTCTTTGCGGAGCTGATGGCGGGTAAAAGGCGCGCCGAGTGAATCAGGCTATCCCTTATTCCTTCACATGAATTTAGCACAAGTTCAGGGTTCTCATAAGGCCTGCTGATTTGTTTGAGCGAATACAGCCGCCCGCCAATGCCATCTGAACCGGCAAATCCCTGAATTTTTTCAGATTCTGCAATGCACACATCCACAAGTTCGATGGTCTTCTGCTGCGGCTCTTGCCCGGTAATTTGTAAGAGCAGGTTGCTGAAGTTTTTGGTTGCCGCAAAGCACCCCACGGGGTTTTTGCCATCATTGAAATTTTCAATTTCTGACAAAATTCTCGTTCGCAGCGAAATCACAAACGCATCGGAAGAATCAAACCCGTTAGAATCAAGCCTTTTTTGTATTTGGACAAGTTCTTGTGAGCAATTCTGTGGTGCCTGTGTTGAAAGCCCGGCAAAATAATCCAGTTCATCAGAAATCCCTGAAATTTGCCCGTTTATTTCATGCAGCCTGAGAGTTTTTGCACCAAGAGTTATTGTGCCCAAAAACTCATCCTGCGTAAGGGAGCGCAGGGATGATTTAACGGAATTTATTCTCGCAGAATATGAACTGTAAAAATTGCCGGCGCCTGGCGCGGAAAACGGAAGCTGTGAAAAGCCCTCTTGAACTTCGCCCAAAAACGCCTCCCCCCGGGAGTAAGTTGCCTCAAGACCGGGGGACATTTTATCCGGCCGCTGCAAAAGAATTTCTGTTGAGGAGATGGCGTTTTGTTTGTTGGTTTCATTTTTTTCGTTCAGCCCGGTTCTGTGAGCAGCATCACTTTTGAAAACCGAAAAGAACTCCGATGCCGCGGAATTTTCAAAGCCCGTCAGATTGTTCAATGATAAGAGAACATCAAAGGATGGAAGCGATTTTAATGATTTTACAGAGCCGCCAAGGGCAAAAAAGTCGCGCAGGAAATCCGAAATGCCGCCAAAAACCGGTGCAACCACCCAGAGCGGGAAGTCCCTTTTTTTCGCCTGATTAGTGAGCACTTCTTTTTCTATCGTGCCCTTGTTTTCTGAAACTATGCCAAAAAGTGTTGTCTCCTGTATGGCCTTTGTAATGCCAAGAGCCTGCGCGATTTTGCCGAATTTTTCCTTTTCGCGCATAAATCTCGCCGCGTATGTTTTTCCCGTGATATTGTTCTGGCTAAAATCAAGTGCGTTCTGGCTGAGGAGCACATAATCATCAAATAAATATTCCTGCGGCACGGCGTTTATGTCATCAAGTTCCAATGCCGCGAGTTCCGAGTTCATTGCAAGTGCGGCGGATTGCGAGAAATTGTCAATTTCCAAAGCCGCTGTTTTGAGATTGGAATTAAGTTCGTTAACTTCCTTGGGAATTGCGGTGTAGCTTGATTCTAGGCACATGGAATGAATTGATTCGAGGTTTTGCCGCGCGTTGTTTATGAAAAGCCATGAGCGCGCAAGATGGTTCTGCGCCCCGAGAAGTTCTTGCCGCGATACTGGGTTGAGTGGGCTGGCATCAAAGCCGAGCGATTTTTGGGTTTGCGAAAAGCAGCCATCCTGCGTTGAACACTTGGGAATTGTTGTGAACGAGTACGAAGTAAGTTCAAGGCAGGCAAGACGCTCATCGGTATTTGGATTCTGCAGGCAGCCGGCAAGCAGGAGTGAAAACACGAACAGCATTGGGAGCGCAGGGGTTTTCATGGAGAAGATAAGGTTCCAAAACAATTTTAAGTGTTTCGTCAATTGACGTATTTGTTATATTGATTGTTTTGAGGGGAATTAGTTGGGTTTTGGACAAAATTCTGGCTGGCCCCATGACCGCAACCATTTTATTCGCAATAAGCCTAAAGCTTGTCCATGAACCCTTTTGAAATGCTCTTTGGCAGGGACACTGTTGAGTCGCTTGAAAAGGAGCGCGAAACCCTGCTCAAAAAAGCCTATGCGCTTGAAACTAAATGGGCGAAAAAATTAATCCAGAAAAAAGAATACCACGAAATAAAATCGGCAATACAGAGCAAACTCGTGATGGTTGATTTTGAAAAATCCATTGAGCAAACCTTGCGGAAAATGGATGCAATGGTTCACGAAGCAGGCACCTCTGGCAGCGGGAGCGGGGAAAAAATACATGAAATCCTGGACAACGCGCTTGATGTTGCCAAAGTGGCACGCGGGGCAAAAAAATATTTCCATGACAATAAGTCCAGCGCCGGAAAGCTGCAAAAGGCGCTGCGCGAAGCCAATTCAAGAATGCTTGACCTCTCGGACGAAGCGGAAAAGGCGCTGCACAAAATGCGCAGCGAACTTGCAGCCGAAATAATGCGTGAGGCGAGAAAAAAGCTCCGCGGCATCGAGGAAGAGAGCCCTTCGGAGGGACAGGCAGTTTTCGCAAAGCACATTGAAATGCCAAAGCGCGAATATGAGGAAATGAAAAGGCATTTGGGTTCAAAGCACTACCACAAAAAAGGCAGGCGCGAAAACTAGGGTTTGCACGAATCCGGTTCGATATCATATTCTCGCAGGCAGCGGTAGAATGTGTCATTGCGCGTATCAAGGGCATTGTTTTTTTCCAAAAGCGAATTTGAGTCCGCAGCCTGTATTTGGATTGCCTGCTGGTCAAGGACCTTGTTTGTGAAAAGCGTGCCGGCAACAAAACCCGCAATAAAAATTACCGCAAACAGTATTTTCCGGGCGGTCCAGAATTTGTTTCCGGCAAGGGTTGGTTCGTCGTCATCGTGCATGCAAATAAGACGCAGGGAAAGTATTTAAGTTTTTGGAGGGCAAATTTGGGGCTTTGGAAATGTCTTGTTGCACAATTCCCAAAAATTTGCCTTTTTTGTCCGCATGCCCGATTGGCCAAAGCCCTTACAGGGGGGTGATAAGACAAGCCATTGAAGGCTGATTTGTTTGGTTTTTGTAATTATCCAACACAGCACTTTGGAAATTAAAAATCGATTCCCTCGCCCTGTATGTGCATCTCCTCGCGCGCCCATTTGAGCTTGGTGTTTTTTGCGCCCAAATCCGGTCGCACCAGAAGCATGATTCTGCTGGGACGGGAGAAGTCCTTGCAGATATAACCTGAAATTGCGGCGAACTTCTCAGCCCAGCCCTTTACTTCCTCAAAGGTTGGCATGTTGTCCCGCGAGAGGCGGGATCTGGAATCTCCGATGTGCATGTAGGATTTTATTTCCAAAAATTCGGGTTTCATTGTCCAGACCAGATTCGACCAGTCCTTGAGGTTTGCCTCATCATCATTGATGCTTTTCATCAGGGTCACGCGCACGACCTTGCGTGTGGCAAGATTGGAAATTACGGCCATTGAGTTCTTGAGGCGTTGCCAGCCGTCCTGCAGCACGGAGCGGTTGATTTTTTTGAACATTTCCTCGTTTGGCGCATCAAGCGAAACATAGAGCTGTGTGGGCAGGTAGGCAGTGTTTGTCGTCATTTTTTCGAACACATCGGTTTTCTGCGCATTTGTCACAAGAAAAACGCTTTTTGTTGCAGGCATGTTTTTTATCTCTTCGATGAGTTCGCATATTTTAGGGTAAAGCGTGGGTTCGCCTGAAAGTGAAATCGCCCAGTGTGTTGGCATTTTGGAGCGCTCGTAGCGCTGCTTTTGTATTGTTGCAAGCCCTCCGAATCCGGTGAGAAGCTTCTGGCGCTGGACAATTGTCCCTGAAATTATTTTTGCCGGAGCATCAACTTCTACATCCTCAAGGTTTACATTACGCATCCACTCCATTGGTCTCCAGCAGAACACGCAGTTCTCATTGCACCAAAGAACTGAAGGCGACATCTGGGCGCAGTTTGCGCATTCTATTCCGTAGAACTTCTGCTTGTAGCAGACGCCTTCCTGCTTTATCGCCTTCTTGTTCCACGAGCATATCTGCACTGCGGAGTGTGAGCCCACCATTGCATATCTTGATTTTTTGAGCTTTTCGACCTGCTCTTTGGAGAGGAATTTTGTCTCGTCTTTTGCGGAGTGCTCGTAGTTCATCTCCGCGCCGTCGAACTCCTGTACCTGTTCTTGCTTTGCAGTTGCCTGCCCTGCGCCCTCTTCACTTTGGCAGCCGCAGCCTTCCTCTTTGTGCTGAGCAGATTGCAGAACAATTGGCATGAACCAAGAAGTGGCTGGGAGAATTTTTAAGGGAATTGAACAGGATTAAGGGGCAAAAGGCCAATTGTACATAACAGGTTTTTGTCAGGGTTTTAGGGCTTTTGGGTGGCACGGCAAATTTGCCTGCCCGTGTTTTTTAGCGATTTGCCCCCGTTTAAAGGGCTCAAATCAGCCAAAGTGTTATGTATTCGCGCTACTTTTCCAAAAACTATTTAAATAAGTTAGACTTTTCTAATATAGAAATTTTTCTTTTAATTAAGAAAAGGGGATTGACAACATGTACAAGTACACAATCGCAAGGCAGCTTGCAACGAAAAGAGTTATAACCAACAGGGGAGACGAAGTTGGAAAACTTGTTGACCTTTTGGTTGATGAAACAACCGGCACAATAGAGCACCTTCTTGTCGAAGTGGACAGGGAATCCAAAGTGGCAAAAAGAATTGACGCAAAGGATCGGGTAATTGAAGTGCCATACTCAGCAGTCACGGCAGTTAGCGACGTATTCATAGTTGATGAAAGGGAAATTGGTTCAGAGCCAAGGTAAATCTAAAAGCACCAGAATCTTTTTTGCCCCAGGCATGCCAAAATGCAAAGAGTAAAATGTTGCAGCCATTGCGCATGCTTGGAGGCTTATAACTCGAGTTCCATTTTTTTATTTTTCAAATCAAGTTTTTTTAGCATTTTTGCTGCCGCATTGCCTTTTTTTGCCTCCGATTCAATCGCCTGCAAAATCTGCTTTTCGGTCAGGCCCTTTTTTGCCCCGGCGTTCACCGCCTTGCTTAGTTCTTCAATTTCACTGTAGTGCCGGTAAATCAGCTCGGCTTTTTTCAAATTCTCGGCGGATTGCGACTCGAATTTCTTGCGCGCAAGAACCTGCTGGCCCTGCATGAATTCGAGGCCGGAAACGCGCCCCTTTGAAACACTTTTTTTCTCCTGCTCAAGCGGAGTGGAAATCGAATGCACGAGCAATTCATTCAGGCAATCATTGAGCGATTTGAGTGCAGCCGGCTCTTCTTTTAGGCATGTTAGTGAAAACGGGAAAACGAATTCTTTATACGCAACCGGCAAGTATTTTTCCTGTGAAACTGAATATAATTCCCTGATTTTTGCGCAGATTTTTTCAGTTTCGGAAGAAGAAATTTCTGTGGCTTTTTTTGACTTGTCAAGCCCCAGCCGGAAAAAAGCCTCCTCTGCAATCACAGGCGGCATGTTTACTTTCGAAATAATGGCGCGGATGGCATCCTTTTCCGAGGCGCTAAAAATGCCAAAGAGTTCTTGCGCGCTCAGAACAGAGGGGTTCAATGAATGCTTTGGGAAAATGTATTTTTCACCCTTTTTTGTTTTTCGGTCGGACCACTCCTCGATTTTTGCGCAGGAAATTATTATGCCGTCTTTATTAATCAGAATTTGGTTGCCTTCGCCCAAAAGCTCGAGAATCAGGGTGTGCTCAAGCAATTTTATCTCGGCAACCCTGTCAAATTCATGCAGTTGCACAGAGACAATTCTTTTGTTGTATAGTTCCTTTTTTAGCGAGACCGCGAAATTGGTTTTGCCATGCCTTGCCTGTATGGAATAATTCGAGATGAAGAATATGTTTTTTGCAATTATCAGGTCGCGCGAACCACTCTTTGAATGGAGCTTGATTTTGAGCCAGCCGTTATCCGTTTGCGAAACGTTGTTGACAAATGCGCCTTCGAGCAGGGGCCTGATTTGCTCAAGAAGATAGGCGGCAGAGAGGTTGTCCAGTTGCAGTTGCATAATGTATAAAACGGACATTCAAGGTTAAGAATATTGCTAGCGCTGCAATGGCCCAATTCTCAAAAAAAGAAGGCTTAAATAGAGAAAATCTGATATTTATTGCATGGAAGTTAAAACTGCCAGAAACAATATGCAAAGCCGGCTAGGTCATGTGCTGGACGCCCCCTTCCGGCTGAAAAGTCCCCGAAGTGGAGGAGCAGCCCGGAGGGGGCAGACAGGCACGGAATATCTGCTTGTTTTGGGAGGCGCGATTGCCTTGATTGCAATTGTAGGGGTTTTGATTTACTCGACAATTTCAACTAGCGGCGGGACAACAAACTGCAATTATGATTTTGTGAAAAACAGTATTGTTCTGCCGCCTGATGGGGTCAATGTTACAAATCCAACGGCGTGCAAGAGATTGACATTAACTGCCGGAAGCCCGGCAACCAATATAAAAGCGGATTTTAATTTTGGCGGGAATGTAATAAAATACAGCTTTAGCGTGAAAAAGCAGGGGTCGCCAAGCAATTGTACCGCCTCCCCAAATTGCTGTGCAATTGGTTCGCCACCCTCAACAATTAATGTCACTCCAACTGGTAATGGCTATCTTTACATGACCACTCACAACGGCTGTAACATTTCAAATATTGCTTCTGGATTGTATGACATCAATGTAACGGTTTACACCGCGTCAGGTTCACAAAGAAGTGCAATTGAAGCCGGTGCAATTATTGCAAAGTAAGCGCAAGGCAATGCTTTTTACTTCTTTTTAGGGGTCAACATACTCTATGAAGCCCTTAATTGTTCTTGGAATAACCGGAAGCATTGCCGCAGTGCGCTGTTTTGAACTGTGCCGCGAACTTCGAAGAAAAGGTTTTGCCGTGCAAGTAGTTATGAGCGGATGGGGAAAACAGATTGTAGGCGAAGAGGCACTAGAGTTTGCTTCTGGAAGGCCGGTAATTTCTAGGCTTACTGGCGCAATTGAGCACGTGAAGTTTTTTGGCAAAAGCGGCACTGCGAAATTGCTGCTTATTGCCCCTGCAACTGCTAATACTATCAGTAAAATTGCGCTTGGAATTGAGGATACGCCGGTGACGACATTTGCAACGGTTGCCATTGGCTCTGCAAAGCCTGTTCTGTTGGCTCCCGCAATGCACAAACCCATGTATGACCATCCAATTGTTCTTGAAAACCTGCAAAAGCTCCAATCACGCGGAGTTAAACTAATTGCCCCGCTAGAAGAAGAAGGGAAGGCAAAGCTCGCTTCAGTTGGAGAAATTGTCTTTGAAGTTGAAAAGGCGCTTTCTGAAAACAAATTTTCCGGGAAAAAAATTCTGGTTGCAACGGGCGCAATATCTGAAAAAATTGATGAGGTGCGCGCTATAACCAACAAAAGCACTGGCGAACTTGGAACCGAACTTGCATTAGAGGCAATGCGGCAGAAGGCCGAAGTGAAAATCGTCGGCAATAATGTGATTGCTGATTTTTTGGGTTTTGAACGCGCGGATTTTGCGCCTGAACTTGAAAAAAAAGTGCTCCACGAACTAAAGAGCGGATATGATTATTTTTTCTGCCCCGCTGCAATTCCTGATTTTGAGGCGGCAAAAAGAAGCGGAAAAATCGATTCCGGGATTTCATTCAAACTTGAGCTTGCGCCGCGCAAAAAATTGGTTGAAATTGCCGCGGAAAAATTTCCCGGAATAAAAATTGCCGCGTTCAAGGCTCTGTGGGGGAAGAGCAAAGCGGAAATTGAAAAAGTCTGCGCGCAATTCCTGAAAAATAAAGGAATTTTGGCGGTTGTGGGAACGGACCTGAAATCTTATCACGCGAGTGCAGAGAAGCGTGAGATGTTTTTTTGCTCTGCCAAGAAAAAAAAGTGGCTTAGCGGCACCAAAGAAGACATTGTAAAAGAAATTATCCGATTGATTTGAAACTTATTTGAGTTTTTCAAGTATCTCAATTCCCGGCAACGGATCGGCTGAGAGATACTGTAAAAGAGCCTTTCCCGCGAGTGAGACGTGAGAGAAGTCCTGCGGCACAAGGCCGAATGCGGTGAGCGCGCGCTCGGTATCGCCCCCGCCAATTATTGAAAAGCAGCGGTGGAATGCAATTGCCTCAAGGATTTTTTTCGTGCCTATTGAGAATTTTGTTTTCTCGTAAACTCCCATAGGGCCATTGAATACAACCACGTCGGATTCGCGTATCTTTTTCTTGAACAGCTCGGTTGTCTCACGGCCTATATCCATTGTTGAAAATTCACTTGGCAGTTCTGAAATTTTAATTTCCTTTCTTTTGGCTGAACCGGGCTTGCTGCTGCCGTTTGTAACTTCAACCGCGAGGTCTACAGGGAGAATTATTTTCTCGCCGTGCTTTTTGAGAAGTTCTTTTGCCGCGGGGAGCATTTTTTCAAAGTTTTTTTCGGCGAAGAATTTCTCCTTTGCCCCGAAATTTATCCCCTCTGCATTGAGAAATAGTTCTCCGAATAGCCCGCCAATGCAGGCACTGTCGCACATGCCGCTCGCCAGCATTCCTTTCAAAATCCCCACAGAATCTGAAAGTTTTGAGCCTCCGAGAACTGCAAGCCTTTTGCCTTTTTTTGCACCGTCAAGCTTTGCAAGCGCTTCCATTTCGCGGGCAAGCACTGGCCCCGCTACGCAGCTCATATATTGCTTGAAGCCAACTACGGTTGCGTGCGACCTGTGGCAAACTGAAAGAGAATCCTGTACAAAGAGCTGACCAAGTGGACCCAGTTTTTTTATGAAATGATCCTGCGCATGCTCTTGCGGGGTTTTATCTTCCTGCTCCTCTTTCTGGAACCTTGTGTTGTCAAGAACAATAATAGAACCCTCATTCATTGACCTGATTTCTGAAACATAATCAGCGTCCCACTTGACGAATTTGACGCTCTTGCCCGTAAATTTTTTGATAAAATCTGCATGGCGCTTTAATTTAATGAATTCATCTTCGCCTGGGCGACCCTGATGGGAGAGGACAACGACTTTTGCCCCTTCCTCACTTAGCGCATATATTGTTTTGGAGTGTTCACGCAGGCGTGAGGAGATTATAATGCGGCCCTCGACAACTGAACTATTTAAATCGGCCCGCAAAAAAACGGTTTTTCCCTTGAGTTTTTCATCAAAAATGGTTTTATAGCGCAAACTAACACAACCCACCAAGAATCAATAAATACATTGGGGATGGGAAGCTATTTATTCATAAGCGTGGCATTTCCTTTTATGGCAAACGTGAATCTGCAAAAAGCGAGCGGCCTTCCGCTAAAACTGGATGGCAACAAACTGATTTTTGGCAAAGGAATGTCAAATGTAATTGCGGACATTAGGACCCGCGAGAGAATGAACGCAGTTTTAAAAAACCCGAATGTGGAATCGCCTGATGAATTTTATTATATGTACAGAAATGTGCACAGAAAAGCGGACGAGAAAAAAATCGTGGAAAATAATCTACGCTATGACATTACAATTCTGCCAGGCTTTAGCGTTGGCGGGGAGTTTAACAAGACATTTGGGCACTTCCACCCAAAGGTTCTTGGAACTGACACTTGGTATCCTGAAGTATATGAAGTTTTGCACGGGCATGCGCACTATCTTTTGCAAAATGATAAGGAGTTTTTGGTTTTTGATGCACGCGTGGGGGATAAGTGCCTTATGATTCCGGGATATGCACATATTACTGTAAACCCATCAGAAACTGAAACGCTTGTTATGGCAAACTGGGTTTACCCTGGGTTTGAGTCAAATTACAAGCCAATTGAACAAATGGGGGGAGGCGAATATTTTGAAACTCACCATGGGTTTGTGCCAAACAGGAAATACCCGCAAGTGCGGCATGTAAAACTTATCACTCCAAAAGTATTTTCACCGCTTGACCTTACAAAAAAACCGCTTTATACTGAAGCGATTGAAAAGCCTGAAAAGTTCGCATGGCTTTCAAAGCCGCAGGATTTTTTGGGGTTGTTTGCAAAATATCTTGAGAGTTAATTGTTACTTGACAGCAGTTATTGGTATTTTGCAAATTCTTCTTCAGGAACTTTTGCCAATTCAAGAATGCTTTTGAGCGTGCCTATTTTGAGTTCCTTGTGTACTGGTACACTGGTTCCTACAGAACCATCTGGAGTTTCTTTACGTAATATTACATGGCTGCCGGTTTGTCTGACAGACTGAAATCCCAGTTTGTTGCAGAGGATTTTGATGCATTCCTTGCCAGAACATTTTTTAAGCGTTCGCAATCTCCGCCACCTCAAAAGTCGTGAGAATGGGTCTGCCAACTTTTTTTGTTGGAAATTCTTCCAAATAAGCCTCTGTGGCTTCCTTCAGATTGGCAATCGCCTCTTCAACTGTTTTTCCCTGGCTTACAGTCCCGATTTCCGGGCACTTGGCAACGTACATGTCCTCTTCTTTGTGCAATATTGCGGTCAAAACTGTTGTTTTCTTCATAAGTGGCAATTCCTTTTAAGTTAATTTAAACTTAACTTGGCGTTCCAAAAAAATTACATCTTGAAGCTCTTAATCAAATCCACAATGCGCTGCGAGTAGCCCATCTCGTTATCATACCAAGAAACTACCTGCACCAAATTTCCGCCAATAACTTTTGTGAGTTTTGAATCAAAAATGCTGGAGCGCTTATCGCCCACAATATCACTCGAAACTATAGGTTCATCTGTGTAACCCAAAATTCCCTTGAGCGAACCGAGCGAAGCCTTTTTCATCTCAGAATTTATTTCATCTACGGTTGTGCTCTTTTCAAGTTCTGCGGTGACATCAATTAAAGAGCCGACCGGGACAGGAACGCGAATTGCCTTGCCGTCAATTTTACCCTTGAGTGACGGGATTACTTTTGCCGCCGCCTCTGATGCGCCGGTTTTGGTCGGGATTATATTTAATGCCGCTGCACGCGCCCTTCTGGGGTCTTCGTGCGCGCCGTCCACAAGATTCTGATCAGCAGTGTAGGCATGAATTGTTGTCATAAAGCCGCGCCTTATGCCGAACTTGTCATTTAAAACTTTCAGAACCGGCATCAGGCAATTTGTTGTGCATGAGGCGTTGTCGATTACGGCTTCAGATTTGTTGAGCTTGTCTGTGTTAACGCCCAGAACAAAACTCTCAATATCGCCCTTTGCAGGGGCTGAGATAATCACTTTTTTCGCGCCCGCCAATATGTGCCCGCCTGCGTCTTCTTTTCCGCGAAAAACACCTGTGCTCTCAACCACCACATCGATTTTGAGGCTTTTCCAGGGAAGCTTATCCGGAGTGTCTTTAGTTGAAATAACACGAACTGTTTTACCGTCAATTACAAGATTGTTCCCTTTTGTGGCAATGGTACCGGGATATTTTCCATAAACGGAATCGTATTTGAAAACCTGCATTGCGCTCTCAATGCCCTTTGGATGATTAATTACCCATTCAAGGCCTTTTTCAGAAATTCCGTTGCGCAGAACCAATTTGCCTATCCTTCCAAATCCATTTATTGCAACACGAACCATTCAAGACACCGTCCCGCCACACACCAAAACAAACTCAATTTGTATTGATTAGAGACAACTTGTGAATTTAAATCTAACCGGAGCATTTGAAAGGCAATGGCCATGCAAACGGAGCACATTTTATTAACCCCAAAAAGCATATTCTTCTGAATTCAAAAATGCAGGAAAGTTGGAAAAATGCTTGATATCATCTCAATTGGCTCGGCTACAGAGGATGTGTTTGTATACCTTCCAAAAGGTTTTATGGGCACCGGGAAGTGCGTTCTCGTGCCAGGCTCAAAAGTCGATATTGAGGGAATGGAATATTTCACAGGCGGGGGGGCAACAAATACTTCAGTTGCATTCTCACGCCTTGGATTTCGCGCTGGAATTATTTGCGCGCTAGGAGAGGATGAGAGTGCGGATGCGATTTTAAAAGAGTTAAAATCAGAAAAAGTTGATTGCGGCAACGCGATAAAACTAAAGGGGAGGCACACCGCCTACTCGGTAATACTAACAAGCGCAGGAAAGGATAGGATAATTCTGCATTATGGAAAAACAACTGCCATGCTTGGCCATGCCAAAATTAGTTTGGAAAAAATGCGCGCAAAATGGTTCTATCTAAGTTCACTTCACTCTGAAAATTCACTGCTTGAAAAAATTGCAGCACACGCAAAAAAAATCGGGTCAAAAATCGCATTCAACCCTGGTCAAAAAGAGCTTTTGCTAGGGCTTGATGGGCTAAAAAAAATATTCGGACACATTGAGGTGCTTGTGCTAAATATTGAGGAGGCACTAAAGTTCACTGGCTCAGTTGATGTACACAGAAACCTTCGCAAATTATCAGGGTTCGCGGATTTTGTTGCAATAACAGAAGGCAAGCACGGCGCTCATGCAACAGATGGTAAAGCCACATATTTCATGAAACCGTTCGAAGTTCCTGTTTCGGATGTCACTGGCGCGGGGGACGCATTTGGCTCTGCATTCTCTGCGGCGATTATGAAAGGCCTTGGAGCTGAGCAGGCACTTATATGGGGAACTGCGAATGCAAGTTCGGAAGTTATGCGAATAGGGACAAAAAGTGATTTGTTAACACAGGGCGGGATAAAAAAATTTGTGCAAAAATACTCGGACAGGAATTCAAAGGTTGAAAAAGAGGAGTTCTGACTGGCTAGAGCAGTTAAAGAATAAATAAGTACCTGCTTTGGGATACTTATTGTGCCCTCACAAGTATCCTTTCTTTCACCCATTTTTCTATATATGGCTTGAATTCCGGTTTTGCAGTGTTGAGGCATTTTTCGACAGCCATACTCACTTCGTTTTTTTCGAATTTCAGGCGTCTGATAATGTTGTATAAGTTACAGGCTAACACGATTTGCCTGTTTTCTAGGCGCGGGTTCTTGTTAAGTTCTTCAGTTTCAGTAATCATATAGTTTATATCTATAGGAATTACGCCTTTTTCATTGCGTTTGAAAGGTTCGATTATGTCAGCTGATGGAACAAAGCCCGCATTTGCAACTTTTGTAAGCTCTTCTAATGCTTCGAGTTTGTTTTGCACTCCTTGAATTTCTAAATGGCTTTTGTTCACAAGCTTTGAATGTTTTGTCGAGCCAAAAAGCTGTGACACTTGGATCCATTCTAATCCGAAGGGCGTTTGCATTTTTATCATTCCAATCTTTGGCAACCTGACTCCTGCGGCCTGTAGTTTTGCTATTGCTTGATTATGTTGTTCTGCTTTCTCATCCGAAATCGGAGAGTGAAATACTTTAATAGCTACCCTGACAGGCTTTCTTCCAAACCAAACTCTGCCAACAAATATATTCCCGCCACTTCCCCCGCCTATGGGTTTTAACGTGCCGCTCTTGTTTTTGGATAATGTTGCCTTTTTTACCTCTGCAGATATTTTCCATGGACTCATTAGATATACAATCATAAGACCGCAATAAATAGCTTTCATCTCGGAACTTCAAAGGAATCTTATATCGTTTTTAATGGGCACTTATTTTTTGCCGTAAAAGTCTCTTCATCCATAATAAGCCTTGCGAATTCCGCGAGTCGCCCCTTCAAATTCGCTTTGGATTCATATTCTATCGTAAATGTTCTTTCTGTGGCCTATGCGGTGAACCATTATTTCGTTTTTTTCATGGACTAGTATTGCGAGTGCCCTGTAATCCCCTATGCGTAGCTTGAAATATTCTGAATTTGTGAGGCTTCCGAATGCGGTTGCCGTGTTGGACTTGGCAGATTCAAACTTTTTCACTATCCTGTTTTGTATGCTCTTTTCCAGCGATAAGAAATCCTTCCTTGCTTTGTACGTAAATGTTATTTTCCACATTCTACAATCCCGCTTCTTTCTTTAAGTTTTCAAAAGAAACGGTTTTGCCAGTCTTTTGCTGGTAGAGGGCTTCTAGCAGCCCAGCCCTGAAGTCTGGAGAGTATTTCCCTTCTTCATCCCCTTCCGGGATTATGGCCACGAGCTTGTTGAGGACTTCTTCAATGCTTTCCCTCTTGTATTCCTTGAGGCACTCCAGCTTTTCTTTTGTTTTTTCCGAAACTCTTACAGTAGTATACATATATCACAATATATGTAAATATATACTTATAAACCTGACTTCGCCAGTTCTGCTTTTTCCTCAAATTTCCTCAAATACTTTTTTGACACTTTTCGCTTTTCGTAAAATGGATTGTTTTCCTGATTTGGCTGACTATACTACATTTTAGCTTTTTCTTTCCTCAAAAATTCGCCAGATAATTTGACACATTTTTGCGCACTGCAAAAGAATCGAAAGAATTTGATAGTTTTTGGGAAAATGCGCAAAAACGGGGCGAAAATAAATGGCTGGCAACGAAAAAAGTGAAATTTGAACATTTGGAAAAAAGAAATTGAAAAACGAAATATTTGGCGGCGGAAAAACAAGGACAAAAGTTTCATCCTCAGCGCAGTCGTCAAGTGGGACAAGCGGGCTCACCGACGTTTTTATCAAGACCGCCTCAGAAATGATTGGGAGACGGAATGGAACCATGACCTAACTGCAGTTCTAGCTAGTCTAACTCAAGGAGTTGATTTTGTTGCCTGAATTAAAGGCGAGCTGGAAAATCCGGCCCGCTCAAGCGGACAGCCGCCCTTTATGGCTGGGTGGATGTCAGTTCTTTTTTATATTCTATGGCACAGCCTTCGCCTAAGTTAAATGTTTCACGTATCAAGTCGTAATGCAGTTTGCGTAGCGACGTTTCCATTTCTTCCATTGTCGGTTCACGGCGTAATTTCTTTTTCAGTTCTTCATACTTAACTTCGCCACTTTTGGCGGCCTGATGGCTCTAACCTGATTTGTCTTTT
>CAZEBH010000011.1:0-19017 GCA_964510425.1 uncultured archaeon | reverse complement strand
TACACTGGTAAGATTTATCGCAGATAGGTTAACTACTTAATATGTCACTACTTAATAGGAAAGAATTACTTTGGGGGTATTTGATGAGTTTTAAAGCAGCAGCATTTGCCTTGATGGCACTACTCTTAGTTGGAACAATTGCACTTGCAGATGGCACCAATAACTCTAGCTGCGTTTCAAACACTACCCCCCAAAACATGAATGCAGGACAGACTTCTACTGTTTCAATTACCTTTCAAAACACAGGGACAAATAACTGGAGCGATGCAAACCGCTACACTTTGGTTTCAAACCAGTCCTCAATTTGGGGAATTAACACACAAAGCATAGGAATGAACTCTTCAACAGTTGCCCCACAGGGAAATTACACTTTTACATTCAATATCACAGCGCCAACCCAGAGCAGCAATTATAGTGCATATTGGCAGATGGCATCTGGCGCTACCTCATTTGGGCAACCGTGCGGCACAAATGTAACGGTTACAAATTCAAGCAATAGCAGCGCGCCAGATATTCACAATCTTCCCGATGTTCAAATACGTGAAAATTCGGATTCAGACACACGAATAATTGATTTGTTCGATTATGCCTCAGACAATGAGGATAGCGACAGTGAACTTAGCTTTAGAATAACAAATCAGAGTGATTCCGGGCTAATTTATTGCTTTTTAGAAAGCGATAGGCATGTTAGCTGCGATGCGCCAGAGCAGGACGAAACCGGGACAAATACAGTTACAATTAAAGTCCGCGACCTTGACGGAAGAGAGGATAGTGATTCATTTAATGTAAGGGTATTTGAGAGCGGTTCGGAAAATGGAAATAACAATGCGCCGGTTCTTAGCAGCCTTCCGAATGTAAACATCCGCGAAAATTCAGGCTACAGAAGCAGATTAATTGACCTCCATTCATATGCACGCGACGATGATGATTCGGATAGCGAACTTGATTTTAGAATTGAGGATCAGTCAAATACATCACTGATATTTTGCACTATTGTTGATGATAGGTACTTTGAATGCGAATCCCCACGCGCAGATAGAACAGGGACAAGCACGGTCACAATTGAAGTTGAGGATTCGGACAACGAAATTGACAGCGACACTTTTACGGTAAAAGTTTCAACCAATGGAAACGGCAGCAACGGGACATGTGATGATATTCGAGTTTCCACTTCAACGCTCTACATGGGCGAGAATGACAAAGAGAACGTGGATCTTGACATTGACAACGATTCAGACCAGGACTTTCAAATTGATAATGTCGATGTCTTTGAAGGCAGCACGCACCTTAGTGTTAGCAACATTGACTTTGATAACCAGATAGATTCATCCGGCAGCAGCAATCTTTCATTTGATTTGCGCAGCACAAGCATTACAAGCGACAAGGAAGCCACGGTTTCAATAGAAATTGAGGGCAAATTCGATGATGGCACCAGATGCCAATTCCGCAAAATTCCAACATATAGCTTTAGGGTGGCAATCGATAATGACGGCGCAAATAACAATGACAATGAAAACCCTGTATGCGCAGACATTTCAATTGACGCGCCCGATGTTACAATAAATGAAGAGAGCAGGGCAACAAAAATAGCCACAATACAAAACGATAGCGAAAGATTATTTACAATTGACAATATCAGGACAGATTATTCAAATGATGATTTCACAGTAGGAGTTGTCAAAAGGCGCATGACGGTTGCAAGCGGCAGCTCAACTGATTTTGAACTAAACATTAAAGCGGATGCGGTTTCACGCACACGCTCTGATGATGTTGAACTGCAGGTTTCCGGAAGATTTAGCAACGGGCAGTTCTGCTCACTTACAAGAATTACAGAAAATTTTTCAATAACAGTAAAGGATGGCTCGGATTCGCAGCCTTCACAACCAACCCCGGCACCTGTGCCAAATCCGCAGCCAACACCTACTGCAAAAATAGTTAAGGTAAGGGTTGCGCAATCTCCTGCACAGGCAAGCGGGAACGAAAAAGTCGTGCTTGAAAACAACGGGGACGATTTAACAAATGTCACAATAACCGTTCTGAATGCCCCTAGCGGAGTAACATTTAGCACAGTTACAAAGCAGCTTTTTATTTCAGGCGAGAGAGTTGAACTTGAAATTGATACAGGCAGCTATGTTGGCCAAGTGAATGCAACAATCAGGCTCAATTCAACCGAAGGGACAAAAAGCCTGCCAATACAATTCACAGCAATAAAAGCGGAAGAGCCAAGCGCCACAACTGGGCTAGTTAATTTTGCAACAACCACAGGAATTGCCATTGGGCTTTTGATAGTAGTTGTACTCGCAGTTATTGGGATTCTCTCAATTCTAAACAAAAGATAACTGTTTAACTGCCCAGAGTAACGTTTAAATACCTAACAAGCACCAATTATATAACATACTTAAGTTAACAAGTGAATGCTATGAAGGTTGGTTTGGCATTGTCATTAATTGTATTTATTTTTGCGGCAAATTTAGCTAGCGCAGCGGTTAGCGCTGTGCCTTCACAAATTACAGTTGGCGAATCGCCGCGCGAAATTTCGTTTTTTGCAACGAATACTACAGGGATAAGACAGCAGTTTGAAGCCGAATTTTCATTCCCGACAAAATTTACGATAATCAAAAAGCCGCAGTGGATTGAATCTGGCGCAAGAGAGAACATTGTGCTCAACATATTCCCACAGCACGGCTTTGAGAATACCACATATGTTGGCACCATTAAAGTTACAATAGGCGGAGATGTTGCAGAAAAAAATGTGATTTTAAATTACCTCAACCAAAATGAATGCTCCGTTCAGAGCAAAACAACAATTGCAAATTCAGGCGATGTTACAATTTTGCTTAAAAATAATTCCTACAGGCCAAAATCTGTAACTCTTGTAGAAATAAGAAACGTACCTGCTGATTGGAAAATTACCGGAAACACACAATTTAGCATTGGACCTTTTGAGCAAAAAACATTTGGGACAAAACTTGAGATGAACAGCGCTTTGAATGGCAATGCAGTATTTGTATACAAATGTGCAAACACTGAATTTACCGAGAGCGTTAAGGTAGAACATAAAGATGGCGGAATACCTGCTAGTATGTTTGCAGTATTTGGCCAGGCTTCAACAATGGCCAATGGAGAATTTATGCTTGATCTTTTTCTTGTAATAATCGCAGCCATTCTTCTGATAGCCTTCATTGCAAGGCTTGTTAGGATTGTAAACAGGGACTTGGAGCAAAACACGGGGGCAAACAAATGAAAACCGGAAAAATCTTTTTGGCGATTGCACTAATGGTTTTCGCTTCGCTTGCAGCAGCTTCTGCAAACCCGGACATTTCAAATATACCAAACATAATCCTTGAAAAAAATTCGGGTGGAGGCTCCCAAATTTTGGATCTGCGCGATTACGCTACCGGACAGCCATACAGTACAAGGCAGTTATTCTACTCAATACAGAGTCAAACAGACCCGCACCTTGCTGACTGCTTTATAGAAAATGACCATTTTCTCACATGCAATGCCGTGCAAAAAGACACCATTGGCACAAATACAATAGTTGTAAAAGTTACTAACCCAATAGGGCTTATAGGCACAGGTTCATTTAATGTAAATGTCACTGAAAAGGCAAAAGCGGAAGAAATTATTTTTATTGCACCCAGAAACTCAGTTGTTCTTGAAATAAGCCAATCAATTAATGTCGAACTGGTTGCAGAAAACAACACGGATAATAGGGAATGTTTTGAAACAAAAACGGTAATTGATACAGATGATAGGCATGAAATCGAGGCAAAAATTTTGCCTGAGAGCTTTTGCCTTGCAGGCGGCGAACGCACAAATTTTACCATGACCATTAGCACAGATGGCAGCACACGCAACGCAAGCTATGACATTGCCGCAAAACTAATTTCAGACAGCAAAACCATAACAGAACACATAAGGGCAAAAGTTACTGATAATGAGGACCCCGTAAATATTGAAAGAATTGGGGACTATTATGTATGCGCTAACCCTTATGAGCAGCAAATCAAAATAAGCCTCGAAAATAACTCAGGAAGAACGCAAAATATCCATCTAGGCGCAGAAAATGACATTTTGCTCCCTTCATTTGAATTTTCAAACACAACCCTTCGCTCAAACGAGAGTGAGGAAATGGATTTGACAATTAACACGAACCAAACAACTTCGCCTGGAGAGCAGACAATTAAGGTATTTGCCACAAGCAAGAGCTACTATGTTGAAAGGGAAATTAAAATCAACCTTGTCGAATGCGAAAGCGACATTTTTGAAATTTCCGTAAATCCCGAAAAGGCAGACCTTAGCAAAGGGCAGTCAAAAGAATTCAAAATAAAAATTACCAACAATAGCGACAATGCGCAGGAAATATTCCTGAGTTCGGATGGCAAACTAGAAAACACCCTGAGCGCTTACAAAGTGAATGTGCGGGCCAATTCAACAGAACTTGTAACCCTCAAAATCAAGGCAAGTGAATCCGCAAGCCAGGGCAGCTATGACATTAAAGTAACTGCGGAAAATAGCGAAAAAACCGCCAGCAAAACAATTAAAATTGAAGTCGGCAAAAAGCACTCTATCGAACTTCTCGTCCAAAACAATGACTTCGAAGCCAGGCAGTGCTCTGCCAGCAGGGGCCAGACATTTGAAGTGACTCTTGTTAACAGCGGCGATTATAGCGAAAATGTAAAACTGAGCCTTGGAAATGTGGACGAATCCATACAGGCAGTTCTAACAGAGAAGCAGTTTGAAATTGCAAAGGGCGGGCAGAAGAAATTTTTTGTATTCATAGCGCCATCATACAGCGCGACCCTTGGAAATTATACTGTCAGGCTCAGCGCAAGAACAAGTAATGTGGAAGTTAGTGAAAATCTTAGATTTCGTGTAGTGCAGGCAGCAGCGGATGTGCAGCGCAATGTTTTGCAAATTTTAAGTTACCCGCAGGAAATCACCTTGCAGGCAGGAGAAGAGAAAACGCTTTTATTTACAATAAAAAACCCGACCGGCTCTGAGATGCAAAATATTGTACTGCGACTTTATGGGGCAGATAACGCAATCACTGCTTTTCCGGTTTCATTTGCAACCCTAGGGGCAGGAGAAACAAAAACAATAAGCAGAACAATTGCAGCGTTTGAAAACGCGCAAAACAAAACCTACAATGCAACCCTTGAAGTGCACGCAGACGGATATGCCAGTGCAAAAAATATTGCAATAATAATCGCACAATCTGATCAGAACGAATCCGATAACGGGGTTGTTTCAGGCCTTTTTGTGCTCTTCGGGAATAAGGGCATGCAGGCAATTGCAATTATTTTAATTGCCCTGCTAGTTATTTTTGCTCTTGTGGCAGTTGCAGTGAGGAGTGGAAAATCAGACGAAGTTTCATATTATACAGGAACATAAGGGGGCTAGTCAAAAATGGATTGGAAAATACTTGCCGCAGGGGCAGCACTGCTCTTTATTGCAGTAATTGGGCATAGCACCGAACTTAGCGGCAGCTGTGATACATCTTCAATTCAATGTGACCTTACCCTCCAGAACATGCAGGCATGCAACGATTCTTCAGAAACTCAAAACTATAGCGCATACTTTAGTGGTGAAATTGGAAACTGGTTTAACATTCTCCCAGACAAATTTACACTTAATTCCGGCGAGTGCACTGATCTCCGCATTTATACAGTTGCAAATTGCTATGCAAACCCCGGCCAGTATAGCGCGCAGCTAACAATTCAAAATGGCAAGAGCCCAATATCCACAATGTGCACATTCAACCTTGAACAGGGCCATTTTTTGGATATTGGCATAGAACCGGATTCACAGCAGGCAACACAGTGCGAAGAAAAAACATATGAAATAAAAATCACGAACAATACAATTGTGCAAAACCAGACAACCGAGAGGGCTGATATTTCCGTAACCGGACTGCCAGCGGACTGGTATTCACTTGAACAAACTTCGGTTCTTGTAAAAAAAGGGCAAACACAAACAGTTAAACTAAAAGTTAAGGCTCCATGCGAAGCTGAAATTGGGAAATATGCATTCACTGTAAGGGCCTCAACCCCAAACCCGCAGTTCTTTGCCCAGGATAGCGCAGAGTTTAACATCGTGCAGGGACAGGGAACACAAATAATGCCCGGAAAAGGATTTACAGGCAAAAATTTAACTGCGTGTATTGATGAAAAAAGCGAAGCACAAATAAAAATTGCAAATAATGGAAAACTCAAAGACAACTATAATCTAACACTTACTGGCGCAACATTTGCAAAGCTTGACAGGACAACAATAGCAGTTGAACCCGGAAAAGAGGAAACTGTCTTGGTTAAATTTGCAGAAAACATACAAAAAATTGGCAAATACGATTTTTCGCTTGAAATTAAAAGCACACTCTATGACTTTTCAGTTACCAAAAATTTTTCCGCTCAACTTGAGGATTGTTATAATGTAGAGGTCACTAAATTTGCCGGAGATGAAAACCTTTGCACAGAAGAGGCACCAACATATAAATTCAGGCTAGAAAACAATGAATCAAAACCAGTGGAAATGTCAATTTCATTTAGCGGCATTGCCCTAACTTCGTCAAACCAAAAAATGACTCTCGCAGCCGGAGAGAGTAAGGAAATTGTTGCAAAGCTTGATATTAGTGGCCTTGCAAAAGAAGCAAGTGTTACAAAAGATGATATTGCAGCGCAGCTCTTATTTGATACTTCAGGTTCGATGGCAGAGACTTCCCAAGGGGCAATAAAAATTAACTCAGCAAAAACTGCAATAATTAATCTAGTAAATAACATAAGCCAAATTGAACTTGGCCTAAGGGTTTTTGGGCAGGGCGAGATGTGCGAAAATTCAGCGCAGCTTGTAGAGGTATCAGAACTTGATATTGATTCAATTACCGCTAAAATCTCAACTCTTTCACCAAAAGGAAAAACGCCACTCTCAGAAGCACTAAAATCCTCTGCAACTGACTTTAAGGATTCTGGAAAGAAAAAAGTTTTGATAGTTGTTAGCGATGGGAAAGAAACATGCGGGGGCAATGTAGCACAGGCGGCGCGCGAACTTGCAGCCGGTAAAATTGTCGCATACACAATTGGCTTTGATATTGATGAGGATGGAAAAAAGCAGCTTGAAAGAATCGCAAATATCACAAAAGGAAAATACTATAACGCACAGAGCGCTACGGAACTCTCAGATGTTTTAAAGCAGATTTCACAAGAACTTAATATCACGCTCGGCGAAAATGCAGCCCGGACACTTACACTAAAAATTGATTCGAACAACTTCCATTTTGAAAAGGATTATAGCCTTGTTGCAAGCGACTGCTATAGTGCAGCCATCTTGGTTCCGCAAGTTAATGCGTGCGCAGGGGTTGAAAAAAGCGACTTTTTCACAATCGCAAACCTTGGTTCAAAAAAGCAGGAATTTGGCATTAGCTATCAGCCTTCATGGGTGAAAGGTCCCTCAAAAATTACTTTGGATGCTGGGCAGAAGAGCAAGGAACAATTCAGCATAAAAGTTCCGAAATCAAATACGGAAAGCAAATTTACTATCACGGCAAAATCTAACATGATTGAAATTAAGGGCGAGAAGAACATCAATATGCTCTCGAATGCAAGTTGCTATGGCATTGACATTATAATGCAGGCAACTGAACTTGATGCCGCGACATGCGAGGGCAAAAAGCAGTTCTTCACAATTGAGAACAGGAGCGCAGCTGAACAAAGCGTGAATATTTCAACCGACAAGAATTATGTGACAATTGCACAAAAGAGCATTAAATTAAAATCCGGCGAGCGCAAAGAAATCAGCTACTTTGTATTAGCGCCATTTGATTTGCCATCAACCACACCCATAACTTTTAGGGCAATAACGGACAATGGGTTTACTACAGAAGCAAAAGTGAAGCTGAATGTAGAAGGAAACGAGGGTTCATTTGGCATCGGGGAAATTGATGTAAGGCTAGTTGATTTGAACTTTTCAAATGCACGGGATGGCAATTATGATGCAGAGGTCAATTTTGGCATCTTCAATGACAGCAACCACACACTTGAGGTATTTAACGCCCCCCGAGTGCTTGATTACAATGGATTAGTAGAACTTGCAAACCAGACAATTGGCCCTGGAAAAACCGCCAAAGCAACTCTTTTTGTCAATTTGCCAGACGGCCAAAACTTGCAAACAACTACAGTCCCCATTTCAATCGAAACAAATCAGGGCACATATACAAGAAACATTGCCTTTACAAAATCAATGCAAGAAACATATGATAACAATCAATCTGGCATACCGGTTAAAGCAGATCAGAATGTTGCCATAGGCACAGGGCTAGTAAATTTGACCTCACTTTCAACCGCAATTCTTGGGCTTTTAGTGCTTATTGTAATAGCGCTCATTGCATACTCCTCATACAGGGCGGTAAAGGCTGAACCAGCACAAATGACTGAAGAAGAGACGCAAAAAGAGATTACACAAATCAGCCCTAAAATGGCAGATAAAAAGATTTCTAAAAAGAAGAAATAAAGAATCTTTTTTGACCGCCTATAATTTAAGCACTATTTTTTCATCATCTGCAAGTAATAAAAATCCTTTCAGAACCTTGTTTTTTGGTGCAATGAAAAAAATAATACCCGCAAAAAGAACCCTTGGAATAAAACACGCAACACGCGATGTTGTCCCTATAGCAAAAGAAGTTGAAAGAACAGGGAAAAAAGTCCTCTATCTAAACATCGGCGACCCCATGGTCTACGATTTTCGAACGCCTGAACATATGTGGCAGGCAATAATCGACAATAAGAAAAAAGCCGAAGGCTACACGGATTCTCTTGGCTCAATCGGCGCCAGGCAGGCAGTTGCAAATTATGCAAAAAGAATGGGCGCACCAAATGTTTCCGCTGAGGATGTTATAACTTTTGTTGGCGGAAGCGAAGCGATAGTATACTCCATGCAGGCACTCTTTAACCAGGGAGAAAATTGCCTCATACCAAACCCCGGATACTCAATCTTCACTGGCGAACTCAGCTTTCTTGAAGCCGAACCAAACGAATACTACCTTGACGAAGACGCAAAATGGCAGCCGGATGTTGGACATATTGAAAAACAAATCAATGGCAAGACCCGTGCAATTGTGGTAATCAACCCGAACAATCCAACAGGCGCGGTTTACTCAAAAAACTCGCTGCAAAAAATAATTGATGTCGCGGGGGCAAATGATTTACTGATATTTGCCGACGAAACATACGACCAATTGCTCTATGATGATGAAAAATTCTTTTCAATGGCATCTATTGCAAAAGATGTCCCCGTGATTTCTCTTGGAAGCATCTCAAAAAATTATCTCGCGCCCGGATTTCGCGGCGGGTGGCTATACAGGCACGACCCACAGAATTTGCTTTCAGATTATTTTGAGGCAATAAAAAAATTCTCAAGGCTGCGGCTTTCAACCGTTGCTCCAGTGCAATTTGCAATGGAAGCCGCACTCAACGGGCCGCAGGATCATATCAAAGACACCGTTGCAAAACTGCAGAAACGGCGTGATTTTACATACAAAAGGCTAAATGAAATAGAAGGGCTAAGCTGCGTAAAACCAAAAGGCGCATTCTACGCATACCCAAAGCTTGAATTTGAAATAAAATCAGATAAGGAGTTTGTAATTGAACTCTTAAAAGAAACAGGGGTTTTGGTTGTTTACGGCGAAGGCTTTGGGCAAAAAAAAGGAACACATCACTTCCGCGTGGTTTTTTTGCCGCCAGAGGACACTCTTGCGGATGCATACTACAAAATTGAAAACTTTATTAGAAAAAGATATCTGTAAACAAACCTTGCAGAAAAAGTTTTTTAGAAAAGTTTTGCAATTAAATCTTAGTTAGATATATAAATACTAAAGGCGCAAGTGTTATTGCGTATTGGGAGTTAAGGGGGGTAAGCTAAACTGCATTCGATTGGCTCAATCGGCTTCCAAAAGGAAGCGCAGATCCCTGGCTTACCTCTCTAGATATTTACTCACAAAAAATCTCTTTCTATTTGCCCAAATTTAGCAGTTAACCAACGTTTTTAACCTTAACCGGGCGCTTTTTTACTTACAGCCAGACGTTGACAAAGACAAATTGCCTAAGTAAATAAAGGCACTTTTCTTTTTCGCCACATTGCACCCTCCGGGTGCGATGCCTCGTCCCGATTGGGACAAGGACGTTTTTCTTTCTCTTTGCAAGAGAAAGAAAAAGGTTGAAGCGGTGATGGCAGAGCGGTCTAATGCGCACGCCTGGAATAACCCTTTTCTTTCGTTGCACGAAAGAAAAGCGTTATCGGAAAAGAAAGTGCTAATGTCTTTTCTTTTTCGTCAACGTTTTTCTTTTTGCACAGCGAAAAGAAAAAGGTTGCAGACAGCGTGTTCCTTCACAGGAGCATGGGTTCAAATCCCATTCACCGCGTAAATTCTAACTGTAACGCCTTTCCTTCAGGCTTTTATACCAAAGAAGAGGGAAAAGCTATATGGAAAACTACAAGCTTTCACAACCAGTAATTGAAGCCAATTTGGACTGGTTTTCAATAATATTCAAAAGGCCGGATTTGCAAAAAGAAAGCTACGAGCAAAGGTTCTACGGCACTACCCAGAAAACTACCCAGAAAATAATTGAATTAATCAAGGCAAACCCAAAAATAACAAGGGTCGAACTCGCAAAGGAAACTGGGCTCTCCGAAGACGGGGTAAAGTTTAATCTAACTAAACTGAAAAAAGAAGGCATAATAAAACGCATTGGCCCAGATAAAGGAGGCCACTGGAAAGTGAAAAAATGATAAAAAAATTGAATCAAATGATAAAAAATTTAGTCAAAACAAAAAAAATATGATAATTTAAAAAATAAAAATATCACCCCGCAATATGCGGGGCGGGAATAACTGCTTTTTGAAACTTACTTTGATGAAAGCTTTTTCGCTTTCACATATACCCAGAGCTTCTTTGTCATTTCAGAAGGCGCTATCTTTCCGCTTCCAAATACGCTCTCGACCGTATCAGTACAGCCCTTGAAGCAAATGTTATAGCCTCCGAATGGAACTTTTCCTGCCATGTAATCCAACCTCCTTTGAATCAAAAAAATAAACTACTTGGATAGATTAAGAACTAAATCTATATAAACTTTCCAATTGCGCCAAAGTTGGCAAAAAATGCTATCTTGGCTCAAAATATTCAGTTCTGCACTTGGTGCTGCAGAACCTGCGCGAATCAATGCTCCCAAATGGATTATCTATTATAGCGCCGCAATTGACGCACTTGTGCTGCACGCCATAGCGATAAGCCCTGTCAATACCTGGCTGCTTTTTGTCCTGATTTACAAAAACCATATATTCCCACGACCCCTGCCCTGCAAGCAGAAATAACTTGATATGCAATATAGTTGATTAGGATTTTTTAAATACTATTTTTGTTATGTAGATGGCGTATTGGGTGCAAATGGGCCAGTAGCGTCACCAGGTTTGGGGCTTTTTAATGGTTCTCAGCAAAATTTGGAAAATGGATTGCTTACTGTTCCGTTCTTAGCGAAATTGAAAAAATTGAGGGCGTGGAAATAATAAACGAAAAATAACAACTTAGGGTTTGTTCAATTTGCGTATCTCGAGATAGGGAATTTTTGCGCCGTTGGTTTGCATCTGAACCCCCGACAAAACAAGCCGACACGTACCTTTTGTGACAAGAGTTAGTGATCTTTGCCCTGCCTTCGCTCGCTTTGCAATTGTTGCCGGGAAAAATCTGCAAGCTTCAAGAAACCACGAGATTGTCCTGCCAGATAATTCACGGCCAGTTGCATCATGAATAACAAAATCAAAAGCAAGCTTCAGCCTTCTACCTTCTGCCCTTGCAGTAAACTCTGAAAAAATTCCCCTGGATGCCACCCTTCCCCACGGCATTTTGCCACGGCATTTCTTTTCGGATGCATTGAATAACAAATGGCAAAGCCGGTTAATATTTTTTCCCTTTCACAAACAGGCCAAGAATGCAATCAGCAAGCTTTAAAACAAAAGTGAAGCACATCTATTGCATGGCAAAAATAGCAGCATCGGTACTTAACGCAGATCCCACACAGTGGGCAAAATGGCTCCCGGAACTTGGACGCGCAAAAGTTGACAGGATACAGTTCGATATAATGGACAACAAGTACGTGCCAAACAGCGGCATTGACAAAAAACTCATAACTGAACTCCGCCCCCGCACAAAAATATTTTTTGAATCGCACCTGATGGTTGAAAACCCGGAAGATTACATAAAAGAATTTGCAAACATGGGAAACCAACTAATAATCTTTCACGTGGAAACTGCAAAAGACCCGCTTAAATTAATAAAAAAAATACATGATTATGGCGTGCAGGCAGGAATTGCAATAAACAACAAAACCCCTGCGCAAAAAATATTCCCGTACCTAAAAAAAGTGGACCTTGCGCTTGTGATGGGAGTTGAAGCCGGCTTTGGCGGGCAGCAATTTAATAACGCAGCACTTGGAAAAATGATTTACTTAAAGGAGCAGATATATGACGATGGCCTTGAATGCCTTGTTGAAATTGACGGCGGGATAAATGCGCAAACTGGCAAAGCTGCAGTTGCAAACGGGGCTGATGTTCTTGTTGCGGGAACATTCATATTCAGCCACCCAAAAGGCATAACAGCGGCGATTAAAGAGCTACGAAAAGCCTGAAACAGACCCAGACAAAGTTTATAACCCTATTTAGGTACTTTTTCTCTACATCCAAAGTTTGGCAAAAGCAAGGCGCTCTTTCTTTTTGGTCAAGCTTTTTCTTTCTCTTGCAAAGAGAAAGAAAAAGGTTGTTGCGGAGGTGGCAGAGCGGTCCAATGCGCCTGGCTTGAGACCAGGTCTCCGAAAGGGGGCGCGAGTTCAAATCTCGTCCTCCGCGCCTTACCGGTTCGAATTGGCAGTTCAAAGCAGCACAACTATAGGATTGATAATTGTAAACTATGATTAGGAAAATTGCGCGCGAGATGTTGAATCTGAATCTATCACGATAATCATTTTCCTAAAGAAAATCAGTGTTTCAGAATAGTTATCTTTTAATCAATGCCTAAATCTGAAAATCTGTTTGTAGAAATCTTCTTCTAATATTTTTTCTGTTTCCTAAATCATGCAATCCAACTTCTTTTTCCAAGAATGCTTTCCAACTACCATGGCCAAAAAATTTGTTAAACTGGACAAATGCATAAGTATTCCTTAGTAATTTATTGTGCTCCCAGTTTGTAGTAGTCATTTCTTCGGTTTGTGCAAGTTTCCTTATTTGCTCAATAGTTTTCTTTATTTTTCTATACTTTTTCCCATGTTCTACTGGTAATACACCAATTTCTTTTTCCAGAAAATCTCTCCAAGATTTGTGCCCAAAAAACTTATTTTTCCCAACATAATATGAAACTGTTGACAACCCAGGCGTTTGAGACCACGTGCGAAGTAATAGCCCAGATTTATTAGCATTTGCTCTGATAAAATCAATGGCAAATTTTTTTGACATTGTTGCGGGAAATTCAAATCTGCCAACAGTTTTAATCCTTTTTATGCCAACTTGTTCAGCCAAGTATTTTTCAAAGGTTCCGTACCCAAAAAAATTATTTCTTGCCAACTGACGGTAGACCGCCCCAAGACCGGGATTATGACTCCAATTCCCACCAGACATATTGGTTCCTTTTCTTGCAACGTTTTGCACAAAAATCCTCAAAGATTCAGGCGTAGAATGCACTGGGAGAAGGTAATCCCCAACAGATTTTAATGGGCTAACCCCAATTTCATGCTCTAGATAGTCTGGCAACCCAGAATATCCAAAATAGCCTGCTCTATGTAGTTTTCTATAAACTGAAGAGAGGGGACCACCATGCGCCATGGTTTGAGCAATTGAAGGGTTTTTTGATATTTGAGCCTGTAGAAACTGCCTTGCGATATCACGGTTAAAATCAACTTTTTTATCCCACTGCAAATATGTGCTTCGAGCTTGTTGTCGACGAGGCATCAATTATATATGATATTTCTGAGACTATAAATCTTTCCAACCAATATGTAAACCCCAAAAAAGGGGATATTCATCTCGTTGACGTTGGGAATGCCATCAGAAACGCTGCAAAAAGAAAAAGAACTACACAAAGAGAAGGCAGAATTCATCAACTTGTTGCCTGAACTCAAATCCAGGCAAAAAGGGCATGAAGAAAAATTAGAATCAAAAGTATACGCCGGCTTTGAGGGAGCAAGGACATTTTACAATGGAATTTTGGAGCATTTACCCAAGGAGGAGGAATACCTGGCAATGACTTTTCCTGACAGGGCACTGGAAGATAAATCAATAATCCTATTTTTTCATAAGTTTCATCAAAATCGTGCAAAGAAGGGAATTAAGGCAAAAATAATTGCAAATGAAAAAGACGCCCTCACGCAGCAGAAGATGAATTACTCTGACACGAAACTGTATGAATTCAGGACAACAAAACAGACAATTCCTGCAGGAATAGCCATTGTCAAGGATACTGTGGCAACATTCAACTGGGGTGAAAACCCAAAAGTGTTTGCAATAACCTGCAGAGAGAATGCAGAACAATACCGGAAATTTTTCTATGAAGTATGGAACAACTCAAATGTCCATTCTGAATGAACAAAATATTTGATTTTGTTCAGCGCATAAGCGTTACAAAAGTGTAACGAAACAAGCCATTTTCGTTACAAAAATGTAACGATTTTTAAACTGTTCCATGAAACAGTTAATGCATGGAAAAAGAGAAAATTGTGAGCCGTGTCCTTGAAGCAAATTCGGAAGGCATGCAAAGGATTGATAAAATCGAGAAAAAAAGGTTCGCATATGAGAACCTGCTTAAGGTAGTGAAGGAAAACGAGTACTTCCTTGGGATTACAGGCCTGCGCGGGATAGGCAAAACAGTGCTACTCCTGCAACTCGCCAAGGAAACCAAAGGCGTTTACTTTTCGGCAGATGATCGGGAACTGCGCGGCATAGACCTTTATGACATTGTAAAGGCACTCTCCGAAGCCGGGCATAAGAAGCTTTTTGTTGATGAAATACATGCAAAGGCAAAATGGGACGGGGACTTGAAAACGATTTTTGACGAAAAACTCTCAGGCATGGCATTCTCAGGCTCCTCGGCAATACAGCTCAAAACCCTCAAGGCAGACCTCTCAAGAAGGGTCGTGATTGAGCACCTAAGGCCAGCAGGATTTAGGGAATGGCTCACAATCAAAAAAGGAATAGATGTTCCAAGGCTCACTCTAAAGGAATTGCTCAAGAACAAGGCTGAAATAGCACGGGAATACGGCTACATAAATAAGCACGTGGAAGAATACTATTCGACCGGCGGGGTACTGTACGGCGCAAAAACCTATTTTTACAAAACAGTCACATCCACAATAGAAACAATTTCAGCCAAAGACTTGCCAACTGCAAAAGGCATCGGCAAGGATACCGAAGAAAACTTCTTTAAACTGCTCCAAATCATAGCCACCTCAAAACCATTGGAACTCAGTTATTCCAAAATAGGGGAGACCGTAGGAAAAAATAAAGTATGGGTGATGAGATTCCTCTACAACGTTGAAAAAACAGAAGCCATAAAGAAAGTATATTCGTGCGGAGCCGCCTCCAAAAAGCACAGAAAAGAAGCAAAATACTACCTGCCGTTTCCCTACAGGCACGCCCTTTGCACTTCACTTGGAAAACAGCCCGACATAGGCGCATTAAGGGAAGAATTCTTTGTAAACCACATTGACTGCTGCTACTTCCGTACAAGCGGCAACCCAACACCTGACTTCAAATACGAAGGCATGACATTCGAAATAGGCGGAAAAAACAAAGGCAACAGGCAAGGTGCCGACATAATAGTCACAGACACGCTCGACACAAGCGAAAACAAAATACCGCTCTTTGCAATAGGGATGCTGTAAAAACTGGCGCAACAAATAGTGCAAATGGGCGGCGTTTAAATGAGCTATGCTCTACTAGTTTTACAGAGTCGCAGATTTGAACTGATTGCAGTATCTTACGTCCTCCGCGTTTCAATAATTTCTAATATTGTCTCAAAAAAAGCTGAATTCTATGGTTAAGCTAAAGATAAAAGGCCACGAAATTGAAATCGGGCTTGCGCTCAACTCATTCAACCGAAGGGCTGTGCAGCTGCAGAACAGAATCATCTCAAATCTGCAAAAAATTGGAATAAAAAAAGACTACATCGATATTGAACTTGAGAAAATGGCAGGAAGAAAAGCCAAGGCATCCGCAACCTGGTTTGGTCACAGCCACAGGATGCACTATGCCAATAACTCTCAGGACAAATTCGTCGATAACCTCGCGGTTGTTTGCAAAATAATCGAAGTTGAAGTTGGGCGCGTGCTCTCTGAAGAAAAGACACTGCAAGAATTTATCGAAGAGTTCAGAGAAGAAGAGGATATTGAGGAACAGCGCAAGGGAGCGCGCGAGTTTTTCGGGCTTGAACACAGCCACAAGGACATTGAAACAATAAATAAAAAATACAAGGATCTGGCAAAGGAGCACCATCCGGATAAGCCGACCGGAAGCATTGAGAAATTTAAAGAACTTAACAAGGCACACAAAATACTGAAAAGGGAACTTACTTAAGGTTGGCAAAAAAATTATACAATTAAATATGGCAACTATCAAGCCCGCGCTTCATCAAATATTTTTGATGGTAATCCTCTGCACAGTAAAATTGCTGTACAGGAACTATTTGAGTTACAATTTCGCCCCCTGCCCACTTGCCGGATTTTGCAAGAGCCTCTTTTGATTTCTGCGCAATCTTCTGTTGCACTGGTGTGTGGAAAAAAATCACGGAACGGTACTGCGTTCCGATATCAGGCCCTTGGCGATTTAGAGTAGTCGGGTTGTGGTTTTGCCAGAAGAGGCCAAGAAGTTGGTCATACGAAACTTCTTTTGGGTTGTAGGTAATCTGCACAACTTCAGCATGGCCAGTTTCATCCGTGCACACATCTTCATATTTTGGGTTTTTCATCTCGCCGCCCATATACCCAACAGCGGTTTCAACTACTCCGGCAGTTTTGCGAAAGATTTCCTCAATACCCCAAAAGCACCCGGCGCCAAAAGTTGCGGTTTGCAAGCCCACAGGCTTTTGCTTTAACATTGTTTTCTGTAGCATAAGAAACATTGCATCAGGGGCCATATTTAAGGATTTTCCCAAAACCGAACAAAACCATTTTTAATCATGGAATCATATTAGATATCATGAAAAACCCAAGACCACAACGAGGCGTGCCAAAAAAAACCGCAAAGAGGCACGTTCTCACTGGACCTACAGAAGCACAAACACGGGCAATTCTTGGAGCAATTGAAAGCCCGTTCCAAAGAAGCCTCCCGCCAAAAGCCCTCAATATCCTACGCAATGGCAGTGCAACTTTTAGTGATTGCAAGGAACGTGTCTGCAAACACGGAGGGGCAGAGGCATTTATACTAAACATCAGTGCAAAAGATGTGCCTGAGTGGGCAGTGTTTGAAGTCGATGCCAAAGGAATGGCAATTCAGGGCTCTGAACGCATGGCTTACCATACGAAATATATCTCAAGACTTAATGAAGACCAAAAAATCAGGCTCAAAAATGCCCTCGGTCAGATACATGCAGTTTATTCGCAATGGAAAGAGCCACAATAGCTTTTGGGGATATACATGAATCTTTTGCATGTAAGAATGGAAAAATCGCACGTAAAGCAAGCGTTCGAACTGTGTGGGGAAAAAATATATTTATATGAAAAGCGGCGCTAAAACAAGCGTAATTGTCGCAAGCAACTTAATCAGAACATGAATGCTCGGGCCTGCCGTATCCTTGAAGGGGTCGCCAATAGTATCACCAATAATTGCAGCCTTATGGGCATCACTTCCCTTGCCGCCCTCGTAGCCTTCCTCAATGTATTTTTTGGCATTATCCCATGCCCCGCCCGCATTGTTTAGAAGAGTTGCAAAGAGAATGCCGACAATTGTGCCAACCATCAGAAACGCGGCAACGGCTTCTGCCTTTAGTAAAACCCCGATTACAACCGGAAAAAGAACAACCATAAGACCCGGAATCAGCATGTTTTTGAGCGCACCCTGTGTTGTTATGTCAATGCACTTTGCATAATCCGGCTTTTTCTTGCCAGACAGTATAGCCTTGTCCTTGAACTGCCTGCGAACTTCCTCAATCAGGTACTCCGCGGTCTTACTAACCCCGCGCAGTGAGCGTGAAGTGAAGAGCAGCACAAGCAGTGCGCCCATGGCGGCGCCGACAAAGACATCAATTTTTGCAATGTTTACAACTGTAAATGACTTTCCGGTAAGTTTTGCAATTTCACTCATGTAAGCGGAGAACAAAAGGAATGCCGCAAGCGAAGCGCTCCCTATGGCATAGCCTTTTGTAAGCGCTTTTGTTGTGTTGCCGACCGAATCAAGCTTGTCAAGGCGCGCGCGCACTTCGCCCTTGGAGCCCGAGAACTGCGCAATCCCTGCTGCATTATCCGTAATCGGCCCGAACATATCCATTGCAAGAACGTATGCCGCGGTCATGAGCATCCCCATGGTCGCAACCGCGGTGCCGAAAAGCCCGCCGTTTTCAATGCCGGAAAGATTGCCAAGATAAAAGGCGCTCATAAGCGAAACTGAAATTACCAGCACAACAGGCCCAGTTGATTCAAGCGCGAGTGCGAACCCTGATAGGAAATTTGTCGCGGCGCCAGTTCTTGAGCCCTCAACAATTCTGCGAACCGGCCTGAATCTGTGCTCGGTGTAGTGCTCTGTAATATATACAAAAAGAATTGCGGTTACAATGCCAACCACTCCTGCCGCAAAAAACCACGGGTTGCCAATCATCCACATGGTTGCAAAATACAGGAAAATTGTCGAAAGAATCGCCGAGACCCAGTAGCCCTTGTTGAGCGAGGACATGGGGTCGGATTCGCTCTCGAACAATTTTGCGGCAAACATGCCCACAATCGCAGCAACGACGCCAACTGCGCTGACCACAAGCGCAATAACAATGCCCTTTTC
>CAZEBH010000010.1:0-20650 GCA_964510425.1 uncultured archaeon | reverse complement strand
GGGGAGCCGCTCTTGCCAAGAGCCGCGACACGCACCGTTTCGGGCGCCGCGTCGAAGTGGCCCTTGAGCGCGACCACCTTCGCGCCGTACATCAGCGCTTGAGAGAGCTTGTTCAAAGCGATGTCTGGAGGTCCGCCCTGCGCGCGGCCGGCCCCGGAAGGCACGACGACGATCGCCCGCAGGCCGGTGGGCGCAGCGTAGGCGGCCATCGACGCGGAAGTGTTGCCTGTTGAGGCGCACACCACAATTTTTGCACCGATTTCCTTTGCCTTTGAGATTGCGGCAGTCATGCCGTTGTCCTTGAACGAGCCGCTTGGGTTAAGCCCCTGGTGTTTGAGCGAAAGTTTTTTCACTCCTGCATATTCAGCGCTGTGCCTTCCCTCAAAAATCTGGGTGTTGCCTTCTGGCAGCGTCACAATGTTTGACTCGTCCTGCATGAATGGCAAGAGTTCGCGGTAGCGCCACACCCCGCTTAGATCAATTATGTTGTCGGAAAGTCTCCTTTTGTGAAATGTTTCTTTTAGGGTCTTCACATCAATGCCGGAAAAATCGTAGAGCACATCTAAGAGATCGCCGCAGATGCACTTGAAAATCTTCTCGCCTATGCTGTATTCCTTTCCGCATTCTATGCATTTCAGGAATGCTTTTGGCATGTTAAGAATATATCCTCAGGCTTTATTTAAGCGTCGCATAATATTCTCTGAGTGGTTTTTTGTGGAAAAAGTGACGGTTTTCGCGCCAGCTACAGTGGCAAATGTCGGCCCTGGTTTTGATATATTGGGTTTTGCAGTTAACTCACCTGGTGACGTTGTGTCTGCCAAGCGTGTTTCCGAGAAAGGCGTTTTCATCCGGAAAATTTCAGGGGACAACGGCCATTTGCCAAAGGATCCACTCCGAAACACTGCATCTATTGCGGCTCTTGGGGTTATGAAGCGGCTCGGTGTCGAAAGCGAAGGTCTGGAGCTTGAACTAGAAAAGGGCATGCCATTGAACTCTGGCCTCGGGAGCAGCGGCGCGAGTGCGGTTGCGGGTGCGCTTGCCGCGCTCACGATTTTTGGCAACGGCCAGCCCAGGCGGGATTTTTTGGAAGATTGCATGAATGCGGAAGGCGCGGTAAGCGGCCTTCACGCCGACAATGTCGGGCCCGGTCTTCTGGGCGGATTTGTTCTTGTCAGGAGATACGATCCCCTTGACATCGTAATGCTGGGATGCCCTGAAAATCTCTTTGCTGCAATCATTAACCCTGATTGCGAAGTTTCAACAAAAATGGCGCGTGATATCCTGCCAAAGAAAGTCCCGATGAAGAGCCTTATCCGAAACAGCGGGAATGTCGCCAGCCTTGTTGCCGGAATTGCAAAGAATGATCTTGTTCTCATAGGTCGCTCAATTGAAGACTGTATTGTCGAACCTGTCCGTGCAAAGCTTATCCCAGGTTTTGATGCCGTAAAGAAGTCTGCGCTCGATTCAGGTGCCCTCGGTTGCAGTATCTCCGGTTCTGGCCCGAGCGTTTTTGCGCTTTCGGATTCCGAAAAAAATGCCAAAGTGATTGCAAATGCAATGCAAGAAGCTTTCAGTGCAAATGGCCTCGGCTCTAAAAAATTTGTTTCGAAAGCGAGCAATGAGGGCGCAAAAGTTCTGGATTATGCCTGAATCAATTGTCAAAATTTCCCATGTTTTTCCCAAGCTCCTCAAACTGAGAACGCAATTTCATCTCGCGCCTCTTGCGATTGTACCCAAGCACAAATTTGTGAACACTGTCTCTCACAGAGCGGATAAAGAGCATCATCCTGCCATTTTTTTCAAATACTTTTGGCTCTGCAATTCCCGGAAGATAAATTTCTTCATTCTGCTTTGCAAGGGCAATTATGGGAATTTTCAGCCCCAGTGCCTTGAGCGGTTCTAGTGCTGCGCTAAGCTGACCCACCCCTCCATCAATAATGATGAGATTTGGCATCTCGCTCTTCTCCTCAAGAAGCCTTCTGTATCTTCTATGCACAATTTCAGAAATCGAGGCAAAGTCATCGTTTTTGCCCTCAACCGTGCGGATTTTGAATTTGCGATAGCCTTTTTTGTCAGGTTTTGCGTCAACAAAGCGCGTCATGGCGCCAACAATATGTTCATAGCCCAAGTTTGATATGTCAAAGCACTCAATGATGTGCGGAATGCTTGGAAGGTTCAGCGAGTCCTTGATTTCAGAGAGCACACCGGATTCGCCCATGTTTAATTGCGCATTTTTCTCGGCAAGCTTTACAAGTCCCAGTTTATCGCCCTTTTGCGGAAGAAGCAGTTCGACTTTTCCGCCGCGTAAGTTTGTCAGGTATTTTTCCGCGATTTCCCTATCTGCATCCGTTTCCCAGAATTTCGAGTTGATTATAATTTCGCTCGGCACTTTGTTTGTGGAATAATATCGCATCAAGAATTCCTCGAAAAGCCCTTCATGGTAATCAAAGGTGTATTCCTTCTTGCCCGAAATCACTCCGCGCGAGATTGTAAAAATTTCTACCATGCATTTTTCGCCGTTCTGCACGAGCGCCACAACATCCTGATCAAAGCTTTTGACAAGTTCAACTTTCTGGCGCTCATCGAGGTGAATTATGGATTCCATCTGTCGTTTCTTTTCCAGTGCTTTCTCAAACTTTAGTTCCGCTGAAGCCGCCTTCATCTCGCTTCCGAGCTGCGAAAGTGCGCCCTTCCTCTCGCCCTTCAAAAACTCCGTTGCCCCCCTCACCTGCAGATCGTATTGCTCTTTTGTGACATTTCCAATGCACGGTGCTGTACAGATTCCTATATGGTAATTTAAGCAGGCTTTTTTAGGAAGTGTCCTGCAGGTGCGGATTTTGTAGAGCTGAACTGCCAAATTTACAAGCTGCATTCGTGCAAACCCGTCAACATAAGGCCCGAAATACTTCCCTTCGGGAATTACTTTTCTAGTTGAGAGTATGCGTGGGAACCCATCATCAGTGAGCTTGATGTATGCAAAAGTTTTGGAGTCCTTTAAATCGATATTATATTTTGGCGAGTGCTTTTTGATTAAATTGTTCTCAAGCAAAAGCGCCTCAACTTCGTTATCAACCACCACCCAATCAATTGTTGCGATGCGCGAGACCATCAGTGCAATTCTTGGGTACTGGTTTTTATTTTTAAAATAGCTAGAAACCCGGTTGCGCAGTTTTTTGGCTTTTCCAATGTAGATTATTTCATTTTCGCTGTTGCGGAAAAGATAAACACCCGGCTCCATAGGGACATTTTTGTATTCTACAATTCTCTCTGGCCCAACCAGAATCATTTCATCACTTTTTTCAAAAACTGCCCCGTGTAAGATTTCTCGGCAAGCATTACATGTTCAGGCGGCCCCTTTGCAATGAGCTGTCCGCCTCCATTGCCGCCTTCGGGGCCAAGGTCGATTATGTAATCTGCGGATTTTATTACATCAAGGTTGTGCTCAATTACAAATATGCTGTTTCCCTTGTCCACAAGGCGATTTAGCACGGCAATGAGTTTTCTTGTATCCTCAAAATGAAGTCCGGTTGTGGGTTCATCAAGCATATAAATAGTGTTCCCGCGCTTTTGCTTTGCAAGTTCGCGCGTAATCTTAATTCTCTGTGACTCTCCGCCTGAGAGCGTGGTCGAGCTCTGGCCGAGCTTGATATATCCAAGGCCGACATCAACAAGGGTTTCAAGCTTTCTTCTTATGGTTGGGTGGTTTTCAAAAAACACAAGTGCCTCCTCTGCGCTCATCTCTAAGACCTCGGCTATGTTTTTGCCCTTGTAGAAAATTTCAAGCGTATCCTTGTTGTATCGCTTGCCCTTGCACTCACTGCATTCTACATAAACATCCGGAAGAAAGTTCATTTCAATTTTAATTACCCCATCGCCCATGCAAGATTCGCATCTTCCGCCCTTTACGTTGAATGAGAACCTACCTTCCTTGTATCCGCGCGCTTTGGATTCGCGTGTCAGGGCAAAAATTTCTCGCACATCATCAAATATTTTTGTATAGGTTGCGGGGTTTGAACGCGGTGTTCTTCCGATTGGGTCCTGATCGATTACAATTATGTTTTTCACATTTTCAGGGACCTGTATTTCGCTGTGTTTTCCAACCCTCTCGCTTCCTTCCCCGAAATATTTTTTGAGGTAGGGTACAAGCGTTTGGTTCATAAGCGTGGATTTTCCGGAGCCGGAAACTCCGGTAACCGCACAGAAAACTTCTGTTGGAAGTTCAACCGTAAGCCCGCGCAAATTGTTCTCCGCTGCCCCAATTATTCGAATATAACTAGCCGCCCTTCTTCTCTTCTGGGGCATATCGATTTTTTTCCTCCCTGAAAGATAATCTCCTGTGATGCTTTTCGGGTTTTTTGCAATTTCTTCCGGTGTTCCGCGGGCTGTTATATGCCCGCCGTGAATTCCGGCGCCCGGTCCCATGTCAACAACATAATCCGCGTGCCTTATTGTGTCCTCATCGTGTTCAACCACAATTAAAGTGTTTCCGACATCGCGCAGCCGATGAAGGGTGCTAATTAGTTTTTCATTGTCGCGCTGGTGAAGCCCAATTGAAGGTTCATCTAAAATGTATAGGACGCCCATAAGGTTCGAGCCTATCTGCGTTGCAAGCCTTATGCGCTGCGCTTCGCCTCCGGAGAGCGTGCGCGCGCTGCGTGAGAGGCTGAGATATCCAAGTCCAACGTTTTTAAGAAAACCAAGGCGCTCGCGCACTTCTTTTAGAACCTGTTTTGCAATGAAGCGCTCCTTTTCCCCAAGCCGCTTTTCAAGCTCCGAAAAAAAATCCACGGCATCTAATATGTTCATGTCCGTTACATTAATTATTGATTTTGAATCTATCTTTACCGCTAGCACATTGTCCTTGAGCCTCTTGCCTTTGCATGTGCCGCAGGGTTCAGAGAGCATGTATTTTTCAATTTCCTCCTTTCTCCACTCGGATTCTGTCTGCTTGTAGAGCCTCATGGTCTGCGCTATTACTCCTTCAAAGCCGTGTTCCATTCTCATGTTCATCCCTATGTTCCATTTGCCGCGCAGGGGCTCTTTAGTTCCGTATAACAATACCTTGAGTTGTTTTTCTGAAAAATCCCGCAAAGGCGTGAAGACATTGAAGCCGTACTTTTTGCCAACAACTGCTATCTGCTGCGAGCGCCATTGTATGTCTGCTTTTGAGTATAGTGCAATTGCACCGTCCATTATGTTCTTGTTTTTGTCCGGAATCAAAAGTTCCGGTGCGAGCTGCATGATTTCCCCAATTCCGTGGCATTTGGGGCATGCGCCGAAGGGCGAGTTGAAAGAGAACATCCGCGGCTCAAGCGGCTCGAATACCACTTCCGGGTGGTTTGGGCACGCACCGAAATTTGAGTATGGAGTTTCTCCCTCTCCGCGCTCAAATTCTTTTAACTTTTCCTTTTTTGTCTCCTGCTTTTTGGCTGCCTTAACAAATTCCAATTCATCAAAAACAATCAATCTTCCCTTCCCTACGTGCAGTGCCTGCTCAACTGCTTCAGCTATCCGCTGGCGCTCATCATTGCTCACTGTGATGGTGTCAATTACTGCCTCAATCCAGTGCTTTTCATAGCGCGTGAGCTTTAATTCCTCTTTTATATTTTCGGATGGGTAGATTTTCTCGTCCACCCGAATTTTAGTAAAGCCATCGCGCTTTAGTTCATCAAATTCCCTTTCATAAGTTCCTTTAGCGCCGCGAACGATTGGCGCTAAAATTGTAATAGTTTTGCCGTTATCTGCCATGATAAGGTTTGTGATGTTCTCTGCAGTCCGGGGTTTTATTGTGCTCTCGCATCTGGGGCAGTGCATCACCCCGATTCTTGCAAACAAAAGCCTTAGGTAGTCATAAATTTCAGTTACTGTTCCAACTGTCGAGCGCGGATTTTTGGAGGTGGTTTTTTGCTCAATTGAAATTGCAGGGGATAGCCCATCAATTGAATCAACATCAGGTTTATTCATAAGACCCAAAAATTGGCGCGCGTATGCCGAGAGGCTCTCAACGTATCTTCTTTGGCCTTCAGCGTAAATTGTGTCAAATGCGAGCGTGGATTTGCCGGAGCCTGAAAGGCCTGTAATTACAATTAATTTGTTGCGCGGAAGCTCGACATCAATATTTTTGAGATTGTGTTCGCGGGCGCCTTTTACAAAAATGCTATCACGCATGGTCTTAATACTCTGGTCGGAACAATTAAAATGAGCTTTGTCGCCCCTTTCCGCAAAAGCCCATATGGCACAATTATCTAAATCACTTTTTGTTTTTTTTGCCTTTTATAGATTCCTTATACTCCTTCTGACCCGCCAGCATAACCTGCTGCTGTTTTAGTTCTTCCAAAGCGTCCCTGCAGGCAATTGCCTTTTCGAAATCAAGGTTCTCCGCGCTCTTTCTCATTTCAGCATCAAGTTCTGCCATCTTTTTCTCAATATCCGCCCGACCCATGTGCTTAATGCCCTTAATTCCGCTCTTTTTCTCGGCAACTTTTTTTACAACCGGCATTGGGGTAATTCCGTGCAATTTATTGAATTTTTCCTGCGCTTCCCTTCTGGCTTGCGTTTTCTGCACCGCGCCCCTGATTGATTTTGTCATTACATCCGCGTAGAGTATGACTTTTCCATTCAGATTTCTTGATGCGCGCCCAATTGTTTGTATCAGGCTTCGTTCATCACGCAAAAAACCCTCTTTATCCGCATCAAGAATACAAATAAGACTGACTTCTGGCAAATCAAGGCCTTCGCGCAGAAGGTTAATTCCAACCAGAACGTCAAATTCTCCTGAACGCAATTGCCTTATGAGTTCTATTCTCTCAAGGCTCTCAATTTCCGAATGCATGTAGCGCACCTTGATGTTCTCCTTTGCCAAAAAATCAGTTAGGTCCTCTGCCATGCGCTTTGTTAGAGTTGTAATGAGTGCGCGCTCGCCTTTATCCGTGACTTTATTAATTTCAGAAATCATGTCCGCAACCTGATTTTTTATGGGGCGAATTTCCACAAGAGGATCAAGAAGTCCAGTTGGCCTAATTATAAGTGGAACTATCTGCCCAGAGCTTTTCATTTCGTATTCGGCGGGCGTTGCCGAGACAAAGAGGACGTGGTTGAAGTATTTTTCAAATTCATCAAATTTAAGGGGGCGGTTGTCAAATGCACTCGGGAGACGGAATCCAAAATCGACAAGATTTTTCTTTCTTGCAAAATCGCCATTATACATTGCCCTAGATTGCGGCACTGTCTGGTGGCTCTCATCAACTATTAGGAAAAAATCCTTTGGGAAATAATCAAGCAGCACATATGGCGGCTTTCCTTTCTCGCGCCCGTCAAAGTGGCGGGAATAATTCTCAATCCCATTGCAATAGCCCATCTCTTTTATCATTTCCAGATCGTATCTGACCCTCTTTTGCAATCTTTCGGCTTCAAGTGGTCCAAGATTTGGCAGCCGCGCTTCGAGTTCGGCTCTTATTCCATCTAGGGCATTTTGCTGCTTTTCAAGAGGCACAACAAATTGGCGCGCAGGAAAGAGCCGCACTTCACCTAGCTGCGAAATTGTGTTTGCCGAAATTGAATCAATTTCTGAAATTGTTTTAATGGAATTGCCCGCGAGTTCAATGCGCACAATGTCCTTTTCGTAAGTTGGAATTACATCAATTATTTCCCCCCTTAACCTGAACCTTCCGGGCTCGAGCGCCTGGTCGTTTCGCTCATATTGCATCTCCACAAGATTTCTTACAATTTCAGGGCGCGTTATTGTTTTTCCTTTTTGCAATGTCAGTGACATGTTTGAAAAATCTTCAGGGTTCCCCAACCCATATATGCACGAAATCGAGGCAACCACTATCACATCATCGCGAGACATAAGGCTTGCAGTTGCGTGCAGGCGCATCTTTTCAATCTGCTCATTTACCGTAGCCTCCTTTTCAATGTACAAATCGGAAGTCGGCATGTAGCTCTCCGGCTGGTAGTAATCGTAATAGGAAATGAAATATTCCACGCGATTACTTGGGAAAAGTTCCTTGAGTTCAGTGTATAGCTGTGCTGCAAGGGTTTTGTTGTGCGCGAGCACCAACGTTGACTTTTGCACTTTTTGTATTAAATTCGCCATGACAAATGTTTTTCCAGAGCCTGTGATTCCCTCAAGGGTCTGGCGCGGGTATTTGGTATAACCGGCGAAGAGTTTTGCAATGGCCTCAGGTTGCCCTCCTGCGGGTTTAAAGGGTGAAACAAGTTGAAACGGCATAAGTGATAGGATTTGTGGGGCGAGAATTTAATATAGCAAACGGCAGAAAAGATTTTGGGTGTGGCATCTGTCCATCACATTATTTCTGTAATCTCTCCGATTGTCTTTGCCCTTCAAGCCAAAATAGGCCGTTGGTTTTTTTAGAAGCGCCGTTATTTTTTCAGATAGTTGTACGCGTTCCTAAAAATCTGCATCCCCTCACCCTCTTCAGAAACTTTTCCATACTCCGAATTCGGCGCGTTAATTCCAAAAAGATTTCTTTCAGGATGGGGCATGAGCCCGAACACGCGCCCTGTTTCGTCACAGATGCCAGCAATAGAATCCATTGAGCCGTTGGGGTTTTGGATGTATTTGAAAACGACCTGCTTATTCTCATAAAGTTTTTCTAAAATGCTTTTGTCCTTAACAACAAACTGCCCCTCGCCGTGTGCAATCGGAACATTTAGTATTTCAAGCCCCTGCGAAGTGAATACGCATTTCGAATCAAGTTTTTTTAGCTTTACCCAGCGGCACTGGAACCCAATCGGGTTATTGAGCGTAAGCGTGGCTGATTGTTTCCTATAATTTCCGGAAAAGCCCGGGAGAATTCCGGCCTTTACAAGCACCTGAAAGCCGTTGCAAATGCCAATCACAAGAGAGCCGCCAGAGATGAATTCGGGGACATCGTTATTGAGCCTGTAGAGCAGCTTATTTGCAAAAACTTTTCCCGAGCCAAGATAATCTCCTGCAGCAAACCCTCCGGGGATTGCTAACATCTGGTAGTCTGAGAGTTTTTTTGCGCCGCTTATTAGTTCATTTATATGAACATCATCGACCTTAAAGCCCGATTTTAAAAGGGCAAAGCGCAGCTCATAATCGCAGTTTGTTCCGGGTGCGCGCAGTGCAATTGCTTTTGGAGCCATCTTTACCACCACAGCGTGCTTTTCCACGCTTTTTTCAAATTCTCAATATCTTCTTCTAGTATTTTTGCCCCATCAAGGCCGGAAATTTCTAGTTTTGTTGCATTTCTAACAGTTCCGATTTGTGAAAATGCAGTTCCTTTCATTGCCTTCTCAAATTCTTTTTTCTTGCTGTATTCAACTTCAACAATAAAGCGCGAGTTGGATTCCGAGAAGAGAACAAAATCATTGCGCTTGATTTTTTCACCAAGCTTTATTTTTTGCAAATCAATTTGCGCTCCCTTGCCCCCAGCAAAGCACATTTCAGCAATTGCAATCCCGATTCCGCCCTCACTGCAGTCATGGCATGAGACAACAACTTTTGCATCGGCCTTTTGTTTTAGAAGAAGGATGCTAAGTTTTTCAAATGTTTTTCGTGCATTAGCAAAGCGAACTTTTGGGATTCTGCCATTTTGCTCGCGAAGAAGTTTTGCATAGTGGCTTGAGCCAAGTTCACAGTAAGTGTTTCCTAAAATGTAAATGGCATTTCCCTCTTTTTTGAGTGGCATTGAAATTTTCCTGCGGCTGTCCGGGATTATGCCGATTGCAGAAATCAGAAGGGTTCCCGGAATTGAAATGGTTTCTGTTCCAGTGTTGTATTCATTATAGAGGCTGTCTTTGCCTGAAATGAAAGGCCTGCCAAAGCCTTTTGCGCTATCCATGCAGCCCATGCATGCGCGTACAAGTTCGCCAAGGACTTTTTGTTTTTCTGGGTTTCCCCAAGAGAAATTATCAAGAAGTGCAATGCGTTTGTAGTCAACGCCAACGCATACCGCATTTCTTATTGCCTCGTCCACTACGGAGCATGCCATTGCGTAGGCATCTATATCCGAGTAGAGCGGGTTTATCCCATTTGAAATGACAACCCCCTGCCACTCATCAAGAAGCGGGCGCACAATCGCGGCATCCGCAGGTCCATCGTTTTGCCCTCCAACAAACGGCTTACCAACAACCCCGCCCTGAACTTCATGGTCATATTTTCTCACAGTTTTTTCCTTGCTTGCAATGTTTGGCATTGCGAGAATTTTTTGAAGAGTCTGCCCAAGATTTTCCTGTGAGTTTGTAACAATTTCAGATTCCTGCGGCGAATTCCATGTTGCGCCGAGTTTTTTTTTCGGAACGCCTTCGTGCAAAAATCGCATGTCAATTTCTCCAAAAGTTGCGCCATTATAGCAAAGCTCAAGTTTTTTTGTGTTTGTGAATTCTCCAATTGCAGTGGCTTCCGTGCCCTCGATTCCGCAGATTTCAAGCAGTTTTTTGAATTTTTTTGCAGGAACTGCAAGTATCATGCGCTCCTGCGCTTCACTTAGCCAGATCTCCCACGGAGTAAGCCCTAGGTATTTGAGCGGCGCTTTTTCCAAATCCACGCGCGCGCCAATTTGTGATGCCATCTCGCCAATCGCGGAGGAAAACCCGCCCGCGCCGCAATCAGTTATGGAACTGTAAAGTTTCAGGTCACGCGCTTTGAGTATTGCATCCATCATTTTCTTTTCCTCAATCGGGTTTCCAATCTGCACCGCGCTTGATGATGCGCTTCTATCCAGTTCAACCGAGGAAAATGTGGCGCCGTGTATTCCATCCCTTCCGGTCCTGCCGCCAATTACAACAATCAAATCCTTGGGCTTTGCGGCTTTTTTTTCCATGCCTTTTGGAATTAGCCCTGCTGTGCCGCAATACACCAGGGGATTTCCAAGATATCTCCCATCGAATAGTATGGCTCCGTTCACCGTGGGAATTCCGATTTTGTTCCCGTAATCGGCAACGCCAGAGCGTACGCCCTTGAAAATTCTTTTAGGGTGCATAATTCCATTTGGAACTTTTTCTTTTGGGTAATCTGGCGGCGCAAGGCAGAACACGTCCGTATTTGCAAAAGGTTTCGCCCCAAGTCCCGCCCCTAAAATATCGCGAATTACGCCTCCAAGCCCGGGGTTTGCGCCTCCGAAGGGGTCTAGTGCGGATGGGTGGTTGTGGGTTTCGGCTTTCATTGCAATGTTATATTTGGAGTTGAATTTTACAATGCCTGCATTATCAGAGAAAACGGAGACAAGGTTTTTGTCCTTTAGCGCAAGCGATGGCGCGCGTGTAAAAGTTTTGAAGAGGCCATCGATTTTTCTTTTCTTCCCGTTTTCAGTGTAGGAAATTTCTGCGGAAAATGTCTTGTGCTTGCAGTGTTCGCTCCATGTCTGCGCAATGGTTTCAATTTCAATCTGTTTGGGTTCGCGCCCAATTTTTTTGTAGTGCGCCTGAACAGTTAGCATTTCATTTAGGTCAAGTGAAAGCAGCATTTTTTTGCTAAGCGCTAGCAGCATCTGATTGTTAAGGCCAAGGATTTTGATTTCGCCGTTTCCAAATTCAGCCATGCAGTTCGTCTCCCGTTTCTTTTTGGTCTATTGTGAAGTTTTCAATTATTTCATTTGAAAAGAGCTGTCTTGCTATTTGCTCAACAGTTTCGCGCCCTAATTTGCCTGAAATATAATATCTCTTCGCGCTGCGCACAGTGCCTTCAATTTTTTTGCCCAAAAAATCCTCAATCGCCTCTTTTGCAACCGTGCCTAAATTGTCAGTAACATCCGCGTGCAATTTGACTTCCACATAATAATTATAGTCCTCTATGACTGGTTTTGTTGTAGAGTATGCCTGCACAATTGGGTCAAGGAAAACTTTTTGGGCAATTGTTTCTATTTTGTCAGGGCCAAGTGGCATTTCAATATAGTAAATTTCGGAAAAGCGGATTTTTTCTATTGAATTTATGCCAAGGTCCTCGACTATATCAAATTTGGCGCCTATGCCGGCAGCGTCAAGGGTTTCATCAAAAAAAGCCACTTCAATGGAGTGGGTCTTGGTCACAAATGAATTAGCAAAGAAACCTTTAAATTCTCTCCCGCATCCAATTGGTCTGTATATGGCAGGTGAAATCAAGGAAGAGTGTGCTGTCGCAGCTGTTTCCTTGCCAAAGCCGCTTGACAATTATCCCCATGGCGGATCAGCTTTTTACCTTTATCAAATGCTTCTTCAGATGCAAAACCGCGGTCAGCTTTCTGCGGGAATTACCACTTATAACCCCAGGCGTCAGCAATTAATTGATACGCGCAAAAAGATTGGCACGGTTAATGAGGTATTTTCGACAAATTTTAAGCCAAAGGCGGATGCTATAATGCACCGCTATGCAGGTACCAAGGGAATCGGCCATACAAGATATAGCACATCTGGCGGGGATGATGAGGGGTCGGCGCAGCCGTTTGAACGGCATCATGGCAGGAAGTGGAAGTGGTTCTCTTTTTCATTTAATGGAAACATTGCAAATTTTACAGAATTGAAAGCAGATCTTGAGAAGAAAAATTATCACCTTGTTCGAAACCTGGACACCGAAATGATTCTCCATTTCCTAGAAAAGGCGCAGATTGGCGATAAAAAAACACCGATGCCGGATGTTTTTGCCAACCTTTCGGAAATCTTTGATGGGGCATACAACATAGCATACATTGATGCCGAAGGCACAACCGCCGTGATGCGCGACCCTATGGGGATTAGGCCGATGTGCTATTCTATTGATGAAAATTTTGCCGGTGCGGGCTCTGAAAGTGTTTCGATTGCAAATTTCACAAACAATGGGATAAAACCCTTAAAGCCGGGGGAGATATTCATTTCCGAGGGCGATTCGGTTGAGGTCAAAAGGTATGCCAAGAGCCCGAGAAATGCACACTGCATGTTCGAGTATGTTTATTTTGCAAATGCGGCGTCCGTACTGGATGGCAAGTCAGTTTATGAGACGCGCTGGAAACTCGGGGTTGAACTTGCAAGGCAGGAATCCCTCAAAGTAAATGACAAGGATTTTGTTGTAGTGCCTGTTCCGGACACCGCGAAGCCTGCTGCGGATGCATACGCGCACACAGTCGGCATCCCTTCAATGGAAGGCCTGATCAGGAATAGGTATGTCGGCAGGACATTTATTGAAAGCCGCGACCGTATGGAAAAAGTCAAGCAGAAGTTCAATGTGAACAAGTCCGTGATAAAGGGCAAGAAAGTGATACTCATTGATGATTCAATCGTGCGCGGCACAACTTCAAAATCACTTGTGGAGTACCTGCGTGATAAGGGCAAGGTTAAGGAAATTCACATGCGCCTGACCTGCCCGCCGATAAGAAGCCCCTGCTTTTATGGAATTGACATGTCAACTATCGGGGAACTTGTGGCAAACCGGCACTCGAATAAAGAGCAGTTGCACCGCACCGGCTGGATTGATGTTGATACGGAGGTTGTCGAAAAAATCGCAAAAGATATCGGCGTTGATTCCCTGCACTTTATGACACTTGAGGGATTGGAAAAATCAATAGGCCTTGAGAACGGGAAAAAGGATCTCTGCGCAGCCTGTGTTACCGGCGAATACCCGACACAGTGGGGCGCAGCGCTTCGCGTTAAGGCGCTTGAGCGATACGAACGCGGGCTTGAAGCGAAGCGCACATACGAGTGAGTTTTTGCATTTTCCACGAGTTTGAAGGAATTTGTCATAAGTTGTTTTGGCAGTGGTTTGATGAAGGTACTTGTTATTGGTTCAGGGGGCAGGGAGCACGCCCTTTGCTGGAAAATCTCACAAAGCAAAAAAGTTACAAAAATCTTCTGCGCTCCGGGAAATGCCGGCACCGCGCAGATTGCTGAAAATGTTGATATTGCTTCTGATGATATAGAAATGCTTCTAAAATTTGCAAAGGAAAAAAAAATTGATTTGACGGTTGTGGGGCCGGAAGGGCCGCTAGTTGCCGGAATTGTTGATGAGTTTGAAAAAAAGGGCCTCAAAATTTTTGGGCCTGGCAGAGAAGCCGCATTGCTTGAGGGCAGCAAGGCATTTGCAAAACAAATTATGGTTGCTGCTGGCGTGCCAACCGCGCGCTATGAAGTTATCACAAACATTGATGAAGCTCATGGAATTGCAGGTGGATTTACAAAAGCCGCAGTTAAAGCCGATGGTCTTGCCGCTGGAAAGGGCGTGATAATATGCCGCAATCAAAATGAGATTATGGGGGCGGTGAACAGGCTTTTGCAGGAATCGATTTTTGGCGGTGCGGGAAAACGCATTATAATTGAGGAGTTGCTTGATGGCGAGGAGGCGAGCGTTCTTGCATTCTGTGACGGAAAGATAGCAAAACTTATGGTCTCAAGCCAGGACCACAAGAGGATTTTTGACGGGGATAAAGGCCCCAACACGGGCGGAATGGGAGCATACGCCCCAGCACCAGTTACCTCCGGTCTTGAGAAACAAATCCATGAAAAAGTTTTTGTTCCTGTGCTCAAAAAAATGGCAGAAACAGGGCAGCCTTTCAAGGGAATTTTGTATGCGGGGCTTATGATTAAGGGCAAATCATTCAAGGTCCTTGAGTTTAATGCCAGATTTGGCGATCCTGAAACGCAGGCAACTCTGCCCCTACTTGAAAATGACCTAATAGATATTTTTGAGGCGTGCATCAACGGAACGCTTGACAAAATTGATTTGAAATGGAAAAAGGGCGCTGCGTGCTGTGTTGTGATGGCATCTAAAGGCTATCCGCAAAGCTCGGAAAAGGGCATTCCAATTTCCGGGCTACAAGATGCAGCGCTTTGCGCAAACGCAACTGTGTTTCACGCAGCAACTGTTGTGCAGTCAAATTCTGTTCTGACAAACGGCGGGCGCGTGCTTGGTGTCACCGGCTGGGGAGGCAACATTGCCGGAGCAATTGAGAATGCCTATAGTGCTGTTTCAAAAATAAAATTCAGCGGCATGCAGTATAGAAAAGACATTGGAAAAAAAGCGCTTGCAAGAAAGTGATTTTCTTTGGATAAGGCAAAAATACGCGAAGAAATGCTAAAGCGAAGGGATGCCCTGCCGCAGGAAAAAATTGACGCCTCAAGCCTGCACATTGCCCAAAATCTTCTTTCACTTTCAGAAGTTCAGGCAGCGCAAAATATTGCAGCGTACATGTCTTTTCGCAATGAGGTCTCGACCCGCGAACTTATTTCAAAACTTGTCGCTGCGGAAAAACAGATTTTCATTCCATATATTGCTGATGGCAAAATTGCTTTCACAAAATTCAAGTCATTTGATGATTTTGCAGTTGAAAAATACAATATTCCAGAACCGAAAAACAAAGCTCCAGTTAAGCCTGATTCGATTGATCTGTTCATAGTTCCGGGAATCGCTTTTGATTCGCGCGGGTCGAGGATTGGCTGGGGCAAAGGGTTTTATGACAAGTTCTTAGGCGAAAATAAAATTTCCGTGCCAAAGGTCGGGGTTTGTTATGATTTTCAGGTAATTGAAAACATTCCGCTCGAAGAGCATGATGTGGCTGTGGATATTATTGTTACTGAAAAGAGGATAATTAAGATTCCAAAATAGCACTAATGCCTAAAGTGCCGCACGCCCGTAAAGAAGAGCGCAATATTTCGCTTCTTTGCTTCTGAAATTACTTCCTCATCCTTAACGCTTCCGCCAGGTTCAACCGCTGCAACAATTCCAGATTTTGAAGCAAGTTCAATATTATCTTTGAACGGGAAAAACGCATCTGAGGCCATTACACTTCCTTTTGATCTCTCGCCAGCTTTTTTTAGTGCAAGTTCAGTGGCATCAACTCTGGAAGTTAGCCCCATCCCAATTCCAACTGTTGCCTGATTTTTTACAAGCGCAATTGCATTGCTCTTAACGTGCTTTACAATTTTCCAGCCAAATTCCAAATCTGCCATAGTTTCTTTGCTAACATTTATTCCGCTTTTGTTTTCCCAATCTTGTTTTCCTTCAGCATCAGATTCCTGAACTAAAAGTCCGCCATCAATTGGTCTGCAGGTTAGTTTTGGATTTGCAGCTCTTTCAAGCCCGTCAAGAGTTAGCACGCGCAAATTCTGCTTCTTTTTGAGTTCCTCAAGTGCGTCTTTTTCGTATGCAGGGGCAATTATCACTTCATTGAAAAATGATGTGATTTTTTTGGCGGTTTCAATGTCGCATTTGCGGTTCAGCGCAATTATTCCGCCAAACGCACTAAGGGAATCGCACTCGTAAGCCTTCTGGAATGCAACGGAAAGTTTTTTTGCAACCGCCACCCCGCACGGGTTTGTGTGCTTTATTATCACGGCGCAGGGTTCCTTGAATTCGCGCGCAATTGCAATCGCGCTGTCAGCATCAAGGTAGTTATTGTATGAGAGTTCCTTGCCGTTTAGCTGCTTTGCATCGGGCAAACTTCCGGAAATGTTTGCGGGCGATTTATACAGTGCGGCTTTCTGGTGCGGGTTTTCGCCATATCTTAAACTTGCCGCTTTTTCATATCCAAGTGTTAGTTTTTGCGGAAACATTTCTGTTTCGTATTTTTGTGCTAAATAATTTGAAACAAGAGCATCGTATTGTGCAGTGTGCTGGTACGCTTCCACGCAGAGCTCTTTTTTCATTTTTTCAGAGAGCGCAAAGCCATTTGCCTTCAAATCAGAGAGCACTTTTTCGTATTGCGTGCTTTCAACAACAACACCAACACTCTCATGGTTCTTTGCCGCGCCACGGATGATTGTCGGACCGCCAATGTCAATATTTTCAATTGCATCCTCAAGCTTTACGTTTTTTTTTGAAACAGTTTCCTTGAACGGATAGAGATTTACAACAACAAGGTCAATTGGTTCAATTCCGTGTTTTTTTATCTGCGCGAGGTGGTCCTTGCTTCTTTTTGCAAGTATGCCAGCGTGTATTTTGGGGTGCAGTGTCTTTACGCGCCCGTCAAGCATTTCGGGCGAACCCGTAATTTCCTCGACTTTTGAGCACTCAATCCCGGCATCCTGCAGCGCCTTGTATGTTCCGCCTGAGGATATTATTTTCACGCTATTTTTTGCAAGTTCGCGTGCAAATTCTAAAAGACCGGTTTTGTCAGAAACCGAAATCAATGCGGTTTTGATTCTTTGCGATGCCATTTCTTGCCACCGTTTTAATTGCCCCTAAAATGATTTCCAAGCCTTTTCGTCTTCCTTTGCAATCCAGTCATTTGCAATGCTTTTTTCTGAAGCATCAAGCAGTGATTTCTTTTTTTGGCTTTTGGACGGTTTCGGGATAGTTTGTGTTTTTTGCGGTTTCATAGCATATATATAGCCCGTATTGTATATAAAACAAGTTTTTGGTTGTCTAGGCGTTTTTACCCGGCCGGTTTTTGCCGCTTGTTGCAATTTCAATTGATTCAAGCAGGCACTGCTGCTCGAGCTTTTGCACCTTTTCTTTTAGGGTTTGCGGTGTATCATTTGGCATAACCGGGCATTTCTTCTGCATTATTATTTTTCCGCCATCCACAACTTCACTAACTTCATGCAGGGTGCAGCCGGTTTCCTTCTCATGATTGCGCAGAACCTCTGCGTGGACATCAAGGTTCATGCCGCCGGCGTATTTTGGCAGCAAACTTGGGTGTATGTTCCAAATCCTGCCTTTGAATTCGCGCACAAAATATGGCGAGAGGATTTTCATAAATCCAATCAGAAGAACCAGATTAGTTTTTTTTCCTCGCAGTCGCGCAACAATTTCTTTCTCAGCATCCTCGCGCCTTGAATATTTTTTGTAATCTATAAAAAAAGTCTCGATTTTGTGCAATTTTGCGCGCTCCAAAATAAAAGCGTCTTTTTTATCAGAAACAACCAGCATAATTTCTGCATTCAGTTTTTTGGCTTCAATTGCATCCATTATTGCCTGCATGTCAGTTCCGCGGGTCGAGCCGAGAATCGCAATCCTAAGTGGTGCCATTGTCATACTTCCTCTTTGTACCATTTTTCATACTGTTTGTGGTCACCGACAAAGTAAATGTCTTTTGTATGGGTATTTTGATTTTCTATATACGCTATCCTATATTGGCCGGTTTCTTCAATCTTATATCGCGATGAGTGGAGTCCTCGTGCCTGTAGAGGCTGTTTCATACGTTCAAATTTTTTGAGAATTTTTTCCTGGATGGATTTATCAAATTTGCCAAAGTGCCTGTCCCATCCTTTCCGGAAATTGAGCGCCCACTGGATGTTGTCCAAAGTATTCACCTGTATTTTCCAAGTGCTTCATCTTCTGTGAGGAATTTTTCCCCTTTTCTTTTCATCTCCTCCTCTTCTTTTTTGAGCTTTAGGGCAACAAGCTCCATTTCAAGGTCCTTTGGTGTATTAATGAGGCTGTATTCTTTGCCAAGAGTTAGTATCCCTGCTCTTATAGCCTCGGTTCGTGTCTTGAAATACCCTCTTTTTACAAGCACTTCAAGGACTTCTTCTGGAACTCCTTCAAGTTTGACTAATGTTTGCATAGAATCACCTGTACTTAGATAGTATATAAAATATATAAAAAGTTAATGTTTTTGGCGGTTTTAGGCTTTTTTCTCAATTTTCGCTCTGCGCTTTGCACGCTTTTATCGTGTTTTCCATTAAGCACGCAATTGTCATGGGGCCAACCCCGCCCGGAACCGGGGTAATCCAGGAAGCTTTCTTTTTAACTTTCTCAAAATCAACATCGCCAACGATTTTTCCGTTCTTCAGACGCGTAATTCCAACATCAATTACAATTGTTCCTTTTTTGACCATGTTCGCCTTCACAAGTTTCTGCTTTCCTGTCGCGCTCACCAAAATATCCGATTTTTTTGTAAAATCAGCAAGTTTTCGCGTTTTGCTGTGGCAAATCGTAACAGTGCACCCGGCATTTAGAAGCAAAAGGGCAATGGGTTTTCCCACAATATTGCTTCTTCCAATAACAACCGCATTTTTGCCCTCAAGTTTTGTTTTTGTGTAGCCCAAAAGTTCCATAATGCCTTTTGGTGTTGCAGGGACAAACCCGTTTTTTCCGAGTAAGTTCTTCCCGTGATTAGTAGGGTGCAGTCCATCAACATCCTTTGCAGGATCAACCGTTTCAAGTGCGGATTTGTGTGCAAGATGTTCTGGAAGTGGGAGCTGGATAAGAATTCCGTGCACATGCTTGTCCTCATTTAGCCTGTGGATGTTCTCCAAAAGCCCCCCATAAGAAATGCTTTCCGGGAGCCTTAAAATTTCAGAATCAATTCCCATTTCCTTGCACATCTCGTGCTTTTTGTTCACATAAATAGTTGAAGAGGGATCCTCGCCAATCTGAATTACAACAAGTTTTGGCATAATCCCGCGGGTTTTGAGCTCTGCGACTTCGGATTTTGTGGCATCAAGGATTTTTTGGGATATTTTCTGCCCATCAAGGATTTTTGCCGTCATCAAATCACTTCTTGTGCAATGGGAATTTCTCGCAAAGCTTTAGCACTTCCTTTTTTAGTTTTATAATTTCCTTGTTATTGGAAATCAATTCCTTTGCTCTCGCAATTGCTTTCTCCCGCTCTTCCTTCTGTTCAGGGAATTCATGTGTGCATGAAATTTCAACAACACGTGCTATGATTTCGCCAATCCGGCGCATTTCCTTCTCCTTCATTCCCCTTGTGGTAAGTGCAGGTGTTCCAAGCCTTATCCCGCTTGGATAGAAGGGGGAACTCGGGTCAAATGGAATTGTATTCTTGTTGACTGTAATTCCTGCCTGCTCGAGTCCGTATTGGCCATAGAGCCCTTTTCCTTTGCCGAATTTTGTGAGGTCAATTAGAAGAAGGTGGTTTTCAGTGCCATCGGTTACCAGCTTCATTCCGTTTGCCTTCACTGAACCCGCAAGGGCAATCGCATTTTTTACAATCTGCTTTGCATAATCGGCAAACTGCGGCTGCATGGCCTCCTTTAGTGCCACAGCAATCGCCGCGGTCTGGTGGTCATGTGGCCCGCCCTGCAAACCCGGAAAAACTGCCTTGTCGATTTTTGAGGGCAGTTCGGGGTCCTTGTCAATGCCTTTTTGCGTAACCATTATCATCGCGCCGCGCGGGCCGCGCAATGTCTTGTGGGTTGTAGTAGTGACTATGTGTGCGTGCTCAACCGGGCTTTTATGTGCTTCGCCTGCAACTAACCCTGCAATGTGCGAGATGTCTGCCGCAAGATACGCGCCTATTTCATCCGCGATTTTTGCAAATTCCTCAAATTTGAATTCGCGCGGGTATGCCGTGGCGCCGACCCAGATTAGTTTTGGCCTGTGCTCTAGCGCCAGCTTTCGCACTTCATCAAAATCAATGTACCCGTCGGGCTTGACGCCATATTGCACGCTCTTGTAGGTTTTTCCTGAAAAATTAACTTTCCAGCCGTGCGTTAAATGCCCGCCCGCAGTTAGGCTATGGCCCATTACAGTGTCGCCGGCATCGAGAAGCGCAAAATAAACCGCCTGGTTTGCCGGGCTACCTGAATAAGGCTGAACGTTTACGTGCATAACGCCAAAGAGTTCCTTTGCGCGTGCAATTGCTAAGCTCTCAACCTCGTCCACAAATTCGTTTCCGCCATAATATCGCTTGTATGGGTAGCCTTCAGAATACTTGTCTGTAAAAACAGAGCCAAGGGCCTCGCGCACGGCAATGCTTGAATGGTTCTCGGATGGAATCATTTCAAGGCTGTTTTCCTGCCTTTTTGTCTCGCT
>CAZEBH010000009.1:0-22464 GCA_964510425.1 uncultured archaeon | reverse complement strand
TGAAAAATTACACCCGACCGGATTCGAACCGGGGTATTAAGGTCCAAAGCCTGACATCCTTGGCCACTAGACGACGGGGCTATAGAGCACCGTCGTCTGTCTTTTCGCGAAGCCTTTTTTTAAAAGGCTGCTAGGCGACGGGGCTATTAGAGGATTAATTAAGTGCGGCACATAAGGTTTTTAACGCAAAGCAGCATCAAACCCGATATAGGCTTGCCAAAGGGGTTGTACATGGCAATTGTTCAGGGAAGAGTGGGCGGCAGGGGGTTTTTTGCGAACATCTTAAGCGACCCGTCAGTGATTTCACTGCTTGCAACAAACCTGCCCGTGATTGCACTTGCAATAGTGCAGAACTGGAATCTGATTACAATCACCTGCTGATCTACTGGATACAGAGCATGACAATCGGCATCTTTACTTTCATCAATAATAATCATGATGCAAAATTACACCGCGAAGAGTTGGGATGTAAATAGCAAGCCCATCAAGGGTTTTAGCGCGATAAAAATTGGCATGGCAGGTTTTTTTGCCGTGCATTATGGAATGTTTCATCTTGTGTATTTGATATTCATTCTCACATTTGCAGTGATTCCATTTGCCAGCGGCTCTGCAGCAGGGATTGATTTTTTAAGCGTGCTTATTACCGGCGCAATATTTTTTGCAAACCATTTGTTCTCATTTTTATACAATTATAAAAGAGAAATTAATTATTCCAATACTGTAACTGGCCTTAGCAAAACAATGTTTGCCCCGTATGCAGGAATCGTTCCAATGCACCTTACTATAATATTCGGTTTTGGCTTTGTAATGATTTTCCCGCACAGCATTTTCCCCGTGCTGCTTTTCATGGTGCTGAAAACAGGGGCAGATCTTGCCATGCACAAAAATAAGCACCTTGCCACGAATATGGCAACTAATGGATGAATCGGCACCCGTATGCAATTTGGAGCTTCAAAACCGGCTTGTGAGCAAGGCAGACGGTTAATATCCTTTAAAAGGGTTTGCCAGCAAAAAGTCAATTCTGGGCAGCAATTTAGGGCGAGTAGCTTAGCCTGGTTTGAGCACCCGACTGATAATCGGACGGTCGACGGTTCAAATCCGTCCTTGCCCATTTTTTGCCAAATTCACAAATGCTGCCATTTGGCTAAAAAAAATCAAGAATGAAATAAACTGCTGTGTTGCATAATTACAAAAACCGGACAAATTGACCTTCAATGGCTCGCCTTACGGATGGCTCTATAAGGGCACTGACCAATTAGACAGTCAAACAAAAAAGACAAATTTTTTGGAATTGTGCAGCAAGGCAGAAATAAACTTAGATTTCTTCCCACACTTCAACAAAGTTATTAACCATCTCATCAAGAAAGCTTTTGCGATAATCCACAAGAATATGTGCAACCCTGCCCTTGTCCTTGACCTTGAAAAAAGTTTTCCTGCCACGATGCGCCTTTTCAACAATTCCGGACTCGACAAGCTTTTCAATATGCCAAGAAGTTGTTGAGGGGCTGAGTTCAATTCCTGAAGAAATTGAAGGGTTTGATGCAAAGCGCTTTTGCGTGAGAAAAACAAGTATTTTTCTCATGCTCTCCTGCCTGAGCAGCGACATCAATTCTGTGTCCTCGAACTGCTGCCTCACCAGATAGTAACGGATGAACTTTGTTTCTTTCTCATTTTTTACAAGGTGGCGTTTTGAAAGAAAATCAAGATGGTACTGAAGAGCGCCAGTTGCAATCCCGACACGCCTTTGTAGTTCACGGAAATGAAGCCCGGGATTTTTCTTTATGGTATTATAGATTTTTTTTCGGGCATCAAGCTGCAATGCAGACTCAAGAACATCATCCATTTCCACCACTTGTTCACTTCTGCTTTTCAAACAGCTTATTCCAGGATTTTCGATAAAATAATGCCACTAAAAGCAAGGCCAGAATACCAAGTTCAAATATGTTCTCAGATGCATCAGACAAAAATTTTCCGGGCGAGTAGAACAGATCGATTATTTTTACCCCCCACTTCAATGTGAAGAAAAGAAATGCAATTGAGACCAGAAGTATGCGCTTTGAACGTGATTTAAAATAGGCAAGCAGCGATATTACAAAAACTGCTGCCGCGAGTGCAAATACCAATATTTTAACTGGCAATTCAATGCTTTCTATGAATTGAATTTCCGGCCGGATATAATCCCAAAGATAACTCTTTGCAAATACATTTGTTGAAACAAAGAGCAAAAATAAAATTGGTAAGAGTTTTTTGAAGAGGTTTTTCATATAATCACTTTAATTGATAACCAATAAGAAGAAAAAAAGGAACAAAGGGAGGTGTGAGGTGAATAAACCTTTAATTCCTTTTTCTATACACACTGCCGCCGGGGATTTATAAATCAATTTTGGTACAACAACGATAAGTGCTATGAGTGATGTTATGGTTTTAGGGCTTTTTGAGCCTATTTTGGTCAATTAGCGCAAGTATGATGTCCTCGTAACTTTCCCCCTTTTTGCCCCAAAAACCAACCCTTCAATAATTTATACGCAAAGCCTATAAAAGTATCAGTATTAAAAATAAAGGAACAATTATTAGTTGATTAAATGCCTAGTGGACTACCAGCGAAACGGAAAACTCCCGCTGAAAAGAGAAACCTTGCAGTTCGTGACCTAAGCGGGCCACTTAAACTGTCTAAGCGCGAGGAAGCGCAATTACAACGCCTTACTAAACTTAAGGAGCAAGCAACTGAAAGATGGCTCTATAAGAACAGACCTGATTATAGGCGGAGAGCAGATGTGAGGCTTGCAGTAGAGAAAAGAGTGTACTCACACCTTCCAAAACCCGTTGTTGCTTGTTTAAGGGGACTTGCTGATGAGGACCACTATCAAAGGTTGGATGCGCTTCGAAAACTTGAATATATGTGGCCCGAAACAGCACCAGCTCCAAAGCTGGTTCCTCCTGAAGTGGTCAGCTCACTAATTGATACATTAAAAGCACGTGATGAGTTTGACTCTGTGCGAGAACATTGTGTAAGCGTACTTGGAAAAATTGGCGGAGACCGTGCAAAAAAAGCTCTTTTAGACGAATTAAATGCTGGGAGGTTATCGCCTGTTCTTTCATCTGCCTTGAGTAGCGCGGGAATAACTGAGGCAGTGCCAATACTGGAAAGAGCCTTTTTGAAAAGCATTGGAAAAAATTTTGAGGAAACCCGGAACAATTGATTACCTAAAAAAACTACCTAATCCGAAAAAACTGGAGATTGTGCGCGTGGTATTTCAGGCCTTAAATCACCCCGCAACCTGGAACCCGGATGGAGACGCAGGGCGATTAGCAAAAGAGTCATTAATTAGAAGTGCACGTTTACTAGGCGCTCCAAATATAGGCGAAAATAAACCCAGAATAGAAGATGTTAAAAGGCTCCTTAAATAATATTTAGTAACAATGAACACCGCAATTATTATCCCAGCCCACAACGAAGAACCCGGCATTGAAAGGGCCATTAACCTAATCAGGCGTTCCGGTGTACAAGCCAAGATTCTGGTGATTAATGACGGGAGCACAGACAAAACAGCGACAATTGTGAAAAGAATGGGTGTTGAGCTAGTAAATTTGCCGAAGAATAAGGGGAAAGCCTATGCAGTCTTTACGGGAATTAGGGCTGTGGCTCCTGAAAAACCGGATGTCGTTTTAATCATGGATGGAGACTTAGTAAAAATAAATGGCCCTGCGACACAAGAGCTAATCCGGTTGACAAGCCAACACAAGGGCGTCCCCGTTATGGACATAGCCGTTCAAAAAGAAGCAGACGGAAGCCTGCTACTCCGCGATTCTGGATTCAGAAGTTTTAACGGAAAAGCCATAGAATTATTGTCAAAAATCAGGCTAAGCCGCTTTGAAATAAACCACATTGACACAGGGACAAAGGGCTATTTTTTAGAAGATTTCCTAAACTCTTATTTTAGAGACTTCCTTGGAAAAAAAGCAATTGTGAGACAGTTCGGCGGAAGGCACCGAGTCGCATTTGAAACACAAAAAGCATTCAGAGCCAGACAAAGTCCAAAACAGGAAAAAAATCCAATGGATGTACTTCAAAGAATGATGAGAGAGATACACATAGCCGGAACACAACAAACAGAAAAAGAAGAAGCCAGAGCCAAATATTCAGCACTCGCAAAAAAAATCAAAGCCAGGGCTAACCGAAGCCGTTCAAAGCCAATATAAAGCGCGCCCGAAAAATAACGGGATTTTCGGTAAAATAAGCCGGCATCTATTTCCCAATAACGCAAATAGTCCTTTGCGATTCGCCCGGCAGACAGCCATTATTTCAGCTGCCCCGGCAGTTCATCCGCGGTTATTGTGAGCACTTCGCAGCCGCTCATTGCAGTTTTTTCCTTTTTGCCCTTGTAGATTACGATTAGCGCCTTTTTTGGTTTGTACTTTTCTATGAATGACCTTAGGCTTCTGCCAATTTTTCCTTCGGATTGTACCTTTACTTCAACCGGAATAATCGCCCCTTCTTTTTGCACAATGAAGTCCACTTCGGCCTTGCTCTTGCTCTTCCAATAATTTGGGGCGAAGCCCGACTTTTGGATTTCATTGAACACATAGTTTTCGAAAATTTTCCCCTCGCCTTGTAGTTCCTGCGGGAAAGTGCCCATTATTGCGTTTCTCATGCCTGTGTCGGCGAAGTAAACCTTTGGCTGCTTGATGAGTTCGAGCCCCTTGTTCGTGAAGTACGGCCTCACTCTTGCGATAAGGTAGCTTTTTTCGAGCGCGTCCATGTACTTGTGGATGGTTGGCGTGCTGATGCCGAGCTTTTTCGAGATTGAGTCATAGTTTACCTCCGCACCGATGTTTGCGGCAATGTATTTGGCGAGCCTTTCAAGCTTTTCCTGGTCCTCAATTCCAAATGACATAAAGGTATCCTTGAGAAGCGCGGTTGTGAAAAGGTTCTGTAGTATCGTCTTTTTGTCTTCTGTGGATTCTGTCAGTACGGCTGCTGGATAGCCGCCATAAATTGCATGCTCCCATACATGCCGCTCAAGGATGCCGGCAACATACGCTTTTTGGCCTTTTGCGGAAAGAAATTCGCCAAGGCTGAAATTGTAAAGGGCGAGGATGCCTACCCGCCCGACAAGATAGGAAAGCACATGAGCCTCAAGAAGGGCTTTTGAGGATGCGCTCACCCAAAGCTTGTGGCCGCTGTCCGCAAGATATTTGAGCTTTATTCCGGCATCTTTTCCGTACTGGGCTTCGTCTATTATTGTTGCCCTACCTTTTGCCAGATACTGTTGCTCGAATTTTTTCACGTCACTGTCAAACAATGATTTGGCGCTTGGATCATCAAGGCTCACATAATTGATTTCCTTCCCAGTTGCCATTTGCTCACGCAGGAAAGTTGTCTTGCCAGCCTGCCTCGGCCCGACAACAGCCACGATTCCATAAAGCAAATCCAGTTTTTTGAAACCTGATTCCACATCCCTTGAAACGAACATGCTAATACTAAATACGCACCGTTATTTAAATTTAACCCTGCTATTTTCAAATGCTAGTTATAATATGGCAATAATGGCCACGACTGTGAATCAATGCGGATACAACAGCCCTAAAGTGAAACAAAATTAGTAACACTTTTCAAATTTATAAATCAAAGCAGGTGCAACAACGATAAACACCTCAAAACACGGGAAAACCTAGCTTTTTAAGCGCAAATGAACAAAATAAGCTTTATGCACAAAATTCGTTTATTGACGATTTTTCTGGCAATCCTTGTAATTGGCATAATTAGTGCAGGATGCTCACAAAAACAGCCCCAAAACACAGATGCCTATTTCTGCCCAAAAGATCATTGCGAAGAGCGTACAATTGCAGAAATTGCATCTGCCAAAGACACTATCGACATTGCCATTTATTCCTTTACTTCAAAAGAACTTTTTGATGAACTTGTAATGGCACAACACCGCGGAGTTCGCGTGAGGGTGGTTAGCGACTTTTTGCAATCAACCATACCAAGTTCAGTTGTGCCCTTTCTTGACGGCAACGGAATTGAAGTGCGGATTTATGAAAAAAATATAACAATGCATGATAAATTTGCAATTTTTGACAGTGAAATTGTCCTCACAGGTTCTTACAACTGGACCACAAATGCGGATGAAAAAAACCGCGAAAATATTGTAATATTACATGACAAAGACATTGCACAAAAATATGGCGAAGAATTCTTTTTGCTCTGGGCAAATTCCGGTTAAATTGCAAACACAACCGCCACAACCAAAACCAACACAAAACCAACGAACAAAAGCTTTGCAACATTTTTATTTTGGACAAACCATTCGGGTTTTTTTGTGTGGTGGGAAAGTCCCGCTATAAATTTTAAAATCTTATCAAAAACTGATAAAATCATCGAACAGGGAAGCAATACAATTACAACTGAGAGCCCGAAAAAGGCATTCAAGAAAGGGATTTTGCCCAGAATTGAAAACCTGCCCTGAAACCAGTCCGAAGCTGAAGAGCCAATCCACATTAAAAGAAATGTTTTTCCTGAAATGATACTGTCAAGGCGCCTGAATGCCAAACTGATGCGGGGGAAAAAAACCGTGCCATTATTTTCTACTGCTTTGTCCATAAAAACACCTCCAAAAATGCCAAGCTCACGCTAAGGACATCACTTAAATTATTTGCAAGAGCGAGTTCCGTGTGAACAATAACCAAAAAATATACCGAATGATTAAATTTCGCGGAAAAAATGCTCTTACTCACAAAAGTGCATTCTGTTTAAATAACTTGGCAGCGTTTTTCAAACATAATCAAACCAGCTTATATTTTGCCGCAAAAAAAGAATTGAAGCGCACTCATTTTAGAGTAGACGAAAGGTTTCCCGAAAAAAACAGGGCTGAATTTACTTAAGCGACTCCAAAATCTTCTGCACCGTGCGCGCATCGGCCTTGCCCTTCATATTGCGCAGCACAACTCCAATGAGAAAATTTAGGGACTTCGGGTTGCCTGCTTTGAATTCGTCAAAAGCGGCTTTGTTCTCAAGCGCGGCCTGTTTTGCAGCATTTTCCAAATCCGCAGATGAAATATCAATCAAAAGAGAATTTTTTTCCAAAAACTCCTTGGGCGCAATGCCTTCAAGGGAGTATTTTATCAGCGACTCCTTTGCGTTTTTATCGCCGACCTTGCCGGATTTTACAAGTGCAACCAATTCAGAAATGCCTTTTGAATTTATTTTTGTCCCCTCTAGCGAGAGCTTGTTGTAATTGAGAATCCCGAAAAGTTCACGCGAAACAAGCCTAGTTGAAATCTGCACGTCAATTTTTGCGCAGTCCTCGAAAATCTGCGCTAAGCCCTTGTTTGCAGCAAGAACTTTCGCATCATATTCCTTGAGGCCGAATTCTTTTTCGAAGCGCTTTGCTTTCTCTTCCGCTAACTCAGGCATTTTCTTTTTGATTTCAGAGAGCCATTTGTCATCAAATTCGGTTTTCACCAAATCGGAATCCGTGATGTACCCATAATCATCTTCGGTCTCTTTTGTGCGCATTGAATATGTTAATTTTGTTTCTGCATCGAACCCGCGCGTTTCCCGCGCAATCTTTGAACCATCAGATGCCAATTTTTTCTGCCTTGCAAACTCCGCTTCAAGTGCATCTTCAACTGCCCTAAAGCCCGTGACATTTTTAACTTCCACGCGTTCACCGCCTTTAATCGAGATATTGCAGTCAGCCTTTAGCACTGATTCGCCGTGAGAATAAATACCCAGATAATTAAGAGTTGTGAGAAGCGTGTCCAAAAATTTACGCGCCTGCTGCGGGCTTTGCATGTCAGGCTCGGTTACAATTTCGACAAGTGGAATTCCGGAGCGGTTGTAATCCACAAGAGAATAGCTGCTAGAGCCCATTCCACCTTCATGCACAAGAGAAGCTGGGTCCTCCTCAAGATGCACCCTGCGAATTCTAATCTTTGCGCCCTCAACGTCCACAACGCCCCCCTCTCCTATTGGAACTTCGTACTGGGTAATCTGGTAGTTTTTTGCAAGGTCAGGGTAGAAGTAAGTTTTTCTTGAAAAGAAAAATTCACGGTTGATTTTGCACCCAAGTGCGAGCGCAACCGTAAGGGCATAATCAATGGCTTTTTTATTTAGCACGGGTTTTGCGCCTGGGTGGCCCAAACATATTTCACATACCGCAGTATTAGGCCCTGTTGATTTTGTGGGACAGGAGCAAAATAGTTTTGACTCGGTTGAAAGCTGCACATGGATTTCGAGGCCTATAACCGCACTTGTCTCTTGCTGCATTCAAACCCTCTCCAGATTTTCAAGCATCTTCTCGTGCAAAAGCCTGTTCGAAGCTAGGAAGTGCCCTGAGTTCAAAGTGGCCTCGTTGCCGTTGATGTCGGTTACAAGTCCGCCCGCTTCGCGCACAATAAGCATCGCGGCCGCTATATCCCATGGCTGGAGCCGGTATTCAAAGAATGCATCGCAAATGCCATCTGCGACATAGCACATGTCAAGTGAAGCCGAGCCGAACCTTCTAATGTCCTGACATTTTTCACGCAGCGTCTGCATTGATTTGAATGTCTTGCCAAGAAGATCGTCAGATTCATATGGAAACCCCCCCACAAGAAGCGAGTGCTGCAAATCCGAAACATTTGAAACCCTTATTTTCTCCTTGTTAAGGGTTGCGCCTTTTGTTGCCTGTGCGCAGTACATTTTCTTCTGCACAGGGTTGTAGACGCATCCGCACATTATTGTACCGTTTTTTACATAAGCAACTGAAACTGCAAACTGGTCAACCCCGTGGAAATAATTTGTGGTGCCGTCAATCGGGTCTATTACCCAGAGATTTTTTTGGTCACCGTGCCCCCCCTCTTCCTCGCCCAAAAAACCATGCGTTGGGTACTCCTGTACGATTATTGATTTTATCTTCTTCTCACACTCTACATCTGCAATAGTTACAATGTTTCGCGCGCTCTTGAATTTCGCCTCAAGCCCACTTCGGAAATATTTGAGTGCAATTTCGCCGGCTTTCATGCACGCAAGCTTTGCGATATCAAGTTCGGTCATTTCAATCCCTCCATTCCAGCCGCGACGGAGAGCACTTTTGATTCCTGCAGATGATTGCCAACAAGCATTAGCCCTACCGGTAAATCCTTTAGAAAGCCGGCGTTTATTGTCGCGTGCGGCATGCCACAAAGATTTGCAGGAACTGTGCACAAATCAGCGGAGTAGTGCTCGAGCGGGGTGAGCTTTTCAATTTCTGAAAACTTCGGGGCAACAATTGGCATTGCGGGATGGGCAATAATATCAACCTTTGAGAAGATTTGCCTGAACTCTGAGATGAATTTGGTTCGTGCCTTCATCGCCCGCAGATAATATGCATCTCTAAAACCGGACATGCGCGCAAATGTCCCAAGAATTATCCTGCGCTTTGCCTCCTCACCAAAAAATTCGGAACGTACAGAAGAGAAATAATCATTGAAGTTCCCTTCAATCTTTTTTTCGGCGCCGTATCTCATTCCGCAATACTTTGCCAAATTTGTCGAGGCTTCACTCATTGCAATAAGATAGTACGCCGCAAGCGAGTATTTGGTGTTTAGCGGAAGATTCACATCAACTACCTTTGCCCCGTTTGATTCTGCCTGCCCGATTTTTTTCATGACAAGACCCCTGATTTTTTTATCCTCAACCGAGTCCATAAGTTCTTTTGGGATTCCGATTTTAAGTTTGCCGATTTTTTCAATTTGTGGCGGAACGGAATCGATTGAAGTGCTGTCCATTTCATCCCTTCCTGAAATTACTTCAAGCAAAATGGCGGCATCCCCTACTGTTTTTCCCATTGCGCCTATTTTGTCAAGGGAATTTGCATAATCCATAAGGCCATAGCGCGAAACCACCCCATACGTTGGTGTGATTGATGACACCCCGCAAAATGATGCAGGACATGCAATTGAGCCGCCAGTGCTCTCTGCAATCGCAGCATGGGTGTACTCTGTGAGTGCGGTAAATCCAGCAGCGCCGCCAGAACTTCCTCCACAACTGCGTTCAGAATCAAGAGGGTTGCGTGGAATTGGACCGGCTGTGTGGTTTACTGAAAATGTTCCGAATCCGAATTCATCCTGCGCAGTTTTCCCAAGTATTATTGCACCCTCTGCCTTTGCACGCGCAACTGCGGTTGCATCAAAAACAGGTTTGTAACCTGAAAGTATTTTTGAGCCCGCGCGCGATTCAACGCCCTTTACACAAAGGCAATCCTTAATGCTTATCGGAACGCCGAGAAGCCTTCCTTTACGGCCTTTCTTTATTTCTTTTTCAATGGCATGTGCCTGGGCTAGGACATTTTCTTTTTCGAAGTGGTTGAAATGCGCGAACTTCTTGTTCTTTTTTTCAATTTCCTCTACTATTTTCGAAGCGTGTTCAAGAATTGATATGCTCCCGCTCTGCGCCTGTGAAACAAATTCCTTCAAGCCAAGAGTTTCCATGTTCACACAACCCTTGGCCCCTTGAAATAACCGTCCTTTTTATGAGTGGTGTTTGAGAGCGCCTCTTGCTGCGTGAGGCATTTTCTCGCCTTATCAGCACGGAAGACATTCTTTATCAAAATTGGCTGGAACGAGGGCTCAACTTTTGAAACATCAAGCGTATCGAGCTTTGAAAATGATTTTAGTATTTCCTCCATTTGTGGCAGGAACTTTTTTATCTCGGCTTCGGTGAGATTGAGGCGTGCGTTTGCAGCAACCTTGAGAAGCAGTTCGCGGTCAACTTTCACCGTTGGCATTTCATTTCACACTCTTTATATGGAATAAAAACAATTAAAGAACAAATCACTTCGGCAAATCCAATTTAAGCCTGAGATCCTTTAGCTGCTTTTCATCAACTCCTGATGGCGAGCCATCCATAAGAGAGACTGCCGCCTTGTTTTTTGGAAATGCTATAACTTCGCGTATGCCCGGAGCGCCAACAATAAGCATCACAAGCCTGTCAAGCCCGAATGCCAGTCCACCGTGCGGGGGGGCGCCGTATTTGTACGCATCAAGCATGAAGCCAAATTTCTCCCTTGCGGATTCACCAGAAATTCCAATAGCCCTGAACACTCGCGCCTGAACTTCCGGATTGTGAATCCTGATGCTCCCCCCGCCTATTTCAATGCCATTCAGCACAAGGTCATATGCGCTTGCGCGGATTTTGAGCGGCTCTGATTCAATAAGCAGTAGATGCTCCTGCTTGGGCGATGTGAATGGATGGTGCATTGCATTGAGCTTTTGCTCTTCTTCGCTCCACTCAAACATCGGAAATGATGTCACCCAGAGGAAATTGTACTTTTTCTTGCCAATCAGCCCGAGTTTTTCCGCAAGGTGGTTTCGCAAAAAACCCAAAGAATCATTGACAACCTTTGCAGAACCTGCAACAATTAGGATGGTATCGCCATCATGTGCCGAGCATTTTTCAATAAGCCGCATTGCGAGTTTTTCAGAAATGAATTTTGCAGTCTGGCCATCAAGCTTTTTGCCGGCAACTTTGAGGGGCGCAAGGCCCTTTGCCTTGTAAATTTTCACGAAATCCTCAAAATCCTTAAGTTCTGAGCGCGAGAACTCACGCTTGGGAACAGTTATTGCCTTGATAAGCCCGCCCTCTTTTGCAACGCTTTTGAAAACATTAAATTCGCTTTTGTCAAGAATATCGGTTAGTTCACAAAGCTCGAGGCCAAATCTTGTGTCGGGCCTGTCTAGCCCAAAGCGCAAAATGCACTCATCATAAGTGAGCCTTGGCAGCGGGAGCTTTATTTCAACACCGAGCATTTCTTTCCATATGCGCGCCATGAGCTTTTCATGAAGCTGCATAATGTCCTCTTCTGTTGCAAAGCTCATCTCAACATCAATCTGGGTAAACTCTGGCTGCCTGTCCGCACGCAGGTCCTCGTCGCGAAAACATCTTGCAATCTGGAAATACCTGTCGAAACCTGCAACCATTAAAAGCTGCTTGAAAATCTGCGGGCTCTGCGGAAGCGCGTAGAATTTTCCCGGGTTTACCCTGCTTGGGACAAGATAATCCCGCGCACCTTCGGGTGTGCTTTTTGCAAGAATCGGGGTTTCTATGTCAAGGAAATTATTCTCATCATAGAAGTCGCGCACAATTTTTACTATTTTGTGGCGTGCAATTATATTTTTCTGCAAGGATTCTTTGCGCAATTCAAGATAGCGGTAGGTGAGATTTTGTTCTTCACTTGATTGGTTTGTTTCCGAGAGTTCAATTGGAATTGGCAGCGCGGTTGTTAGAATTTCAATTTTTCCTGCCTCAACCTCGATTTTCCCGGTGTGCCAGGATTTGTTCTGCGTGCCTTTTGGCCTCTCCTTTACATTACCCACTACTTGGATTACTGATTCGCGCTTTAGCGCCTTGCCAATTTCAGAGAGCGCCTTATTTGTTTGCGGATTTATTACAATTTGTGTAAGGCCGTATCTGTCCCGCAAATCAATAAAAGTGAGCCCGCCATGATCACGGCAAGTATCAACCCAGCCGCACAAGGTAACGGTTTTGCCCTCATTATTTGCGCCTAGTTCTCCGCAGGTATGGGTCCTAAACATTAAAATCCACTCTATAAAGCGAGGATTGAAAAGCATTAAATAGCTTCTTTGGATGTCTGGAAAGGATTTTATAATAGATTTTGGGAACTATTCATAATATGAAAAGTAAAATACTAAGGCGTGCGGCAATTTTTAGCTCAATAGCGGCAATCGGAATTGGGATTGCGTCCCATCAAATACGCCAAACAAAAATTTTAAATTCAACCATTCCAAAATTTCAAAAGTTATTGTCTGGGTTAAATGTCAAAGAGACCAACGCCTGGGCAAATTTTTATGCCTCCCAAAGAGTGGACGAGAGACATTTTTTGAGCCCTTGGCAAATGAACAAAATAAGTGGGATTGCAAAAATTTACTACCCTGAACTTGGGCGGGATAAGGGGCTTGCAAAGGCAATATCTATTCTGCGGGAGCGCGAAAGGGACAGGGGTTTTATTGAAAAAAAAGAACGCGCATTAAAGGAAGATGAATCAAGGCTTGAAGCGTTTGAAAAGCAGCTTGAGAATGAGAAAAAAGTCGGGGAGAAAAAAATTAGCGAAGCCTCTAAAGGCCTTCAAGATGCCAATAGTAGGCTTTTTCAGATTAGCATTTCACATAAAAATGACATGGAAACAATCAGGATTTTTAAGAAAAAGGCGGCGGAATTCAAATCAAAATTTGATGCAGCGGTTAGTTCACATGGGAAAAGAATGCGTGAAATTGAAGTGCGGATTGCAAAACAAAAAAAAGAACTGGAAGAACATTACCGTGAGATTTTGGTTGTGCGCATCTTTGAAATGAAAAAATGATGATTTTCCAAACAAGGGCCCTTTTCTTCGGCCATATTTGGAGAAAAGCCGGAAACGGGGTAATTTCCCGGAAAAATAGGCTTATATACAACTTGGAAATTTAATTTTTATAAGGGGATTTAAACGAGAACACCCAAACAATTTTTGAAACATCATTTTGGAAATGAAATAGCACAGCCGCATGCATCCCCGCATCTTGAAACAAATATGGGTTCGAGCGGCATGAACAGAAGAAAATCCGGGTTTATAGGAAGGCTCAGGAAAGCAGGAAACCGCGCATGGAGTAAAACCGAAGGGTTTATCTTGCGCAATAAAAAAACCACGGCAATTGCCGGAACAACATTTTTAGTTACAGGAGCAGTAGGCCTTCACGCCCTGAACAGCCGTTTGTCTGCTGAACACATGAACAGGCTGAAATTCCGGAAGGCTGAATTTAAAAAAATTGGAATTGCAGATGCTGAACAATTTGCCCTCTTTAGCACAACAAAATTTGGGAAAAAGCATGCGGAGGCATTTGACCGCCTCCCGTCCGGAGTAAAAGTGGAAATTATTAACATTACACGAAAAGTTTTTGCACAGCACCCAGAGTCAGGGGCCAAGCCGGAAGAAATGCTTGGAAGAGTGCTTGAAACGTTATCGGGTTCAAAAGGGGACTTTGAAGCACGGGCACAGGAATTCAAAAACAGGGCTGAGTCGCTCAAAAATGATAAATCCCCTGAAGGGAAGAAGGAAAGAGCGCGGCTTTTAAGGGCTGAACAGGCACATCGTTTGTTTGCAATGTATGCTGAACCGCTTAAGAATTTAAGACCCGATGCATTTGAAAAAATCAGGGCTGCATTCGAATAATTTATGAATTAAAATCCCCTAATGCGCTCTGCCCCCCACGGGAAAGGGGCCGCGCCGGAATTCCGAGCCGTTTTTGGACATAATCAGCAAACTCCTCCTCAAAGCCGTGGGTGGTTAGCACAAGTTTTGGGGAGCTCTCTTTTACATATTTTACAAGAGAATTGAAATCCGCGTGGTCCGAGAGCGGAAAAGTTTTGTATTTGGAGTGGTTCTTCCAGCCTGTTGCAATCGCGGCAACAACTTTTCTTTTGAGCTGGTGTTGCAGTGCAAGCAGGAGATTATCATCAATTAGGTGCGGAGGCATTATCAAAATATTTGCCTCGTTGAGGTTGTGGTTTAGTTCAAGATAATTTCCAAGCTTTATTCCATGAGCCTCATACGAACGGTTCTGCTCGAAAACCTTGCGATGAACCAGCGGAGTTTGCCCGAGCAGCTCTGTTACAATTTTTGTCAGCTCCTGCGCTTTTCCCGTGCTATATCCGCCAAGCACTATGAATTTATTTTGGGCGAGTTCATTGCGCGCCCACTTTGCAATATCAGAATAAACCTCATCCCGTTCAGGAAAGGAGTACTCCGGAAGGCCGAATGTTGTTTCTATCACAAGCGTTTCGGAGGGCAGAATTTGGGCTCCCTCAAAGAGAATGCTCTTTTGCAATTTGAAATCGGAAGTAAGAACAACTTCAGAACCATTCTGAACCTCTATTTGTGCTGAACCAAGAATATGCCCTGAAGGGCGGAAAGTGCAGGAAAAGTCCCCCACATTGAAATTTTTCCCGAATGGCACTTCTTTTACACTCAATTTTTTTGCCGCGGAACCGATTAAAGATGAGGTCTCGGGAGTCAAATAGTATGTATTTGAAGTTGTTGCCTTTGCATGGTCGGAGTGCGCATGGGTTATCAGCGCGTGCTTTTCGCGAATGCCGGAAGCGTCAATAAACAACTCGTCTTCAACAGTTTCGTCTGTTTCGGTGGTTTGTGAAACCACAGAATCCCCGTAAGGGGATGGGTGCAACAGACTGCTTTCAGCAGGCTTGACTCGCTGCCCTTGCATTGAATTAGACCTGAGCACGATGCCATTTTTGTGGAAAATTTGCATGCAACCAATAAGCCAAATGGAGTATATAATTTCTAGCCCTGCAAAAACGGCATAATCCTCTACCCTTAGGAGACATCATTAATGCCTCGACAGCCGCCCTATCTAAGGCCCCAAAGACCACACGAAGGGGATGCTCATGCGGGCAGAGAGATTAAAAAGCAGAAAACATCATATATTAGACTATGCCGGAACTGCGCCAAATTTGCGAACAGATAGAAAAGCACATCTCCGAAATGCGCGAAAAGGCTGGCAGCAGGCCGTGGGCGAACTATTCAAGACCCGCGTTTGTGAACAACCTTGCAACGATTATTCCCATGATGGAGGAATTATACTCAATTTTCCAGATGGCGCGCACGGAAGCCGAAAAGAACCCCGAAACGCAAAAAGCGGAGCTCGGAACCCATATTAAGGAAATGAACCTGCTCATCACGGTTTTGAAAAGGAACATGCACATGGAAGAGGAGCGCCTTGGAAAACTAAAAGCGGAAGGCATAAACGCGATTGCCGAAACCGTAACCGTTCCGGATTTGTATTCTGATTTGGAGCAAAAAACCCTCTCAATGCTTCTTCGCAGCACCTATGCCTCCGAGAGGCTGCGCGTGTTTGACCGCAAGCGCGAACCCGCACTGCAGGCAAGGGGGGCGCAGAAAAGCATTCTTGAACTATTGGAGAAAAAGGAAACCGAACTTGAGGATTTGCGCGGCAAATATGAGGAGACCCGCAGGAACACATTTCTTGGTTTGGCGGAAAAGGAGTCCTCGATTGAAATTGAAAATTTGCTCAATGAAATAACCCGCAAGCTTGAGGCAAAAACCGGGCTTCTGATAAAGCAGTTCGAGGGCGCAATGGAGAACATGGCTCTTGCGCAAAGAAAACTCTCTGAACTTGAAGAGAGGCTGCTAGGAGTTGAGGAGCTTGAATCTCAGGCAACAGGAAAGACGTTCGAATTGATGACCATGCTCAAAAAGGAGCGTGATTACGCCAAAAAGATGCTGATAGAAATCGAGCACGAGACAATCCAATTGCGCAACACATATTCAAAAGAACTGCTCGGCCTTAATGAGGAAAAAATTTCTCTCAAGAATTCATTGGAGGAGCGCTTCAGCGCCGAAATAGGCGCAATGCGAAAAGAACTTGCGGAGAAATCAAAAACCATTGGGCACCTACAGGAAATGCTCGGCAGCAGGGAGAAGAAACTTGAACAAATAGAGGAACACAACCACAAGCTAAGGCTTTCGAACGCCGCACTGCAAAAGCATGATATGGTAAAGAGGCATTTTCTCGGAAAATCAAAATCCACGCGCAAAAACAAGAAATGAACGAATTGCAAAAATTAAATTTCGCGATATGGTGAACCGCTTTAATTTTTTGAACATTTCATTGCGGTTCACCAAAAGGGACAAGGTAGCAGACATTGAAATTTCACTGAATTATTTTCATTGACCTGCTATATTTAAGCCATTTGCTATAACTCTTGTGCTTTGCTTTCTTCACGGTTTTTTTCCGGAAATTTTTTCAACAATGGAATCTACAATTCGTGAAGCCTCTTCTTTTTCATCCAAATCTTCTGAAGGCATGATGAATTTTATGTTTCTTTGTCCCTTGAGGTCAAGCTCCACAAGTTTTTCCATCAAAACCTTCACATCCACAGTCTCCTGCGGATAATAAACAGCAACAACAATATGCTCGCAACCCTTTAGTGAAGATACCATTGCAGGGAGATCCAGATTATTTTTTGCCGTTTTTTGCAAAACCTCAATCCCATGAATCCTCTTTTGCAAAAGTTCGACAACGCGCGGCATTACAGAAAGTTCTGATGACTCTGAACTGAGAAGCCCTATTTTCATAAGCAAATAAAGTGGTCGAAACTGTTTAATATAGGTTATAATATATTGATTTCGTGGACGACAAATACGACTCCCCGCACGGCGAGCAGCAGGAAGGGTCAAATTATGAACCGGACCCCATTGATTCTGCAGGCGAAATGGGCGGCTCCGCAATTGAAATTGTCAAGGGCAACTGGAAAAAAATCCTGATTGCAATAGTTCTTCTCGGGGCATTGTTATTTGCATATAATTTTTTTATAGGCAGCATAAAACAGGTGACATTTAATGTAACTGACACGGAAGGCAAATCATTAAACGCGAACATTAAAGTTCTCTCAGAGGCAGGACAAGAAATTGCAAGGCTTCGAAGTTCGGAAACTGCAGGCATTCGTGAAGGCAGTTATCTTGTTGATATACAATCGGATGGCTACAAGCCTATCAGGGCCACGCCAATTACGGTAACTGATTCTTCAAGGCAAATTGAACAGGAGCTTGAACTTGACAAGGACATTGAACTAAGCGGCTCATTTCCTGCAAACTTTGCAACCGGAGAATTAAAGGAACTTGAAATCCGCATCATTAACAATGAAACCTCAAATACGGAAATAGAACTCGCACTTGATGATGATGCAAAGAGCGCAATGACAATTGAATATGCAAAACCGCTAAATCTACGCACCGGGGAAAATCAACTCAGCCTAAAACTAAAAGTTAAGGAGAACCCTTCGAAGAGTGAAATCGGAAGCGCTAAGAATGGCGCCATAAGAGTAGTCGGACTTTCCGCAAAAAAATCAAGAATCGAGGGCAAGTACTCGCTTGTGCAGTTCAATATCAAAAACATCAGGCTAACCGTGGGAAGTTCATCAGAGAGGCTTGATTATGGCAGTGTCAAGGCGGGCGAACATGTTGAAAAGGCACTCAAAATAAAAAATGACAATGATTTCAAAGTTGATGACATTGCAATAGAACTTACAATCACAGAAACCGAGTTTGGCGACAAGGCGGAAATAAAAAAATGGTTCAAATTCAGCCCGGAAAATACAATCTCTACCGGGGCGAAATCTGAAGAGACAATAACGCTAATTACTGAAATTCCTTTGGGCTTCAAATTCCCCGAAGGCAAGGAGAGCGTGACAGTAAACGGGGTAATAAGTGCGGCCACATCTTTTTTTACAAAAAACATTGACTTCCGGCTTGTTGCAGCTAAGCCCAAAACTGCGGTGAATGTTTCCGGAATACAGGATATTATTACGCTTTCGAAATCCGCTGAGGGTTATACAAAAATTTCAAATTTTTTGGACATAAAAAACAACGGCGACGTGCTGCTGCGCGACTTTGCAGTAAGGGTTGACTGCGCCTCACTTGGGACCAGCTGGCTAACACTTGAGAACAATTCACTTGAGTACACATTTGATTCGCTGGAAAAGGGAATGACAAAATCAGTGCCGTATGTGATAGCTGTTCCGCCAGCAACGCCGCAGGGGCAGATTGTGAACTGCAAAATCGGGGTTCTCTACAAGGAGCCTAGCGGAAGCAGGCCGACTGTTCTTGTACCGGTTATAATCAAGACTTAAAATTTGCAATTTAAGGGTTAACTGCCCATGTTCCAATTCTTAGGGTTTCAAGATAGGTAACTGCTAACAGATGACTTTTGAAGTTGCGTTAAATTGCTGGTTCAGGGCATTTTGGCAAGGGCTTTAAAACAACCGTGAAAAAATACGATTTTTTTGTAAGACTTTATTTTGACAATTTGGGTCAGCATATGCTTGACAGGAGACTGACCCTTTACGCGCCAAGATTTCTTGGGCTCGGATATGCCAAATACGCAAATGAATTGAGAGGCAAGAGCAGGCTTTCGGAAAATAATTTTGGAGAATTGACAAAAATACTTTTGAGAAGAATAAGACTCGTGCCCGATGATGAAATAATGCTCTATTACAAGGCCGCACTAGGCCTTGTAAGTGACAAAAAAGATGCGCCATATGTGGCATGTGCACTATCCACCGGAGCGGACATCTGGAGCAATGACCGGCATCTCTCAGGCACCAGAATTCGGAACTGGAAGACAAATGAACTTCTGGAAAAAATGCAAATGTAAAGTGTTCTAGTTGAAAACAGTATATAAGCCGCGGGAGGGATTTGAACCCTCGACCTGCCGATTACGAATCGGCGGCAAAACCGGGCTATGCTTCCGCGGCAAATTAGACCAGTTATAGAACAAATTGAGGGCTAATAGCGGTTTTAATTCCTTTGCATTTCAAATTACTATTCATGCCCAAAAACGACAATTTTTCCGAAACACTCACCAATTACCTGAAAGAAAAAGGATTTGTATACGGTCCGGAACCAGAAATATACGGCGGAATTTCGGGCTTTTACTCATACGGCCCACTTGGAAAGAGGCTCAAAAACAACATTGAATCAGTAATAAGAAAACACTTCAACGCGCAGGGATTTTATGAAATCGAATACCCGATAATTTCTCCCGCAATTGTATGGAAAGCATCGGGGCATCTTGACGGATTTAATGACCCGGTAATATTTACCGAAGATGGCAAGGAATCCTATCGCGCAGATAAACTCATTGAGGAAATAACAGGGCTGCAGGCAGACCATATGAAAGATGAGGAACTGCTAAAAACAATCAAGGAAAAAAACATCAAATCCCCCACTGGAAAAAAACTTGCGCTAAAAATTGAAAGGCACAGCCTGATGATGAAAACAACAATAGGACGCGACATTGAGGCCTACAACCGGCCCGAAACCGCAACCACCACCTATCTGCCGTTCAAAAATTACATGGAATTTTTCCGCGACAAACTCCCTTTCGGCGTTTTCCAGATTGGAAAAGCTTTCCGCAATGAAATCTCGCCGCGCCAGCACTTGCTTCGCTGCCGTGAATTCACGCAGGCAGAATCGCAGACATTTTTGTTCCCCGAAATGAAACAGAATTGGCCCAAATTCGAACAGGTCAGGGATGACTTAATCCCTGCGTGGACTGAAGAGATGCAAAAAAACTCCAAAGAACCAAAAGAAATTTCCCTCGCGCATGCAATGGAGGAAAAAATTCTCAAGAACATGGCATACGCATGGCATTTGAATTTTGCCTACAAAATGTTTTTGGGCTTTGGGATTCCGAAAGAAAAAATCAGGCTCCGTCAGCACCACAGCGATGAGAAGGCATTCTACTCGGATGACACATGGGACATTGAAGTGAACCTTCGCAGTTTTGGCTGGCTTGAAGTTTGCGGGATAAGCGATCGCACAGATTATGATTTAACACAGCATGCAAAATTTTCGGGGCAAAAACTGGTGGCAAGAACAGCGGAAAACAAGGAACAGATTCCGCACGTGATTGAAATTGCATTCGGCGTTGACCGGCCATTTTTTGCGCTGCTAGATATGTGCTATGATGAGAGGCAGGATGATGAAAAACGAACAGTGCTGCATCTGCCCGCAGCAATGGCTCCGGTACAGATAGGAATTTTCCCGCTTGTGAAAAAGGACGGCCTTGCGGAAAAGGGAATGAAGATTTATGAGGCGCTGCAGAAGAGGTTTCTTTGCATCTATGACGAATCCGGGAGCATTGGGAGAAGGTATAGCAGGCAAGACGCCGCAGGAACGCCATTTGGGATTACAGTTGATTATGATACCATGAAGGACAATACCGTGACATTGCGCGAGAGGGACTCAATGGAGCAGAAACGCGTGAAAATTAGCGAACTGGAAAAAATTTTGGAGGCGAAATCAAATGGCTGATATCGGGGCGCTGCGCAAACAAATGATTGACGCGGCAAAGAAGAAAATAACGCAAAAATACGAGGACAGGGACGTGCACATAATAAAATCAGTGAACATTTTAGAGGACATTGACCCCATAGCAAATCTTCTTATCGAGCAGCTGCGCGAATGGCACTCCGTTCACTTCCCCGAACTTAGCGAAATGGTAAAAGAGGGCAGCACTTATGTAAAGCTGGTTAGCTCAATTGGCCCAAGGGAGGGCTTTACCGAGAAAAAAATCGGCATGCACATTGATGACCGGGATTTTGCGCGAGAGATTGCAAAAGCCGCGGAAAATTCGATTGGCTCAAGCGCCAGCGAAAAGGACATCACCGAAATGAAATCGCTTGCCCAGAACTGCCTAAACCTAATACAGGAGCGCGAGCATCTCTCAAAATATTTGGAGCAGACCATGATGCAGGAACTTCCGAATTTTACTGAAATAGCAGGACCGGTACTTGGAGCGAAAATACTTGCAAAAATCGGAAGCAAGAAAAGCTTGGCATTCGCACCAGCCTCAACCATACAGATGATAGGGGCGGAAAAGGCACTATTCATGCACTTTAGAAAAGGCGTCAACGGCCCCAAATACGGGTATTTGTTCCAGCACCCGCTTGTGAAGGCGGCAAAGGATGTGCACAAGGGACGGATTGCGCGAAGCGTTGCATCAAAACTTGCAATCGCCGCAAAAAAGGATTATTTCGGCAACCGCAGCAGCGCGGATGATTTGAAAAAGAAACTTGATGAGAGGGTTGAGGCGCTTGGAAAAATAGTAAATGAGAGGGTTCATGCGCCGCAGGCGAGCCAGCGCGAACCTATGCCGCGCAGGGAGTACATGAGCTCCGGACAGAGAAGGGAATTTTCTGACCAACGGCCACAGAAAGAATTTACTCCCGCACCAAGAGTGCAAAGCGCCGAGGGAGAGCACAGAACATTTGCCACCTCATATGGGCAGGCGCACGAGCGGCCACGCGGCGGATATGACAATTCGCGGCCGGTGCACAGAAGCGGAGGAGCCGGATTTGGAAGGCGGACTGAATTCCGCCCCCCATACAACAAGCCGCGCGAAGGAGCAAGGGCGGGCTTTGGCGGGAGAAGGGAATATGGCAGCAAGCCGGCATATAGCCATGCCGAATCAAGGCCAAAATCTGATGGGTTTCACTATTCCAAAAGGCCGGAAGGTTCCGCCAAATTCGGCGAAGGGACAAGGGCATATCCGGCAAGGGATTCTGAAGGCACTGCCGACAAGGGCTCTTTTTCGGCTGGCGAAAGAAAACCTTTCAACAAGGATTCTCACCACAAACGGCCTTTTGGCGGAAACAGAAGGGGCGGGCGGAATCAGGGCGGCTCAAGGCGGGGAAGATAAGGCATAAACATTTTTCAGAAGCCCCCTTGTTTTTAATGTAAAGAGTGGTTTGCCGGCCAGAGTCCGCAAAATAGCTACCCATAAAAACCCCAAACACTTGAATATATTGGTAAAAGAATGGGCTTCAAAATCGAGGAGATAACACCAGGGGTATTTGAAATTGGCGGAAAAATTATAGCTAATGACGGCCGGAGAGAAACTCCGGCC
>CAZEBH010000008.1:0-24411 GCA_964510425.1 uncultured archaeon | reverse complement strand
ACTATGGGACCCCCGCACTATAATAATGAAAGGATGTTCAATTCCCTTTTAATAATTGGTTTTTATTGTATGCTCTGCGGCATGGTGCTTTTCGGGGTCACGAAAACCTCGATTTTTTTGGAAACATCAAAGCCCATTGGGATGTCAAGCTTTGCCTGGACATAAAACCTGATACTTCCCTGCGACATCTGCTGGAGCGCCCCAACTACTTTGCCAATTATTCCATCCCCTAATTCTACTTTCTGAAGCGCATTTTCAGGAATTTGCAAACTGAAATCATAACTAACTGGCTGAACAGTTTTCTGGTACTGCCTTTCATCATCGACTTTTTTTTCCACTTTGAAAAGAATTTCCGTGGTTTCAGCAGGCCTTCCTCTACCGGAACTAAACTTATATGACCTAACCTTGCGCTCACCCCAAAATGAAACTAGAACTCCGTGCGCTTTTATCGGGTCGTTTATTGTGAGCCGCGCATTGCCCGTAATTGTGTCACCCGCGCGGTAATTTGTGCCATTTAGGCTCAATTCCATTTTTCCTGCGCCGATTCCAAATATTGCCATGTTCAACCACGACCAAAAAGCAGTGCGAAGGCAATTACAACCATCAAACAATCTGTTTTTTTCATGCTTATCGCCGATTTTACAATGCCCGAAGTTGTATAATAAACCGCCTGATGATTCAAATTCTTCCCTGAGTATGACAACTTATTGCGTGAAGGAAATGTCATTTTTCAAGTTCCTCAATAAGTTTGTGCGGTTCTTTTACCGAGACAAACACCGCCTCAATCGGCTTTTCGGGAACAAGGTTTTCACGCAACTGTTTTGCAAAGTCCGGGAATTTGTCAGTCATTTTGGAATCCAATCCTTCCCAGCGACCTGACCCAATATAGGGAATCGGATTTTTGAATTTTATCAAAACGGCATTTTTAGGGTTGGTGACATACTTCTGGCCTAAAAGCCTATTGTCAATCGGCATAATTTCATTAGCCATGGCAAGCCTTGCTTCCAAGATATTGTCTTTGGCGAAATCCAAATAAACCCTGTTTTTATCCCGTCTTTCTTTATTCTCCGCATAATAGTAACCATTTTTCCTAGAAATCTTGAAAAGCCCGGAAAATAGGTCATCTACCGATTGCGAAAGGCGCCCTCGCCCCGGGATTGAGACCGTTCCATCATCAGTTACCGTGACTTTTCTCAAAGGCACTTCCAATTCTTTCCAAATTCCCATTATGATGAAAATCAAAATGAATGATATTATTATTCCAACTACAAGAAACAGGTTTTCTGTCAGCGGTTTCCAGCTTCCGCCAGCATAACTATTGAAGGTAAAGAGGACAGTCCCAAATGACCACAAAACGCCACCGACGACAAAAACAATTTTTATGAAATCAACATCGTCAGAAAAGGACTTTACCATATCAGTGAAGAGGATTCAATTCCCTTTTAATAATTGGTTTTTACTGGATAGCGGTTTGCGGGCGGAGGTTTAATGCTGCTCCGATTTGCTTTCCCTAAGAGCCCTTGCAATCTCTTCCGGAAGATTCCTAAAAGTTGTGAGGGTGTCGGCTCTCATGTTCCTTAACGTGTCAAGTATTTCCAGCTGGACATTTATGCCTTTATGCAGCTGCCCAACCATCAAGGCCTGGCTTGATTTTAGAAGCACCGGCACATTGTCAGTGGTCTCCTGAACCTGAGTAAAAACAATTATAGGATTTCCAAATTTGGCAATAATTTCTTTTTCAAGAAGTTCTTTGAATTTTCTTATCTCATTTTCATCTCCCTCTAGGCGGACCTGGACAGTTTTGTCATCAAGGTTTACAACAGAACCTTTATCGAAAGAAGAGTTCAGCAGCCTTTCCATTACAAATACGCGCACCCCTTTTTCCGTTATGACATTTGGTTCTTTTGCCCTGATTAGAAAACTTGCATTCATTGTGTGTCCACCAATCTTAACGGATTTGTTCTTTGATTATAACCAAAAATACAACTCTTTAAAAAGTCGTCGATTGACGTATAGCGCGCCCACAGGGATTTGAACCCTGATTACCAGCTTCGCGGGCTAGCGTCATATCCAGGTTAGACCATGGGCGCAATAATAGACTACTTCTTTAGGGAAGTTTAAATTGGTTGTTTTTGGGGTTTTTGACAACAACAAACTTCCATGGCTGGGAATTATGGGAACCCGGAGCCCATCTTACGGCTGCAATGATTTTCTTGATTATCCCGCCGCCCACTATAATTCAGCAAGTTCGTCATAAAACCCCTTGTACTTTTTCATATCTGCCTTTACTATGTGCTTTATGTCATCCCATTCTGCCATTGTAACCGGCTCCCTTCTGCCCTTTATTTTTATGATTTTCATTCAATCACCCCTCGTGTGGTTTGCAATCCAATTGACTATTTCTTCTATGCTTGTTTTTGGCTTTACTGACCAGACAACAACATTGAATCTGGATGCCTCGCCAACATCCATTTTTTTGCCATTGAGTTGCAGCAAGGCAAGCATTGACTGGAATGCAGTCCTTTTGTTGCCATCAACAAAAGGGTGCCTTCTTGAAATTTCCATCAGCAGTGTTGCTGCTTTCCTGTCAACACCGCGGGTTTCAGCCACTTTCCATACTATGAACTCTAATTCCCCCTCACTCCTGAGGTGTCCGCCGGCAAAACCCGTATTGATGCCTGTAATTGCCTCTTTTGCCAAAGTTTTTATGATTGTTTTAGCCATGCACAAATCCTGTTAATTACAGAATTTAAACATATCTTTTTTGCTTGCCTAAAGCAGCCGTATAACCTTCCCATCGCTCAAAAGAAGGGTTGTTTCCGCCTGCGTTACGGTTTTGCCTTCCTCTTCTTTTAGCAGGGGAAATGCCATAATGCATTTCTTTTGCATGAGTTCGCGCATTGCAACTTTTCTTCCAAATTCGCTAAGCTTTAATTCACGCTGCAGCCACCTTTCAGCAAAAGGAAGCTTTGAATAATTCTCATCCACAAAATCAAGTATTTTTCTCGCCTCTGCGCTTCTTACTGGTTTTTTTTCAAGGAGCTGGAATATTTCAGCCTGCGCCCCTTCATGCACAAACCCGGTGCCATCTGTTGCAAATGGCTCAATTGCAAAAGCCATGCCGTCCTCAAGTTCGCGGGAATCGTTAGAACCAATATTTGGAATTGTGGGTGCTGTGTGGGCGTCATATTCATCAACACCATGGCCGCTTAAATTCTGTATGGGCTGGAAACCCCCTGCCCTTATTGCCACTTCAATTGCCTTTCCAATTTCTCCCACTGCAACGCCCTCCTTGACAAGCGCCACGGCGATTTCAAGTGCCTCCTCTGAAGCTTTTACCATTTGCGTGTGCTTTCCAGAAAAATCAATAGTTGTTGCGGAATCCGCAATGAAACCATCAACATGAACGCCGATATCAACTTTTATGACATCATTTTCCTCAACCGCATCTTTCGATTCAAATGCGGGCGTGTAATGCGCAGCCACATGGTTGCGCGAGAGATTAATCGGAAATGCGCACTCACCGCCCTTCTTTTTTATTGCTGCCTCTATTTCTTCTGCAAATTCAAAAAGATTTGTGCCAACCTTTAGGTTTTTCGCCGCAAGCCCCTGAACCTCGGCGGTTATTTCGCCGGCTTTCTTGTACTTTGCAACGGTTTCCTTGTCCATGAAAATCAATGAATTAGTGCCGTGAACCCTTTAACTTGGTTCATGTTTCCATTTCTTTCGGGCTGGCTTTTGCATAAAGGATTTTTTTGGCGAGTTAGCGAGTCATGTACTCTTTTGCTGTAATTATTTTGATTCCCGTGAATTCTTTTATTTTGAGCAAGTGTTTGTCCCCGCTTATGATGAAATTTGCTTTGGCTTCAACAGCCGCGTCAATAAATTTGTTATCGGATGCGTGTTCAACGATTGCGTGTTTCTTTTTTGGCGTAATTATTTTGGAGTGTGTCAGGTATTGCTGGAGAATGAATGTTCTTGCCTCTTTTGTTGTCCTTGCGATTATTTCTTCACGATTCAACACTTCAATTATTTCCTCTATTATTTCCTTACTTGAGTGGTTCTCGATTTCTTCTTGCATCAGTTTTTCAAATAATTTTGCCGGTTCGCCACGCTTTCCAATCAGTGCTGAGATGATTATATTTGTGTCAAGCACCAATTTATTTGATTTTGTGTATAATTGCATTGATTTCATCCTCTGAAAGCTTGTCTTTTGTTTCTTGCCTGATTTTTCTGAACTCTTTGACCATTTCTTCACGATTCATTTTTTTCAGTATTATTGTTTCAGTATTCAGCGGCATGACCGTGAACATTGTATTCTCTTTGCTTTGGGTGAAATCCCTTATTTCTTTCGGGATTATTATTTGCCCTTTTGTGGACATTTTTGTTGTCTCAACTATTGCTTGCATCTAATCACCATTAATATTGCACCCAACCTGATATTTAATGTTTTCTTACAAGTAAGACTTGTTGTCGGCATACCCTTTTCACCATTTCCCAAACAGCGTCTGCTGCTTCCCGCCCTGTATCAGGTCTTCCTTTGAGTACCCCAGCTCCTGCAGTATCAGCGCGACCGCCGGAAGTATCTGGTGCTCAATATAATAGGCCGCATCATAGTTGCCTTCCTGCACGTACTCTTCCATCTCAGCGCGCTCCGAAATGCTCTTGGCTTTTCCAGTGCCTTTTGTTACAACAAAAGCAATAATGCTCCCGACATCAATATCCTTGCCCTTTGCCATCGCCTTCTTTGCCGCAGCAACCTGCGGGCCCGGAGAGTCATAATTGTCAGGCTTGCGCTTCAACTGCTTCATTATCACAAGTTCTTTTTTTGGGACCTTCCCTTCCTTTAGCCGCCTTATTGTTTCCTTTGCAATCGCAATGGCTTTAGCCGTGTCACCGTCTTTTAGAATCGCTTCAATAACATTCTTCTGCGTCTCTTTTGCAATAATTGCCCAGTCCCTTCTGACATACTCAAAGCCCACTATTTTAAGATTGCCCCTGTAGTCAATCAGCGCGTACTTTTTCTTCGCGGCGCCCCCTTCCTTTTTTGTCACAAATATCCCGCGCCGATAAACCCCGTCAAGCTCAAGCTCCATTGATTCGGGAAGTTCCGAATTTGTCTTTTCCATGAATGCCTTCACATCGGCTTCATTCTTGCCTTGCGGAATTTTCAGGAAGCACGAATCTGTATCATTGTATAAAACCGTGAAACTTTCTTTTTCCGCTTTGTGAGAAACGTCCTGTATATAATGCCTGCTCCATGCAGTAACCGCTCTTGCAGATTCTCGTGAATACCACCTTGAGCGCGGATAGCCAAGATAACCATAATGCGAATTCAAAAGAATTTTCAGCGCGTGCTGGCGCGCGTTTAGCATCTTATATTCAGGGTTTTGTTTGTCCATCTGCTTTGCCCTGTGCTTTAGTTTCGTGCGGTCTGCAAGAATTTCCTCAAGAATTCCCGTAAGAAAACCTTTCTTCTTCTCGCAAAACCAGTCCTTGTCCGGCGAGACATTTTTCCCTGTTTTACATTCCGCATGTTCGCACCTGAAAGTGTCGGGGCTGATGTTATGCGAAATCATAATTGACGGGTGGAGCGAGCGGAAGTCAAGCACGGCAATATTTTCATGCAATCCCGGAAGCGGCTCTTTTACAAATCCGCCCTCATATGTCTGGAGATTTCTTCGGTTTATTTCAGATTCACTGGGTTTGTTTGGAATTAGAAGATTGGTATCCTGGCTCTTAATCATTAAGAGCTGCTCAACCATCTGCGAAGAGGATGACCTGCAGGTTTCTGAAAGCGTCCAGCGCAGCATTGTGCAGAGCTGGAGCTGGAGCGGAAGGAATTCGCGCGCGAGCCGGAGCGTAACCTCTGCGTCCTCGCGATTATATTTTATTACGGGGTCAAATTCCCCTTTGTCCCAGAGTTCATTAATCGTGTGAGCGGCGATTTTGTCTTTGGTCTCGCCAAAAAGTTTTTCGGAAACATTCTCGAGGTCAAATTTTATCAGGCTCACAGCGCCAATGCGTGCCATGAACTTTGTGAGAGCGTAAGCATCAAGGTGCTGCGTGCCTTTAATTGATGACTCATTATACATCCCGCTCCGTCGAACATTTATTCCGCCAAACCCAAGATCGCATTTAATTTTTAGCCTCTCACATCTCTCTTTAATGTATGGCAAATCAAACGAATCCCCGTTGTATGTGACAAGAACATCGAGCCTTAGCTCTCGCAAATCCGCAAGTGCGGTTTCGAGCATTTCTTTTTCATCTTTGCACACAACCGCTTCCGTTGCAGCGGTTTTTTTGTAGGTGTAAACCTTTGAGCCTGTCTTGGTAACTACAGCAAAGAGCAGTATCGGGTCTTTTTTTGGGTCCGAAAACCTTCCGGGTGAATATGTTTCAAGGTCAAGCGAAGCAATGCGCAGCTCGCGCTTAAAATCGATTTGCCCTATTTTTTTTAGTTGCCCCATTTCCTCTTCAACTTCTACCCCGGACATCGGGTGCAGGCCTTTATCCATCAAAAACCGGTTTGCAAAGGGAATGTCAAACTCACGCCTCCCAATAACCCCCTCAATTTCTTCAATTTTTTCTCTTGCTTTTACCAGGTCCTGCGGGTTTTTGAAATAAACCTTCACAACCCCTACCGCATTCTCCTTGCGCGATTCTTCTGCGCGCAAAACCCTGGCCCCTTCGCCAAAGTCATGCCCCTGCAGTGCCTTGATTGTGCTTTCGGGATTGTTGCTGAGAAGATAAAAATAGGGGCTAAATTTTTGGTATTCAAGCTTTGTAATACCCTGATTTGTGCCAATATAGACCTTAATTTTAGCCTCGCCCTGACCATTTATTTCATAGTCACAGTCGAGCAAAAGCCCGTTAAGCTTATTAGCGCCCATAGCAATATTCTTTAACAATAAAGGGTTTTATTAAAAGTAGGTCTTCACAATGCCGCCGCACCAAAGGCACATGCCACAGGATTCGCAGATGCAGCCGTCAAATATGAGGCTGCAGTCACAGGGGCAGAACATTTTCTCAAAAATAAATGGCGATATTACCGCGCTCAACAGTAGTATCCTTCTGCTTTCACAGAAAATGAAATATCTCATCCGCAACGAGAAAATTTTGGGACGGAACCTTCTTGTGATAAACAAGAAGCTAAAGGACGTTCAGGAATTAAAATCTCAGGGTGCGGGTGCTGATACAACTGCATTTGAACGCAGCCTCTCCGATATCACCGCGCGCCTTGATGAACTATCTGAGAAAATGGCAATGGTTGAATCTGAAGTTGATAACATAAAGCAGAACTATGCCAAATCCGAGCAGGTCAGCGAAATAAAATACGTAATCAACTCAATAAACCCGCTTGAATTCGCAACGCTTAAGGATGTTCAGGAAATAGTTTCCAATTCGAAGAAAAAGAAAGAGGCATGAATTGGCAGCCGCCTGTATGCAGGCATCTAAAGTTATTTTTATATAGTTTTTTGGCGGTTACACCGTCTGCCTGCTAAGCGTCGGGCGCACAAGCACCCTGTAAGCCTTGCGGTTTGTTATCTGAACGCCGACATCATTCTCGCTCACAATATTTAATTTTGCATTCGCCACATTTTTAATTTCCGGGGGAACATCCAAAAGATTGTCCGCGGCAACTACAAATGAAATCCCAAACTCCCCTATATTTTTTATTATTGAAATTATATCATCAACGCTGATTTTGCTCCGTTCCTTTTCCTTGAGAAAGTGCATATGCGGAATTACTATAAATGCGCGAATTTCCCGGGTCTTCCCCTTCTTTTTGGCGTACTCATAAAAAGAACGCATCATTGTTTGAAAGAGCAGAAGCGAAGATCGCGAATCCATTGCATCAAACTCTAGTATCGATGCCCTTGCAATGTTTGCATTTCCCGGCCTTGCCAGTTCCTCAATATCGCTAGGTCCACCGAAAAGATTTGGATAAATAATATCAATTAGCTTTAGTGTGCGGGCAGCCTTTCTTATTTTGAATTCGCTAAATTCCTCAGTCTGGCCCATATTGGAAATTCTTTCAATTAGTTCATTCACAGAGCCAACCTGCCCAAGTTCAAGTGCCATGCGTAAAATTCTGGGAAAATCCTTTTCACCGGAGCCAAAGGCCTCTGCAATGCCATCGGGATTAATGAGGTTCAAATCAACACGGAAATTTTCCCGCGATTTTATTATTCTTGCAGGAAAGCCAAGGGGGTCGACATTCACAGCATATTTCTGCAGTTCAGCGGTATTTTTATTTGCTTCGCCAATCGAGGCAAACTTCCTGTTAAAATCAAGAAATATCGCAGGCACATTTGAGAGCAGTGAACTTTCCGCAATCACCTGGAGCACGCGGTTACGGTCCTTTTCTTCTCCGTCGGTTACAATTGTTTTGCTAAAGAGCACGAGTGGTTCAATTACTCTTGCACGGTCCCTTGTAATCCCAAGCACTATTTCCCCCTTTGTTATGGGCTTTAGCTGGGGCTCTTCGAGAATAGTTGAACGCGAAGAGTTTGTAATCATTGGAACAAGCATTGGCTGGGAGAAAAATGCCGTCTGGATTTCCTGTGGCTCTTGCCCGATATCATTTAGCGTAAGTTCATATGCTTTTGAAACTTCCTTCATCATGGCAGATGATGTGGCAAGGCGCTTTACCATAGAATCAGCCTGCTCAATGAACTCGGATTCAACCCAGCGCACATAAGTGGGTTTGCTCCCGAGCAGCAAAAATTTGTATGTGGCACGCTCATCATGCTTTGTAATAATCAGCGCTTCACGCGGGAGGGTTTCGGTGAAGGATTCAACTTCGCCTTTTGCATGGAAGACCTTGTAGACCTCCATAATTGCGCCTTCGACAATGTCAAGCTTTTTTTCAAAAATCAGAACCATCAGAATTCTTTCCGGGTTGGCATACATCTCAATGTCGTGCTCCTGGAAAACACCGCTAAAAAGCTTCTCCCAAGGTCCATTTCCTATCCGAAACAGGTTCATTTCAAACTATTGGGCATAATTGCTATATATAGCTTCCGAGAACGACCTGCCCACGCGGCAGCTTATTGGTCTTGATTGCATTTTTAGTTCAAAGCGCACATTTGCCAAAAATTGCATTTGCGACAATTTAAATATCCCTTAAACCCTAAAATATGACGGCTTATTTGCCAATCGTATATTTTTACAAAGTGGTGAACAAATGGTTTCAAACGAAGTTGTCATGCAGACAGTAAAAAGAATGCTCTTATCCGGTATTGATGATGCGACAATTAAAGCCACGCTAACCGGCATTAACCTAACCGAATCCGAAATAAACTCTATTCTAGTGCAGGCCAAAAGCGGTTCTGCCGCAGCATCCGTTGTGCAAAACGAAGAGGCTCCGGGGCAGGGTGATGAAGAATACGCAGGCGATGATGAAACCGATGAGAATTCCGGTGATGAAAATCCAGAAGGCGAGGCGCCTGAGGGTGAGGATATCGGCGGCAAAATAGAGTCAGCAAGCGAGGAGCAGGCGGCAGCGCACATAACAACCCACAATATTTTAGATGAGCATTCTGGAAAAATGGAGCAGATGCACAGAGATATTTCGGCACTTCATGAAAAACTGGATTCCGCGCCAAATCTTTCTAACGAGCAAATTGCCAATCTCTCGGTCCTTAGTGCAAGAATATCCGCACTTGAACGGGAAGTCGGCGAGACAAAGGCAAGTACCATTGCAATCCAGGGCCTGTTGCAGAAAATTCTTGAAACAGACCGCAAGACACTGCTGGAACTGCAGAAAAAATAATGTCATCTTTTGAATAGCTTTGCTGCACCGGTCATGAAATTATCAACTGCCGCCACCAAATTCCCGACCGTCAGCCTGCTTTTTGTGCGCTTATGCCCAAGCTTTTCCTTTTCGGATTTTCCGACTTCCTTTCCTATTTTTGAGAGCCCCTCATCAATGAATTTCTTGCCGGACGGGGTTTTCACTTTCGCAGCCTCAACTTCCACCGCCTCTTCCGAAGCGGTTTGCCCTATTCCCTCCGCAACGGCTCCGAGAAAACCCACGAACCTGGAAAAAGCCCCGCCGAAAAGGTCAAATAGAAGCAGCAGGAAAACAATGAACGCAAGCCAGACAAGTTTAAATTGCGCCAGTAGAAAAATCGCGAGGATGAATACAACCAGTAATGCTGCCTGCACTAATATCCGCCGCCCATTCCGCCAAGCATGTCCCCATATCCGCCAAGCCCGCCCATTCCCGCCTGATCGGGCTGTGATTTCGAGCCGCTCACAATTGCTATCACAATAACCCCAAATATTGCAACAAGCCACCAGCTCTCATCCCAGCCGGTGTTAAACACAATAAAAAGCCCGGTCGAGACCACGATGAATGCAAGTATTGTCATGAAATCCTTGGAAGTTAAAATATTTATGACAAGAATTCCAAGTGCGATGAATGGCTCGTGGAGCTGGATTGCAAGCATCATGAGCATTGTTGTCAGGAGAAAGTTAAAGGTATCCATCAATCGTCACCTTAATTGGTTCCCGTCAAAAGGGTTGAGCTGCGAGATGAATTCCTTGCCAAGGGTTTGCAGCAAAAAAAATGCCAGCAGAAGCCAGAAGAGGAAATCATAAGTGAAAAATGTCAGATACACGACAATTATTGCAAAAAGTATTGCGAGCTTTGCCGAGCCCAGATTTTCCTTGGCCCAGCCGAAAATCCACACAAACAGGAAGAGTACGCCGACTATGTAAATGCTTCCGAGCACATCGCCAAAAGGGTACGACATTTTTCCACACTTCCTGTTTAGAGTATTGCCTGCTGCATAATAAATCCTTAACCTTTCTTCATGGTGGTCCCAAGGCCCCAGATTATAACCGACAGGAACTGCAGTCCCAGCAATAACTGGAGAATATAAAGCGAGAGGAAAATCTCAAAGTACTTGAAAACCATGAAATATATCAGGATTGCAGAAACTATGAGCACAAGGGTTCCCGAGCCCAAAAAGCCGCGCACCGTGGTGTAGAGTGTGAAAATCATTATGACCTGCATTATGATTTTTGCGGGCCAGAAAAGGCTTGTAACCACAACCGGAATTATGGCGAGCACCACAAAAGCCGCGAGTATTATGAGAATTATATGGCCTCCCTGCCCCATTCCGCCAAAGCCCGGTTTGCTTTCAGTTCCCAAAACCCATTTTTGATTTTTCGACATATAACCAATTCACCCCCCCGGCCTTCGCATGCCGGCACTCGCCGCGTGGTGCCCCTCGTGCATTCTCTTCATTATATCAATGCCGCTGCTGACAGGTGATTCCATGCCTTCTTCACCTTGAGGAGGTCCGCCTCCACCGCCCACAAAGAAGAAGTCAATTATAATAGAGCTCACGCCAAAGCCGAGCAGCATGTAGAGGAGATAAATCGGCCCGAATATTGCCCAGCCGTCAAAGAGAATGAAATACCCAAGGCCGCCGATAAGAATCCATGTGAGCGGGCTGTCACCAAGGTGGTTTTTCACCCAGCTCGCAAGCGTCATGAGCACAAATATTTTTATGATTAAATTGAAGTCATTGAAAATCTCGAAAATGTCGAGCATCACAAGCCCGTTTAGCAGGGCAAAATCAAGTGCCATTTCATCCACCAAGGCCTATGCAGCTCACGCCCGCAACAAGAGAATTTGAAAGTCCAGAAATGCTCACATTTTTGCCCATCCCATAAATTGATTTCTGGTTCCAGAAAAAGTCGGCTTTTCTTCCAGAATCAATTACGCACACTTGCCCATCTTCGACAAGGCCAAATACATCGCTAATGCTCCCGACAGTTCCTGAAGCTCCGCCAAGCGGGTTATTGAAAGGTTCGCCACTAACCCCCGCAAGTGGAACTTTCACTCCGCCTGTATCGGGAGTTATGAACTGCATGCTCCCTATAGGCACTTCGGCTGCAAGGGCGTATTGCTCAAGCGGGTTTGTGTAGAACACAGTTCTAATATAAACATCCCCGGTGTAATTGACCGGCCCGAAGTCAACTCCGTACGCGCTCTGATAGTTCAGAACCGGATCGCGTGGCTGTGCAGCCCTGTCGGGCCTCATATCGAACGATTCAGTAATCAGGGTTCCCGTGTTGTCAAGGCAGGCGCCTGCCCCGTCCCAATATGTCGCGGTCTGTCCGGAATCAACCGGCGACTCCGTTGCCGTGATGCGGTAGAATGCCGCCAAGTTGTCCTGCGAGAGCTGCGCAGCATTCATTTTCAGCACAACCGGAGTTGCCTTGGAAGGCGCGAACTTTAATTCAGCACCGGTTGCCGAAGTTTTCCCGACCCGCAGCAAATTGCCCCTCTCGGATGCCGAGGCATTGAGGCTATAGAAACTTTTTTCAAGTTGCGAATTTACCATGGTAACTGGATTACTGCCTCCGTCATTATAAGTTTTTGCAGGCAGCGTTTCATTATTTATGCTAACAAAAATGCCTGTATCCTTGTTGAGATAGCTCGTCCCGTAGCCCTGCCTGTTGAACGAATCGCCCTCAAGGCCCACAAGGCCATCAAAGGGCACAGAGTAGAAAGCTGAATTCGCCCCTGGTTCAGAGAGCAGATAAAATTCGATATTGATGTTTGCATTCACTGACCCATCACTATTAAAGAAATTGAATTTTCCATTGCTGCCCATTATGCTGATTAAAATTTCATGAACCCCGGCGCTTGATAGTTCGCCCGAATCAAAAAAGCGGTTTGTGAACCTGATTTTGTTCTGCAAAAAAAGCCTTCCAACCCCGTAATCGCGCCCCTGTGAATCTTTTGCAAGCGAAGAGAACCAGTCCGGCGTATCAAAGAAATTCACGTTGGAATAATACTGCGCGAAATCATTTTCAAAATCATCAGAATAACCATCTTTAATGAGCAGGGCATTGAAGTGGATTGTGTCCATAAAAGATTGCATGTCAGCTATTTCATTTGTCCAGGAAATCGTGTTTTTATTTGCCTCAATTAAGAGCTTAATTGTAGGTTCGCCATCCGTATACCCGGACCAATTGTTTATGTAGCAGCTGGTTGCAAGTGCAAGGCTTGCAGGGCCATTCAAATCCGCATTTATTGCACTAAATGTTCCTGCCAACGGGTTTGCCGGGCATGAGAGATTTTGGTTGGCCTGGGAAAACTCGCGCCGGGCATTTAACCTTTTACTTAACATTATTGAGAACTGTGCCGCGTCACAATAAACCCCATTTTCATTCTGCTCAACGCATGTGCTCTTGTCAATTCCCCCTGTTCCAAAGTTCCAGTTTAACTTTATTATTGGCAGTGCCCCGCTGCCGGTTCTTCGAATTTTATTTCCAGATACGCATGAGACCGTGTCAAATTCAAGTTTTGGAATTTGCTCCTCAACTTCCTGTGTTTTGAGCTTCACATGAATCTTTGCCGCAACATCAATTGTTTCCTTGTCAGGGACGTTGAACGGCCCGAAATTCTTGTTGCCCTTTTCGATTTTTGTGGGGTTTAGGTGCAGATGCTGCGCTGCATTAAATGTCAAGGTGTCATAAACCGGGCGTGCGCTGCTAACTCCGTTATTTGTAACCACGATTCCCATTTTCTGTTTTGCCCATGTCCCGATTATTCTTGCAGAGTCCTCGACATATTTGGCGCTGAATTTTTCATTTGCAGATTCGATTTGGCCTGCGTCATTAAGAAGATTTATCATATAATCAGGCAACTGTGAAGTCTGTCTCTGCGAGCAAGGGTCAGGCCCCATAAGGCCAAGATACATTCCCCCGATAAAAAATCCGCCAAGCGTGTACATTCCCATGATTGCCCCTGGTGATGAGAAAATTGATGAACTAACCCCTGGCACGGTCGCACTTATTACTGGCGAGAGTGTTGATTGCGCGGCTGCCGTCATTGCCTTTGTTCCCGCAATGTTTGCGGCAACTGTTCCGGTTTTTACAGCAGCTTCGCCATATTGGCTTGAGATGTATGATTGCGTGGTGGTGGCACTGCTCTCATTGCTCGAAACCGCAGTTGCAAGTGAAGTTTTGCATCCGCATGCTTCAGGATTAACCGTGCATGTTGCAGTTGCAATTGGAGCCGCTGCTGCGTATTGTGTTGCCGCTGCATGGAGCTGCCCGGTAATAATTTGCATCTGCGCTAATATTTGCGAATTCAAAGATTGCTTTTTCGCATAAAGAGCCTCTGTTTGAGAAAGAAGCGATGTCTGCGTTATGGCATCAATTCCGGCATCCATCTGACTATAAGCGTCCGTGTTTAGGCTGTTGTATTGTTTTGCCAAATTTTTTACATTCTGGCAGGAAGTGTTTGCAGTCTGCACCTGTGCATATGCCGCACCAGATTGTGCTGCGGCAGGGGTTACCGAGCACGCTGATTGTGCTGCGGAGGAGTTGGAAAGATTTGTTGTAATGCTATTGCAAACCCCTTCAATCGTGTTTTCAGATGCCTTATCTGCGACCTGTGAAACTTTTTGCGAATTTTTCAGGCCAAAAAATGATTTCCATAAACTCTGTGAAGTGCCGTTGGCTGCGAGTTTGGATGCTTCCATTGCGGGCTTTATTCCCATAAGCGCCCCGACAACTGCCCCTACACCAGCGCCTTTCCAGTTCCACCATCCCTTCTCTGTTGCATCGCCCCAATCGCAGATGCTCGCATCAACAGCAATATCCTGCTTGAATTTTCGATTGATCAACTCAGTTGAATCCTTAGAACCCGTGCCTTTTACTGAAAAATCATATTTGTATAAATCGAACGGATCATCGGCTGTGGGCCTTACAAGAACATCAACATTATTTATCTGCCGGTAATTGCTTCCCGGAGTTCGTACAAATACGCCGATTCCATACATCCCCGGTATTTCCTGCCTTGAAACAACAACACTCTTCTTTGGCGTACCGGGCTTTAGGGTGAACTCCTCCGGGCTGACACGTATGCCGCCCTCAACTCCGCCTGAACAGCCCTTATCGCCCCTGCACAATGAAAAATCAATTGTGACATTACCGCACGCACTTGAATCAATATCAAGCTTGGCGTCGCCCTGATTTTCTTCAAGAATAATTCCTGCCTGCGGGTCCGGGGTGTATTTTATGCACTCGCTCAGATCAATTATATCAATCTGCGAGGAAATGGAATTGGACGAACCCACAAGCTGCTCTCCGTCGGTAGTGTTTTGCGCGGCATCAATTATAATTGTAAACTCCGCCCTTTTTCCAATGGTCCCGCCCTTCGGAGTGAACACTGCAAGCGCGGTGTACTCTTTTCCCCCAGTAACGGAGTCAAAGAGCGTGCTATATGCCCCTTCGCCAAGTGCTTCGCTCGCCTCCATTCCGCTATCATGGTCAGTTACGTGCAGTTCAACATTTCCATACTTGTTGCCCTTCCAGGCAAGTTTTGCCTTGAGGCTCTTTAAGTTAAGCGGTTTTCCATTCTGGCTTAAACAATTGTTTTTGATGTAAAATTCAGCCTCCGCTTTTCCGCCAAGCGTTGCATCCTTCCACTCCTTAAGGCTCACTTCAATGCAGTTGGGCTCTTTCGGTGGTTCAGAGAGGCTTATTGAAATTTGTGTTGGCACCTCCATTGCCCATGTGACACTTTTGTTTTCATTGGAAACTTCAAAGACAACCCTTGCATTGATTTTTTTTGGCGAGCTAAGATGCATTGCATCATCGCTTATGGCTGTTAGCAGTGTGAACTGCGCGGCTGATTTGTATTCTAGCCTGGTTTTGTTTTCATACTGGGCAAGATAGTTGTTCATTTTCGTGCTGTCAAGCATTCCCATAAATTCTCCTGCAAATCTCATGCCAGTAACTGTCAGTGGAATCGGGACAAGATTTGTTGCAGCAAGCGGAAGTTTTTGCTCAGTATTTGTTGTAAGATCAAGATTTGATTTTATTGAAGTCGGGTTAAATGAAAGTACAATCCTGCTAATTTCAAATGTTTGGTCCGCGCCGGAGTAGCCCTCTTTTTGCACACGCACCTTTATTTTTGTGCCGGGTGATGATGCCGGAATTCTAACTCTGGCAATTCCATCACCATTTGTCGTGGTTGTTTGCACATATTTTTGCCGGTTTGGAAGAATGCGCTCAACTCGCACAAACGCCCCATCAACTTCCAAAAAGTCCTGGTCTGTTTCGAAAAATTTCACTTCAACATTCAAATCAAAATCTGAAAATGCGGGCATTGTCGAGGGCAGCACTGTGATATTGAGGTCTTTTTCATTTACAATTTTTGCCGCAATCTGCTTTGAGAAAACCTGTGTTTTGTCTGAAACAATCTTAATGTCAAGTGCAGTTTCCCCCAAAATTTCAGGATGCAACTGGAGTTTTCCCTTAATTTCCTTGTTCTCGCGCAAATTTCCAAGGGCAATTGGGTCAAGTTCAAAAACCCCTGCTGAGGATGAGAACTGCTGCGAATCGGCATTTGTAATGGTGTACGACGCAATTTTCAGTTTCTTTTCGGTAATTGCTCCGTTCACGGAATTTTTTATGCGAAGGTTTGAATTGTCATGAATGCCCCTGGAATTATTTGTAATTGAAAACTCCAATGTATAATTTCCAAAAATTCTCAAATCATATGGCGCTGTCAAATAGAGGCCGTTTTTTATGTCAAGCACCTTTTCGCTATAGCAAAACTGCCCGTCACATTCCTCAATTCCTCCCTCTGCAAAGTTTTTCTCATATGATTTTGCATACCTGCCCCCCTTTGAAGAAGTCTGCTCGCCTTCCCCAAGTTCCAAATCAATCGGGTCGCGCAGTATTTTGCCATTTCCCTTTTCTGCAAATGCCCTGTAAAAAATCGGGATTTGTTCTCTGGGCACGGTAGAATCCCGGACCTTCACTTCAACAGAAATTTCATAAATTCCCTGCCTGATTTCTGCGCTATCCCAGACAATTAAAGCCCACTTGGCCTCCCCGTTTGTCAGATTTTCAAGGTCCTGCCCAGTTCCATTCGGTTCGTTGTAAGTTGAGCCAAAAAGAACCGATGTGCGCGGCGCATTGACCGAATTTATGTAAACCGAATCCTTCTCAACGATTTTTTCATCCCCCGTGCGCACAAACACGCCGAGCTGCTCATAATCATCCGCTCCGTTTTGTGGAACTGAGAGCAAAAATCTTGCCCTATAAGTTTTCCCTGCAGCCAGAACTCTTGCCTCCCTTGCGCTCTCATCAAAAAGCCCTACAAATTCTATTTTCGGGTTGTCCCCAAGTATTTGCTTTTGCAGCACGGCTTCAATTGTTTCACTCTGCCCAGAAGATATCTGCATTTCCTGAGAGGTGTAATTTGTGTACCCCTGCGCGCTGACAGTTACAAAAACTTTCTTGTCGGCTTTTGTTGTAAAAGTGATTATCCCTTTGCTATCAAGCGGCAATTTCCCGAGTTTGTCCCTGCCCCCTGAGCGAAATTCCGCAAACCCAAAAGGAATCGCCTTTCCATCAGAATCAACTGCCTTTACTTCAATTGTGCCGGTGCCGATTGTAAGCTGCACACCCGCCTCGAAATCAACTCCTGCCCCCACATCAAATGCGCTGCCCTGCCCTTCCGCGGGGAATTTTTGCGCAATTGCAATGTACTTGCCGCCCTTTAGCCCCGTGAACTTTGCAATGCCATCAAGCCCTGTGTATTTTACGCCATAATTTTCTGCAAAAAACCCGCTCTCAAAATCCAGTAGTGCAACCCTTGCATTTGCAACAGGAAGATTGTCCTCATCCTTTACAAAAACTTTCAGCACTCCGCAAGTCGAGGGCGTGCATTTTTGGAGCTCAATTGTATAGCCTTGTGAAACAACAGAAGACGAATTCACTTTTATTGCGCTTGCCTGCGAGTAGCCATCTGCTATTGCTACAAGAGTATTCTCCCCGTGTTCTGTTATTGGCAGCTGCAATGTGCCGCCCGTGTATTCTCGCGAAATAATTTTTCCACTCCGGGATTTTAGCACAACTGTTGCATTGCGGATTTCTGATTTCGCCGCCTTGTCAACAACTTTCAATTTAATTGTCGCAATCGGTTTTTGTGAAAGTGCAATATCAACGCGCGCTTCGCCTTTTGCACTCACCGTGAAATTTTTCTCGGATGGTGAAAAATTTTGTGAATTATCATACGCCTGTGCTATATAGCTTCCGGGCATGAGAGAAAATGCTGCCTCTCCAAAAGAAGTAATCTGCGCATCTTCTGGAATTGAGCGCGAATCTTTTATTGTAACTTCAATATTATCCAGAAACCTGCCGCCCTCATCCTTTACCACAATTGTCGCCATGCCATTTTGCGTTTCGATTTCCTGCAGTGTGATTATGCTTGATTCATTTAAATTAAAGCCCGCGCTCTCAAAGCCAGCGGCACTAACCCTTGCGCTGATTATGCCGCAACCCGAAGGGACAACTGCTTCAAGCCTGCCGTTTGATATTTGCTGGACTGGGTTTTCAAGCCGCAGGCCAGATGAACAGCTAAGTTCAACGCTAAGAAGTGTTTTGTCAAGCTTTATCCCATCGGGCCCTACAAAGGTAATTGTTTTGAGTACGGGTTCGTTGCCCTGTGATTCGGTCAATTTTATTTCAAGCGTGTCGGATTTTTTTGAAAGTGTGAAATCAATTTTTTTTGTTGTAAATCCTTTTGCCGAAACTATAACTCCAAAACTTTTTCCGGTTTGAATATTTGAAAATACTGTTTTTCCATCCCTATCAGTTGTGCCTGATAATTCCCCGCCCTCATCAGTTAGTATTGCGCTCGCTTTCCAGATTGCCTGCCCTGAGGAGTTTTTTACAACCACTGTTAATTCGCCGCTTTTGGGCTGCTGCTCTGAGAACAAAAAGGAAACTCCAATTATCACAAGCGCGAGAATTGCAATTGCAGCAAGGATTTTAAATTTTTCCCCGGAATCCCACATTTCGCCAAACTGGCTGGAAATATTGTCAAAAAAACCCATACTGCTCAATGGAATAATAAGGATTTTGTTGTTAAAAAGCCTTTATCGGGGCGTGATTTTGGCAATTTTCTACACGGAAATCACCCGCAATTATCCAATGCAGGTATTTCCAGCCTCAAGGCCATTTGTAAATTCGGATATATTTCTCTGCCTTCCTGTGGCAGTGTAGATTGCCTGCGGGTTCCACCAGATTTTTACGGATTCGCCGGTATTTGTAATGCACGCCACGCCCTCTGAAACGAGACGCATTGCATCCTCAACACTTGCAATCGTTCCTCCGGAGCCTTCCAAAAAACTGTTGTTTGGCATGCCGCTAACTCCGCTAAGCCCGACAATTACCCCGGAATCATCTGCAGTGTAGAGTGTTCCATTTGCCCCGGCAACTGATTTAAGGGCATAATCTTTTTTCGGGTCTGTGAAAAAAATCGTGCGCAGATACACAACGCCCGGTTTTAGCGCCTTTGCCCAATCAGTTGCATAGGCGTTTTTGAGGTCAATTTCATTTTCCCTAACCAATCTATCAGGCTTTTGGTAGAATGCCTCTGTTATTGGCGAACCAGTAAAGTCGCTGCATGTTCCAGCGCCGTCCCAATAATTGAGTGTATTCCCTAGGTTTAGGTTGTTGTTATTTTCAAGCATTGAATAGTATGTCGCAAATTTCTGTTCACTTGCCTGCGGCACGCTAACCTTTAGCAGAACAGGCGTTGCATGTGAAGGCGCAAATACAATGTCTGCCGACCTTCCGCTATTATTGTTCGATACCGAAAGTATCATGCCCCTGGTTGCCGGGGAGACATTCATGGAATATGGGTCCCTGTTTATTTTCACGTTTGCATTTGTCACCGCGTTGCTTGCGCTATCAGTATACGCTTTCACTGGTGTTTTGCCTGCGTTTATTTGCAGCAGTTCCTGCCCGGTTGAAACAGGCTGGTATGAAACCCCGTAGTTTGCCCTGCTATATGAATTCCCGCCCAGGCCCACCATGCCATCAAATGGAAGGGAATAAAATGGGAAATACGGATAAGGGTCGCCAATTCTGTTAACAACAATTGTTGCGCTCATTTGCGGATTTCCCGCGTTGTCAAAAAAGTGCCAGCTCTTCTTATTGAAGTAAAATGCTATTTCGGTCCTGTAAATTCCGGCTGCAGGGAGCTGTGTGGACTCGACATACTTTCTTGTGAAAAGGAACCTATTGGTGGCAAATAATTTATTGAACCCGTAATTGTTCCCGCTTGGATCCTGTGCGAGTTTTGTGAAATAAAAGTCCGTGTCCTCGAATTCCTTTGTGGTGTAGTAATCCGCAAAGTCCCTGAAGAATTCCTTTGAAAAATTGTCCTTGATTAGGTACGCATCAAAGATTAGGAGTTTTTCAAGCGCCGCCCTGTTTGGTATCTGCGCTGTCCAGCGTATTGTGCTCTTGCCATCTAGAAAGCGGAATATCTGCGGCGTTCCGCCAATTGTCTCCGTGCTCTTAAGTTCGCACAGTGCCGCCTTCTTGGCTTTAATCGGATCTCCAATAAATAGTCCCGCCCTTACAGATTCTTTATTTGTAACCGCCTCATCGGAGCCGCCCTGCACAAGTGAATTTACAGTATAAAGCCCATCATCAACAACACTAACCGTGCACGAGCTCTCCTTAGATGCGTGCGCAGGAATTCCAGTAATTTCCATCTGGCACGCGGTCCCCATTTCCCCGTCAAGATATACGCTGTTCTCGACTACAATGCCCTGCTCACTACCAGTGTTGTTCTGCGCCTTTGCAACAATTGCAATGCTCTTTGAAGTTGCCTTTGCCGCAACAGATGCAAGCCCAACAAAACCCGGCGGAACTGTATTTGCCACTGCCATCTGCGCCAGTTGCTCATCAAATTCTTGCCTGTCATCCAAAAGCATTGGGCAGCCCAGGTCATAATTATTTGCCCTCAAAAAATCATAGAGCGCATACATTTTCTTGTTCAGTTCAATTGTGAACTGCGTGGCATCGCAGTAAATATAATTCGGATTGCCCACATCGCACTGGTTTATTGTAATTCCCCTGTTCTGCTCCTGCCAGCTCCAGTTGAGCCTGATTTTTGGCAGTGCCCCAGTGCCGGTTCTGCCCATCTCAACCCCGCTCTGGCATGCCGCAGAGTCAAAGCTGACCTTTTGCAGTGAAACTTTTTCCTCTGCCGCCTTGAACTTTAGGTGGAACTTTTGCTGGTAGATTGTGTCATACGTCCCGCCAGTGCTCGCGCACGGAATCGGGTTTATCCAAAAATACCCAAAGTCCGAGCTGTCACATTTTACAGATGCGGCCTGATGCGTGGCATCCCCGTGCACGTGCTCTTTTGCACGCATTGTGGCAATTGCATAAATTGGTTTGTCCTGCACCGCATCGAAGTTTTCGAATACCGCCCCCACAATTTGCTTTCCGTTCTGGTAAATTTTGGATTTTTTCTGTATGGAATCCGTGATATCAACATTCCACTCCGCCTTTATGCGCGAATCCGACATTAAAATATTCAGGGCATCTGGCGGGATGTAATGGCCTGTGTTTGTGTCAAGTGTTCCTGCAAGATTTATGACATAGTCCTGCAGCGGGTTTGTCTGGAATTTTTTGCACGGGTCATCAAGAATTGCCATGATAATGATAATTACAACCGCGACAATGGCTCCGATTCCACTTGCAGCAAGCGCTCCTATTGCAACTGATTGTGCGGCAAGATATCCTACAATTATTCCCCCTGCCATTCCCATCATTGCGCCCTGCCCTGTAAAATTCAGCCCCTTGGAAGCCTCGCCCCAGTCGCACAGATTCGCCTTAACCTGCACAGTCTCCTGCAGCATTGTGTTTGTAAGTGATGCCGAGTCCTTTGAGCCTTTTCCAATGATTGTGAAATTGTACCTGTCCATTGTCCAGTATTCTCCCTCTTCAGGTTCAATTACATTATCAATTTCAGCAACCTGCCTCCAAGTCCCACCAGAGGGCCTTGCCTCAACCGTGATTCCATAAAAGCCGGGGATGTCCTGCCTTGTAACTTTTACGGTTCGCACATCCTCTTTTACGTTGCTGTAGTTCCAGGGCTGCAGAGAAATCCCGCCTTCCTTTGTCCCGCCGCGGCAGAACTCATTGCCATTTCCGTTTCCGCCGCAAAACCTTATGTCAAGTGCTATGGGCCCGCAGTTTTTGGTGTCGACTGAAAACTCCGCTTCCGTTTCGCCTCGCTTGATTTTAATTCCCTGCTCAGGCTGCGGGGTTATCTGGATGCACTGGTCAAGGTTTGCAATGGCAACCGTGCTTTCAATATCGCTATTCGCCCCAACAAACTGTTCGCCGGTGTTAGTGCCAAGCTGCGCATCAATTTTTACCCTGAATTCCCCCCTCTTTCCAAGCGTATCCTGCTTTGGGACAAATGTGAGGGTTGCAGGATAAGCTACTCCCGGGCTGATGCGCTCAAATATTCTTGTCCACAGGCCCTGCTGCAAAAGTTCGCTTGAAACATTGCCATTGATTGGGTCAGTTACCATAAGTTCGACTTGCCCGACAATTCCATCCTTTCCGGTCCACTGGATCTGGCTTTGAAGATTATCAAGTTCTATTTTTGCGCCATTTTTTGTGACACAATTATTCTCAATTTCAAACTGCAGCACTGCCTTGCTCCCTATTGTTGCATCCTCCCACCCGGTTTTTGAAATTGAAATGCACGGGGCGTTCGCGGGCATTTCCGCAAGATTTATTGTGGCATTTATCGGAATTCTTGAAACATATGAAACCGCGCTATTGCCCGCGGGCCCCACTTCGATAAAAATATAGCCAGAAACTTTTGTCGGTGTGTCAAGAAGCTGTGAGCCTGTCCCTAGCGAGAAGAGGACATCAATGCCCTTGATGCTGTTAGCACCTATCTTTTGGCCGATGAACTGCGCAAGGAAGCTGTTCATCTTTTCTGTGTTTAGAAGCTCTCTGAACTGCCCTGAAATCCGCAGCTTTCTTATCACAAGTTCACTGCCAATCCGGTTGTCCAGATTCAGCGCCGATTTTATTTCAGGGTTAGTTGCCCTGTTTAGCACAGGCTTAATTTCATCCGGGGAAAAGAGCAGAACGCTGCTTGTCACACTTCTTTCAACAGAGGCTATTCCAAACCCTGCCTTTTCAACCCTGATAAGAATTTTTGTCCCCGGTGAGGATGCGGGCAGAGAAATTTTTGCAAACCCGTTTGCATTTGTAATTACGGTTGGGAATGTATATTCACTTCTGTCAGGCGCCGTTTTTTTGACAACCACGCGCGCGCCCTCAATTCCAAATCCCTTATTCTCCCCATTGCCATAAATTGCGCTAATATTAATGTCAAGCGGAATTAGCGCCGGCAGGGTATTTGGCAAAACCACGAGGTTAATGTCATCTGAAAAAACCGGTGTAAAAGAAACAACCCTGTCAAATGCAATATTTTGGTTTGAAATGACCTTGAATTCGATTGAGGACATTTCAAGGGTTTTTGCAGCCAGCCCAATACTTCCAGAAACCGTTTTATTCTGCCTAAAATCCCCCATTGCAATCTGGCCGGATTCAAAGGATGGCATTACACTATTTATCAGGGTTGAATTTGCGTTTTTCATGCTATAGGATTCAATACTAATGTCCTTAGCAGTCTTGTCAAAATCAACGGTATTTCTAAAGCTGATTGCGGCATTTTCATGCTTGGTTTCTGAGTTGTTTGTAAGGGAGAATTCAAGTGCATAGGGCGCAAAAGTCTTTATCCTATAAGGCTCAAGTGCATAAACTCCCGCCGTGGTATCAAGTAGCCTAGTACTAAAGCAAAAATCATCCGAGCACAGTTCATCTAGCCCCCCCCCTTCTAAGAATGCTTTCTCATAACTTTGTGCATATATGCCATTTTTTTGCCCGGAATTCTCATTCTCCCCAAGTATTTGGTCAAGTGGGTCGCGTAAATACTTTCCATCCGCAACACCCCAAACCCTGTAAAAAAGCGGCAAATTTGTGCCCTTTATTGTCCCGTTTTTAACCTTCAATTGCACCTGCGCCTCATACTTGCCTGTTCCGATATTTGCCCATTTCATTACCGCCCATTTGGCATTTCCATTGGTTGAGAGTTCCTCTGCGCTTGTGTTTTCGGGCCGGTATGTTGAGCCAAGTTCAACCGCTGCCTTTGGCGCATTTGTTGCATTTATCCAAATGTTGTCTTTTTCAACGTCATCAGATTCGCCAACGCGAACCCATAGCCCGGCCTGCGAAAAAGCTGGCTGCTGCGGAATCCTTAGCAAAAATTTTGCGATATAAGTTCCGCCCGCAGCAAGGGAGAGCACTTTTGCCCCCTTGTCAGAGAACATGCCGCCAAATTCAACCAAAGGCTGGTCCCCGGAAATTGTCTGCTCAAGAACCCCGCCTAGCTGCACAATTGTGTCAGGGTAAATCTGCCTTCCGGCAGTTGAATAAGGCCCATTGCCTTCCTTTGAAATGATTTCTTAAATGCCCTTGTCCGCCCTTCGCTTTATTGTTCCCTCCCCCCTTTCATCCTTCGAATCTTTT
>CAZEBH010000007.1:0-26058 GCA_964510425.1 uncultured archaeon | reverse complement strand
TGTTTTGCCGCAGACCATAATTGTCACGGATTCGCAAAAATTGAAGGAGCGATTTCCCAATGATTATTTCCGCGTTTCGGCAATGGTGCAAAAGCTCTACCAGAAGGCATTTGATAATCAGGGCGTTGTGTATGACATAACTGATTACCGTACAGAAATCGGCGTGGCACACCCATTCACCTCATTTACTGCTTACCAGCAAACCCTTGACAATCCTACAATTGGCCCTGTGAATGATTATGTCTCCGCGGTCTCCTCATTTATCAAAAAGCGCTGCCCGATATCATACTGCAAGCACGTGCTCCTTGTCGGGGATGACTATGTGCTGCCAATGGCAAGGGTAATTGTTACTTATGGCAATCAACCCAGAATAATATTTTCAGATGAGCCTTATACTGTAAAATCAATCGTCAACATGGGTGATAAGCAGAACACATTTGAAGGAAAGCGTGTTGCTTTTGTGGTTCCTGATAATGTGGTTGCGGACTCTAATTTGGCAAGAATTATTTTGAGGGTTAAAGAGGAGATAAAAAAATCCTATCAAATTTATGGTGAAGTTGAGGAATACAAATCCTCACAAATTTCATGTGATGTAAGCCTTTCAAACCCGCTAAGGGGAAAGGCGCTTGTGCTCATAGGTACAAGTGCAAACAATAGGGCGATTGCCTGCGAACGCTTCTTTACAGATGGGAATGTAAATTACTCTGTTCGTAGAAATGCATGGGGCGACGAGTCAGCTTTCTCCCAAAATTATGTTTTCATTTTAACACAAAAATCATTCTCAATGCCGGAAGCGCCGTTGTATGTTTTCGGCACTGATATTCTGAATCATAAGTTCTATGCCTACACTGCAACTGATTTTGTTGCTGCGTGTGCGGGGGTTAGCGAGAGTAATGCGCCAGGAAATCTTGAGGTAAGCCTTGCGTGCAATGTGATTCCTGCACTTGAGCTTTTCCCAGATATTGTCGGTTCTGGCCGGTGCATAATACATCCTGGTGATTCGGTTGCAGATACATTTGTATGCGGTTTCACCCATTTGGCATCAGTTTATGATTTGGCCTCCTATGGCGGAGCAATAGCAACTGCCGGTTCAACTGCAATTCCAGGTGAAATAATAGATGTTGGGCTTGCAACGATAAAGATTGTTTTGAAATCAGCCGCAAATTCCTTGCCAGAGCCTGTTCTCAAATCTGCACTAGAAAATCTAAACAAATCCCCCGAAATGATTGCATCAATGGCTGCGTTTGTTGCGAAAAATGGTGATAAAGCGGAAGAGTCAACTGCCGTTGGGATAAAGCTTATTTCACTTGGGCAAGATACCGAAAAAGTGACAATGAAAATGCTGGATGATTTCGGGAAACTGCCGCTAAAAAGTACAGAGTCACTCGGAAGAACTGTAAAAGGATTAAACGCGGAGAATTGGACACAAATAGAAAAACAAGGGTTGCACAAATTTATTGAACTGGCTCCAGAAGCTCAAGGGGACGCAATACTTGTATCAATGAAACAATCTGGGTTATGGGGTGAAAGTATGGTTAAGAAATCCACCGAGCTAAATTTTGATGGTACTTTAAAAAATTTTACAAAAGATAAGGTGTTGCCGAGTGGAAAGAATTCTGATGCGTTCTTTAAAAATATTAATGAAAATGAATATTATATTGAATCTACTAGTGTGACAGAAGCGTTGAAATCAACGACCCCAATTATGGAATCATTAGAAAAAAAATCAGTTAAATTTATAGGTAATTCTAGCAAAGATAACACAATTATCATTAAGCTTGAAGGCGGTGTTGGAGTTTCTTCTATATCAAATATAGATAATCAAATTCTATACGAATATACCTCACATCCTGAACGAATGAGTTTTGTAACAAGAGTTTTAGTATATGATGCAACAACTAATAAATTAATTTCTAATATAATGAGGCTCGGGGGGTAATTGGAATGAGCATGAATTTAGGCGAGAATAAAAAATTGATTAAAGAATTTCTAATAGAAATATCGGAAAATGGGAGGTTACAAGGCTACATTGACTTGGTTTATTTAGGGGTAATACCATTAGTTGGTCATATCTCCAGATTCAACGACAGTGAACTATTTGCGTCTTTTTCAGAGCCTAGAGTATTACAAAAAAAATTCATAACACAGTTTCCTTTAAGATTACACTTCAAAACAACAGAATATATTTCAGAAGTTGATAACGTGTGGGCAAACGCTGGAACTGCTAACTCACCAGAAACTCCAAAAGAGTATTTTAAAAATTTTGAAGTAAATTGGAGTAAAAGTGCAAAGGTCTACGCCATCCAACTAGAGGGCTTATTTAGAATTAATCTTTTCGGAGCTATCGGGCCTCCATATAATGCGAATTCAAAGTTTTTTGATTTTAGGGCAGGCGGTATAACTAATGCAGAAATTCTCGAAGCCAAAAATGTTCCCGGGTTGAAGGATGTGAAAAAATGAAAATACTTTGGATAATTTTTATTGTGTCAATATTGTTTCTTGGGGGTTGTACGGGCAACCGAAGTGCTATGAAAACTGGAAAAATTATAGTGGGCGAATTAAGAACATATTCTGTTGATGATTTAATTCAGCAACCAAACGACTTTCTTGGAAAAACAATTAAATTACAGGCAAAAATCAGCAAAGTTGACAATTGTCCAAAAGAAAAATTAATTGGCAACCCCACGAATATCTGCGGTTTTAGTTGTGGTCACTCTTCGGTTTTGGACTATACATTTCCAACTGGCAAAAATATCGTGCTTGAGTACAACTACAAGCCTACAGATATCGACTCTCCAAATTTAGCTTGCGGGCCTATGAGTTGGTGCCTGTATGAAGAGCAGTGTTCCGAATTTAAATCAGGGAATTATATTCTTATAGGAAAACTTTCGGAAAATTCCGCCGGATATGTTTTTACCGTGTCTGAGGCAAACAGTGCTGAATTCGATTTTTCAGTTTTTAGATTAGATACACCTAACTCCCATGCGGCAGGTATGATTAGTGATATTGTACTAAACGGTGGGAATTCAACAAATCAAAAAAATGTTATTTTCCAACCTAACGATAAGCTTGAATCAAAGCATATAGAGGAGTTATTCTGGAAATACGTTCATAATATTCCATTCAGCTTTAACTCCATTTCTGACAATACTGTCTGTCTTTTTGCCAAAGATGAACTTACAAACGAATTTGCAAATGGTTCTGGTTCCTTAGTAAAATATTTAGGCAATAGCGAGAAAAATACTAGTTTAAAGGTGATTTGCGGAGGCAAAGAAAAAATATTGGCAGAACTTTCCCAATTACACCAACCTCTAACTCCGTCTGGCAAACCAGAATGCCCAAATAAATTTTCTAGGTTCGGTAGTTCGAACAATAGTTACTGTATTGTATTAGTGGGTGAGCCAAGATGACTCATGGAAAACTCTGCCTACTGTTTTGTTTATTGGTTTTCTCAAATTCAATTCAAGCCCTCCAGCTCCCCTTCGAAACCGGCTCCGTTGGCCGTATCCAGGGCGATTCGCTTGCTGACCTTGATGCCGGTTTGGATGCTGCCCCTGTTACTGTTCATGGCGCGGATTATTATACTTCAGAATATTTGGGCGCAGGGAATGAGCAGATGCAGACATACAACGTGCTTCAGGGTGCTTATGGTGCCAATAAAGTGACAACTGCGAGCAAACCATTTGGCTGGGGATTTTGGAAACTCAAGGAGAAAAAAACTCCAACAGATCGCGCCCTGATACTGCAGACCAAGGGCGTTGTGAAGGATTCAAAAGTTCGGGCATTTGATGGATTTAATGCGCCTATGGGGGAGGAAGTGTCGCCTTCGCAGGTGCAACAGGCAATTCCTTTGGCGCAGGTTGATTTGGCAGGCGCAATAGAGGGTAAAAACCTTGTCATTTCCGATGTTGATTTTGCTGGGACATATCTTCCAAGCATGGGAAAACAGGATTCATTTTCCTCGCAGCTTGCGGGGAAGGCGGCACTGATTGCAACAAATGGGGTGGCAAATCCAGCCATGGTAAAGGCAATTGTATGCTCTCTTGCACTGCAGGATAAGGGTTTTGGCGCAATTGAAGGAAAAAGGGATGATTATTACTATTTCAATTCTCTAGGTGACAGGCTGCGGAATGCAAAAAACAATCTCGCGGAGTTCGGTTCGGGTGAAGCTGCGGCAGGTTCTGGGGATTTTAGCCTCTACGCCGCGCCATTTACGCAAGTAAACGGAACAAAGCTAACCGGCGAGCAGCTAAATTATGTCTGCGGAAATCTTGCAAAATACAACACATTTCCATCCTTGGAAACAGTTTCCATCCAATCTGACGGGCCGGTAGTTTACACGAAAAATGTTTCGCTCGATTTTTCCGGGTATGCCAAGATTTCGGACAATGGTTTTGAAATAATTGATGTGAATGGCGCCATGCAGAAATTTTCGGAAGGTTCTTTAGTGTTGCCGCAGGCAATTTCAGAAGTTGCATTTCCGGCAAACACCATCATAAAAGACACTAATCTTGTTTCGATGTCAAACCCTATAACACTCGAAGTGAAAAATCTCCCTTCATGGGTTGCAGGGGAGTTTTCGCATAGGTCATGTGGCGTAGATTCGGCCAAGCCTTCGGTTGAATTTTCAAATATCATTACCGAGGGCAAATCAATTGTTGTTGCCAAGCTCATGCCAGTTGAAGTTGTTGATTGCAATGCCGGGATTTTTAGGCTTTATAGAAATATTGAATTTGCAATTGATTACACCCCATTCTCTCCGGTTCTTCTTAAAAGAATTGATGCGAAAAATGAGGCATTCCCTGCGCAAACAATGGATGTAAATATTTTGCTCGAAAACATTACTCCGTTGAAGGTTGAAGGAATGCTTGTGCTGCTTGATGGCAATGAAATAATTTCGCAAACCGAGGTTTCTCTTGCAGGGGGCGCGAATGAAATGCAGGGCATTCCGGTAAAAATTGGTGAGAATGAGGGCTTTTATGATTATTCGGTGGTTTTTGACCAGAACGGCGAGGCAAAAACATCCGGCAACTTCAAGGTCCGTGCAGATGTGCTTACTGTTGAGCTTGATTTTGCGGGCTCAAAGAAATTCTATGACGATTTTGAGTCGTTGCCTTTTGATAAGAAATGGTCCGCGCAGCAGATTAGTTTTTTCGGAAATGAGGACAAATCATTGGTGTTTGCGCAGTCGGATGGGGCTTTGAAGGTGCTGTCCCATGCTGCTCTTAGCACTGGCAATGTCAGCCTCTCTACTAATGTGGAGGGCAATGCATTGGCTAAAGAAGGCATTGCGGTTTTTGACGAAGAAATTAATTCGCCTATGGTGTGGAACTATGATAGAACCCTTGCCCCAAACGGAGCCGGAAACGAGCCATGGATATCTATAAATTTTAGCGCACAAGCATCCAATAGGCTGTTTTATTTTCCTGAAAATGAGTTGAATATTCCATTTAATGTTGTAAAAAACGTAAATGTATATAATTATTCACGGGCTAAGCTTTGGAGTGATGACACTTATTGGTACTTGTATGTGAATGGCGTGGAAGTGAGGCGTGAAAACTCCCTTACCTCCTTCATAAAGAGCGGTCTTGTAGACCGGTTTACCTGCAACTACTGTTTAATGCCATTTGAAATTAACATCCCAAAATCCTATCTCAAAAACAATTACAATGTAATTGAAATCAGGGAAGGAAATGAGCAGAATAAGATAGTCGTCTTTAGTTCAAGAATATACCTTGAGCCAAAGGAATGCTCCGGAGAAAATTTGTCAATGCTCAAGGACAACGGAACATGTGCAGGAAACATAAGGTTCTCAATTCATGAACTTCCCTTAACTGTTGTTTTTGCCCAAGAGTCAGGTGTTCAATTGCAAAACTCTGGCGTAGTGCCACTTGACTTGTCCGGCAATTACAAGATAGACAAAGACGGCAACACTACTCTGAAGTGGAAAAAGGGTACTTCGGAAAATTGGAATATTGTAGACGTTTCCGGTTGGGATAAGGAAAGGCTCGGCTTTGCATTTTACACAAAATCATATTATTCCTATAATTCATCTTCCAGAAACCTCGTTTTGCAGGGAAAAGCTTCCGCAAAAATAACAGACGGCACAAACAGCGCAGAGTTTGCCGGAGGAGAACTAAATTACAACGCTCCTGCGCCAACATATCAAAATTACGACGTACTTTCAGGTTTTATAGTTTCGGAAATAATGCGCCCATATCCTGAATCTGCAAGGGGTGACACATTTCTCAAGGCGCTATTTGAAAACAAATCCAATGAAACAATTTCGCTGCAGGGAAAATATGTGGTAACTGATGAGAATCGCATTGTAGGTTCCGGGGATTTTAGCCAAAATGTCCACGTTGGTGGCTCCCAAAAAGAAATTGAAATTGCCGGCTTGAAAGACCCGGAAGGAAAATATTCCGCCAATCTTATAGTGGCATATAACAACAGGTCCAGGCTTGCAGGCAAATTTTTTTCCGGGAACAGTGCTCCAGAAATAATTGTTCCACCCTACATTCGTGCCTATGCCCATGATAATGTTGTTCTTGATTACACTGTCGTTGACCCTGACAATGACCAAATTGATGTGAACATCGGCGAACCATTTTCGTCTTCCAATGTCTGGCAGCCGATTGATTCAGATGTAGGGGTAAAAGAAGTTGTCATAAGTGCCAATGACGGTTTTGAAATTTCCAAAAAAACGGTCACTATAGAAGTTCTACCCGCGCGCATAGAATGTCATGTTGATTCTGATTGCGGCAGCACAATTACAATAGAGCCACGCGTCTGTTCAAACGGTGCGCTTTTTGCACAGGAAAAAAAGCCTCTTTGCGTGAACCCGGGAGAATACACCTCGTATTGTTCTACATTTGATTTCAACAGGGTTTACGGGTACTGCGCTCAGACAGATGAACTATCAGACGGCGAGAGCAGCAAAACACTGAAATTTTCCTCCGCAGGGAAAAAATCATATTCAATTGTGCTCCCGCGCAAGGCAAAAGTAACCAGTGCAATCCTCAAGGTTTTCGGCAAGTCAGCCCAAACAACCTGCTTTAACCCTGTGCAGTCATTTGATGCGCAGAATTCCACTGTGCAAAAATACAATTTCGCAAACGGCACAAAATTCATTGGGCTTCCGCTTGGGGATTCTGTTCTTGTGGACTCGCGTGAAATGACCTCTGACCAGGTTGGCGCTTTTCCCCCAATAGTTTTCACGCCCTCCGTGCGTGGTGTTGCAACTAATATGCAAATCAACGCCGCATGCGGTGATATTGGAAATGCAGGCAGGTATGCCGAGTTCTTGGTGCCATGCGACAATTCCGTTTCAGGCTGGTCATCAAATTTTATCGGGCAGTGCAACAGAAACTTCGGGTGGATTGGCGCAGGGATTGTGCGCCCTGAAAGCGACAGCCGTATAAGTGATTTCTGCGAGTGGGGCACAAACCAAAAATCTGTTTCCGTTGCCCATAATATCAACACGGTTTATTTTTACCAAAAGGGCCATTTTGCCGGAATATATGACGCAAGACCCGCATTCAGGGCATACGTGCGCCAGTTTGTGGGCGACAAAGAACTTTATCTGGGAGAAGTTGCAGGGGAATTAAAACACGCAAGCCTGAATGCAACAGAGGATTTGCGCGGCCAATCAATAAATTATTTTATTTCCTCGGATGGCTCTTCGTGGGTTCCGATTGGCAATAATTCCTCAATTGATTTCAATGTGCTTGAAGCGGGGGCAAAGTACAACTGGAAGGCAGTGCTGAAAACAGCAGACCCTGCAGTGACCCCGCGCCTTAATTCAGTTAATTTGTGCACCGAAACATTTGCCACTCCACAAAATCCAAAAGCAATTGTTGGTGGAACTGAATTTGCACTTCCGTCTGCGGAGGGCTTCTCGCGCAGCATTGATATTGCAGATGCGCTAAATGATTACATTTCAAAGAGCCAGTGGTCGGATGGAAACATAATTGTCCCAATAGAATTTTCTGCAGGCTCAGATGGGATAATGTATCTAAATGATTTGGGCTACAAATACGATGTCCTGTTCAGGAATGCGCCTGTAATAGAGCCAATTGAAGAGCAGTACGCCTTTTCCGGCGAACATTTTTTATTGCAGGCAATTGCTTCGGATTATGAGGGGGATAAAATCACATTCTCAGATGATTCGGATCTCTTTGATATAAATTCGCAATCCGGTCTGATTGAATTTACTGCAACGAAAAAACAGGTTGGGCTGCACCATATCACAGTCACGGCATCCGATGGCGAACTCAGTTCAGCCGCGGATTTTAACCTGCTAATTGTCTGGTCCAACCTGCCGCCTAAAATTTTATCTACTATCGCCATTTCTGATGTGCTTGAAGGCGAAGAGGTATATATTGGCGTGAATGCGCTGGATCCTGACGGGGATGAGTTAACATATTCAATTGATTCGAACAACTTTGATGTCAATGGCAACAACTTTAGCTGGCTAACAACGCCAGGTTCTGCCGGAGCGTATATATTTACAGTTACAGTTTCCGATGGAAATCTTTTTGCAGCAATTGATGTGAATGTTCTGGTCAAAAAGTACAATCCGCCGGTTACAAACCACTCCCCCAGCATACGGGCTGTTATTGTGACTAGTCCTGCCCTGGAGGGTGATGAAGTGTCAATAGCCATTTTTGCAGAGGACAAAGATGGCAATGTTTTGATTTACTCAATTGATGATAATAGGTTTGTTCCAGATGGCAATGGTTTCAGATGGCAGACCGATTACAATTCCGCGGGCGATTACAATTTCACAGTAACCGTTTCAGATGGCAATCTCTCTGATTCGGATTTGGTTTCAGTGAAGGTAAAAAACAAGGATTTGCTAATCAATTTGCTTGCGCCAGTTGACGGTTCCATAATTTATGGTGAAGGCACTCTAATTCAGGCATCAACAAATCTTGCGGCAGATTGCAACTATATATTCACCCCTTCATGTGATGGCGAAGTGTGCCCGCAAGTTATTTATGCGCAGGGCAGAATGGAGCAAACTGGGGCCACTGAGCATTCACAGCGCCTGAACTTTGATGGCATAGGTAACAGCCACCAGGCAATAAGCCTAAGCTGCACAAGCCGGTTTGGCGATAAAAATTCTGTAGGGGTAAGATTTTACACAAGCAATGCCAAGGCACCCGTAATTGATTATTTTATGCCGCCAGATGAATGGGTAACTGTCGAGAAGGGCGATATAATAGAATTTACCGTATGGTTTCGCGACCTTGACAGCAACAATTTGAGTGTTGAGTGGTGCACAAAAGAGCAAATGCCGCAAGACTATAATGGGTTAACCACGGAAACGTGCATCACAGATTCAGTCCCTGCCACCAGCCCGGCAAAATTCAGCTTCAATACCAGGTATTACAACATCGGGAAAGATGAGTTTACTGCATCTGTAAGTGACGGGCTCCAGAAAGTGAAACAAATATCCGGCATAACAGTGCGTGAGAAACCGCCCCGCGATTGCAGCACTGGTATTGCAGACGGACTTGCCGCATATTACTGCTTCGAGGGCGGTTTTCAGGACAGTTCAGTGAATCGAAATAACGGCGTTGCGCATAACGGTGTTAGTCTTGAGGAACTTTCCAGTGGCAACAATGTCGCGCGCTTCAACGGAATCGATGGTTACATCGAGGCTCCGGACAGCAACTCACTGCGTGTCGGGCAGAGCACAATATCATTCTGGATTCGCAGGGACCTAAATAGTGTCTATGCAATTGGCAGGGGGGTAAATTACGATTCAACTGGCAGTATAATAAGAAAGGGTTTGAATGCGACAAATGAATATTACATTGATTTCCGCTATGGTGATACTTTCAAATCCTGGAATTCAGGTACTAGTGATGATGGTTCAACATGGAGTTGCGAGCCTGAGTTCGGAAAGCTTGCGCATGATTACAACTGGCACCATGTTGTGCAGGTGCGTGCTGGCTTAAAGATGCCGTGGTATATTGACGGCAAAAAAGTAGGGGGGCAGGAATGTCCAATTGTGGATTATTATACTGGAAGCACTATTCCTGTTAGAAACAATCCATTGTGGATTGGAACAAATTATCCGCCGCAACTCTATAAAATGTTTAAGGGCTCTCTTGATGAGATAATGCTCTATAACAGGCCTCTTTTAGCAGAGGAAGTTATGCAGCTCTACAACGAGCAGCTGCAAAAGTTCGAGGCTCCAACTACCACCGGGCGGCCGCCAACCCGCGCTGAAGCACAACCAGATGTTTTGCAGAAAAAGGTTCCCGCGGAGCTGGAGAAGATTAAGCCACCCGCATCGGAAAAAAATGTAGCTGAAAATATTGCCCAGTAAACGCCAACTTCACAAACCGCAATTGAAGAGGGCTATGAGGGCGGGCAAGAAGTGCTGCCATGAGGCGGAAGAGAGGACTCGGAGCCTTGAAGGGGATTCAATAATTAAGCATTTTAATATCATTTCAAGCAATTGTTTATATATGTTTTGCTTAATATGATATTCATGAAGTTGTTTTCTATTAAAGCATTAAATGCGCTTTCAGAAGCAGATGCCCTTACCGTGGGTCAGTTGGCTAAAAAAATAGGGGCAAGCACGTCAGCCGCTTCAAGGGCTGTCAAAGAGCTTGAAGAAAAAAAACTGGTTGAAAGGAACAAAAGAGCGCTAAGAATTGCAAAAAACCCGGCAGGTCAGCAACTTCTCATATTAAGCTCAAAATTTTCCATGCAAAACCTGTTTTTGGACAGCATGGAAAAAGTGTTGATGGCGCTCAATGAACCAAAGAAATTAACGCAACTTTCTGTGGATACAGGCCTTTCACAAGTGCAGATTGGCAGGCTTCTAAAAAAATTAAAGGGTGTTGGGGCGGTTTATTTGAGCGGAGAAAAACTTGTTTTAAATGAGGGTGTGAAAAAGTTTGTCATGGAAATGAAAAAAATAGCCGAGCTTGCGGGGGCGGAGCCGTACGCCACAATAATTTTTTCAAACCTCTCAAGGCTCAAGAAAGTTCCGCTCAATGCAGATGCAAAAGGGGCGCTTACGGGATTTTCCAGATTTGCCGAATACGGTGTCGAATACGGCACCATAAATGACTTTTATATCGAACCTGCACACGAACCCAGTATTGAAGAAGTTTTTGTGCATGCACTTGCTGCAAGCGCTTCTAGAAAAGATATTGCAATGTGCCTGGTTTTTTATGAAAAAAACAATGGTGCGATGGAACTGCGCAAAATCGTGGAATTAGCGCGCGAATTCAAGGCCATGGCATTGTTGTTTGACTGCATTGCCTATCTTGACCATAGGCAAGTCCAGGAAAAAGACAATTTCTTGCCGTGGAAAGAGTTTGCGGCAATTGCCGAATTATACGGCGTGAAAAACAAATCAAAACAAAAATTTTCCGCACAGGAGCTTGACGCTCTTCTTAGAGAAATTGGGGGTCACGCTGCAAAGCCCCTGGAAGTTTTCCTGATTGGCGGCTGCAACATGGCATTGCAGGGGATAAAAGTTTCGACAAAGGACATTGACCTAGTTGTAAAAAATGAAAAGGATTTTGCTGCCATAACTTCGGTTCTGAAAAAAATCGGCTTTAACCCGCTTGCAAATATAGAATCGGCATACAGGAAAATGAACCCTAGCGCAATACTTGTCTGCGAGGGAAAACCAAGGGTGGACATTTTCACGGAAGTTGTATGCAACGCCCTCATTCTAACTGAGAGCATGGCCGACCGCTCGCTCGAGCGCAAATACGGGCACCTCTCCGTAAAATTTTTGCGGCCCGAAGATATAATCCTCTTCAAGGCAATAACTGACCGCGATGGCGATCTTGACGACATCACGGCAATAATACGTGGGCAAAAACCCGACTGGAACTATTTTCTTGAGGAGCTGGATAAACAGCATGAGAAAAGTGAGGGGCTATTTTGCCTTGATGTTCTTGTGACAATCGAAGTTCTTGAAGAAAAGGAGAAAATAGTTTTCGGGATAAAAGAAAAACTCGTAGAACTCTGCCTTGAAAGAAGCGTTTTGTACCTAGCAAAAAAACCTGTAACCGTAAAGGAAATAATGCAAAAAATTGATTTTCCCGAACTCACAATAAGGAATAAAATCAGCCAATTGGTAAAAAAGAAAAAACTATCAAAAATAAAGGGAAAGCCGTTCAGGGTGGTTGTTCGGCTGTAAGAACGATTAAATGGCCGGTGGCAAATCCTGACGCTACCCTTCCGCATTTTTATCGAATTGTTTCATTTTTTCCATCTTATTATTGTTTATTGTATTACATGATAACCTGCATTATTGTGTAATATATTACATGATAGATTTGCATTTAAGTGTCTTTGATATCATTTTTATTATATTTTATAAAGATAAACATTATACTAAAGTTGTATTTTATAAAAGACAACTATATAAATGGTTCTAGCGCAAGTTAGTATTATGGATGGAAATCAGTTATCATTGCTAAGGGAGCTCCAAAAGGAAAACAAATGGTGGTCAGATGGTCAGGCACCACCTGAATTAGTCAGGAAATTTAAAAGAGCGGACTTTTTCTCCTATAGAAATCTCATTGATGGCGATTATCCAAATATTGTAGTAGGGCCTAGAAGAATTGGAAAATCTACAGTTCTGTATCAGCTCATTGATTTTCTTATAGGCACCAAAAAAATTTCCCCTAACCGGATAATATTTCTATCATTGGAAAGGCCGTTTTTTAGCATGGTAAAAAATCCGATAAAAGACTCACTGCAAATATTTGAAGAGGCCATTTTGAAAGAGCCTTTAGAATCGCTAAGCAAGCCAATTTACATTTTCCTTGATGAAGCAAGCAGAAACTTGGACTGGGCTCTGCAAGTAAAGGAATATTTCGATAAAAAATACAAAATGAAATTCTTCATTACCGGCTCTTCAACTCCTGCACTCTTTGCAAAAAGTTCAGAGTCATTAGTTGGAAGGCATAATCTGATCATAATGCTGCCCCTAAAATTTAGTGATGTTGTTAGGATAGCTAACGATCCAAAGACAGATAAATTACTTGACCAATTAAGCAAGATGGTTCTAAGGACTTATTTTCTTACAGCAATAAAACAAAATGATCCGAAGCCATTTGCGGATGCGCTGCAATCTGTTTACGTTCAAGTAGGTTCTGAAGGAGAAACTCTCCTACAACTTACACTCAACAAATATCTTCTTAGAGGAGGATACCCTGAATTTTATGATAAGAACACATCCTGGGCGGAAGCCTCAAAAATAATGAGGGAAGCTTACTTTGATGCAATAATAAGCTACGACATGATAAGGGTGTTCAATTCCAGAAATCCGGATAAAATAAAAGCATTATACACATTTCTCGCAACAACAACAGCACAACAAGTTAACCTTTCAACTTTGTGCGGCCAATTAGGCATATCAAAAACAGCACTTAACGAATATTTATCACAATTGCAAGAAACTCACCTCGTAAAAATAATGCGGCCGTACAAAAAAAATAAACTCAAAATAGGCAACGACATAAAAAAAATATATGTAGGCGATATAGGATTAAGAAACTCCGTTCTCGGAGTAACAGAGGATGAAATAAACAACACCACTCTGTTAGGGCACCTCGCTGAAACCGCTGCACAAGACCACACTTTAAGGCTAAAATTTAATGTGGATAAAGAGCATAAACCTGAAACATTTTTTTGGAAATTTGACAAAAAAGAAGTGGATATAATAATCGAAATATCCAAAAAAACCATTCCGATAGAATCAAAATACTCAGAACAAATAAAATCAGAAGATACACAAGGGCTCAAAGCCTTTATTCAGGAACACAGCAGCCCTTTTGGAATACTCTTGACAAAAAAATCTTTCCATTTTGATGAAAAGAGCAAAGTAATCAGCATTCCGCTCTGGCTTTATTTGCTAATGTGTTAAGGGCTCTGCCAAAACTGCATGATGACTATAGCCCTTTAGGGTGGAAGGACGTCATTTTAGTGTTTTTTGCTTACTTTTGGCATGCATTTTTTTGATTAACCTTTTGGTTGATTTGTGTTCAACCGCAGGCATATTAACGCTCAGGTTGGAGTTCTTTTATCATTTGGGTGGTTTTTGGGTTGGAAAGGTTTTTTTTCTTAGGCGTGGTTTTGCCCCTATTTTTACAGGGTGCTTTTGCTGCTCCTGATGTTGTTAGGCCTTGGTCTACTTTTCAGGAGTATAATGAGCGGTTGGATAAGTCGGAGGATATTGATGAGGTGAATGCAAGTAAGCTGACACAAATTCTAACTGATGCCGGCATACCGTGCACCCCAAGTTCAGATCATCCGCTTGTGGGCAAGACGATAATTATTGTGGGTACGCACAATGGCCAGTTGGCTACCAAGAGTTTACTTGAAAATAACATAGCCGCAAATAATTCAATTGAAGAATATAATCCAAGTGTTGACGAGGCAGGTTAGGGGTGGGGTGTTGTGGTGGTTAAACTAAAAATGCTGGTAGTTTTGTTAGGGTTTATTTCAGTGGCTAATTTTTCTTTTGCGGGTGAGCCTTATCCAGATAATCGTGTTAGCATTCTCCCTATTGACGAGATAAATTCTATTCCGCAGAATAAAGATGGTCTAAATTTAGTTTTGGAAGAAAACTCTTCGATTTCTTTTCCAGTGCAAGGGTCTTACAATCGTGAACAAGTGGCTGAAGAAAATAAAAAGACAGAAAAAAAGACAACCGTTCCTGCCAAGAAAATTGAAGGTGGGCAGACAAGCATAACCACTACTGAATTGGTGCCAAATTATTACGAAATTTATTCTAATAAAAAAGTTTTAGCTAATTCTTCACCAAGCTCTTCACCAGAAGAATATCATGAAGATGGCACTCCTATAGAATCATATACTTTGCAGGGGGCTTATGGTTTTGTTCCACAATACCAGCAAACCCAAAACCCTGAAAGTGTGTCAGAGTCACAAAATGGTGAAATAAGGCGTTGGCAATCCCTAGATGAAATGCTTGCTTGTAAAGCCACGAATTGTGAGAAGGCAGGAAAAATTACCATTAGAAGTTCAGGTATTACTCTTGACACAAATGGGTTTACAATGTCATCTGAGGATTCAAACAATTTGAAAAACATCTCAATTGATGTTAACCTTGGCGATACAATTGCCAGAATTGAAAAATCCGTGGAAAAAAACGAAATTAGAGTTACCAGTAAAGATGTTGTGGCTACTACAAGTGGCGAAGTAGAAATATCTCAAGATTATTTACGAATTGATGGGAAACTAATTCAGATTGCCCCTAATACGGCAACAGAAAATGCAATCAAAGCAACTGGTGCGCAATCAATAGAAAGCGTTCAAATCGACGCCAAAGAAAAGCCCATGTATATTGTGGAAGGAAAACAAATAAGAAAAATTTTAGGTATTATCCAGGTTGAAATGAACACAGTTGCGAAAATTGACGTGCAGACTGGTGAGATTGTTTCGGTTGAAAAACCTTGGTGGAGCTTTCTGGTGGGATAAAAATTGTATTCGCAAAAAACTAAACTTTTAACAATTGCAAGTCTGCTTTTAATTCTAGCCAGTGTTTCATTCGCTATGCCAATCATTGAGAGTATCTCTGGAACAATCTCGCCTATACAGATGACTTCCAATGTGTCTTCTGAAATAATTCCAAATGCGCTTGCAAGTATCCAAACTTCTGCCTTGCCGGTTCATTCAGATGAAAATAATTCTGTTTTTGAAAATTTTATCTTTACACCAAACGACACGTCAAATAATCCTCTGAAACAGGTTTCTTCTTCTGATGTTTCTTCAGATGATAACGGTGTTGAGAAAAAACCCGTTGCATTTGAATCTCCATTGGCAAGTTTTTTTGACACAAACATTTCAAATAACATTAACGAAGTTGGCCCCCTTGGTGATAATTCAGATGATTCTTGCTCTTCAACTTCCAGTAATCAGCTCGGAACATACTATTACAAGAGTTATATTGACTCCAGTGGAGACGTTGACTGGTACTCCGGCTCCAAGGCACAAAGTTTTCTTTTAAGGGTCGTAATGATTCCTCCTGTCGGAAAAGATTATGATATTGAGATTTGGGATAGTTGCAGTAGTTTCGTGACAAGATGTAATGCCAGTAGTGGCTCCACAGAAGTGTGTAATGCATCCGTCAGCGGCGACTTTTATGTAAAAGTTTATGGATATAATTCAGCATACAGTTCAAATGCCCCATATTTTATAGTAGCTGGTTATAATGCGGCTTGTACTGTCAGCGGGATTAATGGCAACCCGACAAAATCATCCTATGCATGTAACGAGACTGTCCAGGCTCAAAACCAGAGATTTACAAACAACAATAGTTCAACAATAAGCTATCACTACTTTGAATCTCTCCATTATCCATCAAATAATTTTGCCGCTGAAGGTCAGACATTAAGCAATTCGCTTTCAAGCAATACTACAGCTAACTGGACAACAGGAGGATATACTCCATTAAATTCAGGGTGGAGCGAATCAGGCAATTATACAATCAAGTCAGCTTTCATGGCTTTTTGTTCTAATGGAGGTATTTCCTCAGCCAATGCCTTTGCAAACCCAAATGTCCCGACTGCACCTTGCCCGATTCCAGGAACTATAAACGGGTATGATGGAACTTCCACGAAATCCTCATATGCATGCAGTGAAAATATTGTAACGGAAAACCACCGCTTTGAAAACACCAGCAATACTTACACATTCAATTATACTCTCTATTATGAGTTGAGGGATCCGAACAACAATGTCATCGCTTCTGCAAACAAACCTGATCGCTCTCTTTCACCAAATAGTTCTGTTAATTCGACTTTTACATTTACTCCAGGCAGCTCTGGCTGGCCCAAAAGCGGAACTTACACTGTAAAAAGCTGGGCGGATGGAACATTTACTGATGGCCGAAACAAAATTGCATACAGCTATGCTTATCCTTATGTTCCAACTGGTCCGTGCCCTAAATGTGATATTGCGTTTGATGATGGGAATCCGACTAAAAGTTCTTTCAAGTCTTATGAGACAACAGGGACTGAGAACCATAATCTGACTAACAGTGGAGATTTGAAATTCACTTATGATGTTTATTCCCAATTGTTTGATCCAAGCGGAAATGAAGTGTCGAATGGTACCTTTTCCAATAATACACTTGATTCTGGTTATTATTTCCCCTGGGGAATAAATGCAACTTCTCCGACAGGTGGTTGGGAAAAAACAGGCACTTACACAAGAAAATTGACCGCTACCGGAACATGCTCAGATGGCACGCCTAAAACCCTTTACTCATATGCGTATCCAATAGTGGATCCAACATGCCATATGACATCTAGCACAGCATGGGTTAGCCAACAGAATCTATGCAGTGAAAAAATAATTACAAAACACGAATTTATTAACAACGGGACAAGAACTCTGCCATACAATGCAAACTTTTACCTATACGACCCGAATGGAAACCAAGTGCAAGCAAAATCCAACTCCTACTCTGCTACCGCGCACACTTTAAACACTTGGACTGTTCCTTGGGATGTTCCAAGCGGCGGCTGGAAAGCTGGAACATATCGCGCAGAAGCGCAGCTTAGCGGCAATTGCATCGGCGGCGGAAGCTCCTTGGCATCGAATTCAACAAATCCATCAATGCCAACAAGTTGCAATATTACTACTTGCGGCGGCAGGATTAATGTAAGTGTAAAAGATATTTCTTCAAACGGCATTAGCGGCGCGAAAGTTTATTTGGATGGCTCTTACAGGGCAGATACTGATTCCTCGGGGTCCAATTCACAATCCACTTCTGATGTTTCATGCGGCCAGAGCCACAGCGTTGCAATTTACTGTTCGAATGGAATATACTGTGATACAAAATCGACAACAATAAACTCTGACGGCGATGAGGATCCGCTCAATTTCACCTGCCAGGTTTGTGTTCCTAACAAGAACCTTTCAATAAGTGCTTCAAGCAATTCCTCATACTCATTGAATGATTCAATATCCTTGGATATTACTGTGCAGGATGGTTCAGGGGTTTTGATTGATGGAGCAACTCTTACAATTTATGATCCATTTTTGGGTTATAATGTCACGCGAACAACTGTAAACGGAAGATATACTTACAATACTACTGCGACAAAAACTGGGACAAAAACATTCACGATTAATGCAGGAAAAAGCACTTACACCAGTGCCTCAACCACCAAGAGCATTGCGGTGGGGCAGAACTTGGCAACGGTTGTTGTGAACGCAAAAAACACTGATAGTTCTCCATTGTCTGGGGCAATAGTTTATGCGGATGGCGTTCTTGAAGGAGAAACTTCTTCTGCCGGAAAAAGAAACGTGAATATAACAACCGGCAATCACCGGTTTGATTTGAAGTGCCCTGACACTACTTTTTGTAGTTCCGCATCAGGCTCTTTCCACGAAGGAATCAACAATCTTGATTTTAGCTGCAATTGTGATATTGATGCCGATGGTGATGGTTTTACAAATAGCAAGGAAAGGCTAATCGGCAGTGATATCCGCTCTCCATTAAGCACCCCTCCAACTGTTATCTTGCAATATTCTCTAACCAATGCCTGCCTCAACCCTGTTTCGATTAATCTTAGCGTATCCTCAGAAGAGCAAAAACAAAAACTCGTGCAAAATCTAAAAGGAATGAACTATGCGCAGCTTTCTGCAATGAGTTTGCATGAAGACAATTTGGAGAATGCTCTCCATAATACTGGTATTTCGGTTCAGGAAGTGAAAGTACGAACAATGTCCATCAAAGAGTTGGTTTCTCAGAATGAAGACATTGAAGGTTTCATGACAGACGATAATACTATGGTAATAATATTTTCAGATTCTGCGGGAAATCTGAATGTGACCCAATACGCTTCCAATTGCCAGGGCTTATTCATAGGTTTAGCCAGTGGCGGTGTGGCTGGGTTAAAAGATGACGCAACATTTGTGATGAATGTCATTAAAGGCATAATTTGGGCTGCTCAAAACTATAAAGAAGTTCCAGGAGTAATTTCGCAAACATGGGAGTACATTAGAAGTACCGACTTTTCTGCACTACTTGGGCAGGTGGGCAATGCCACGGAGGAAGCGACGTTTGATATTTTGAAAGAAGGTACAAAATGGAACAATTATAATCAAGAAACTCCAAACTACGCAGCATTCCAGACTGGATTCTTGCAAGGGTTTGTATCAGGTTATGTAATAGAACAGGTGTTCCTGTTGAAAGGTGTTGGCAATGTAATCAAAAGCATAAAAGTGGTGAAACAAACTACTAAATTGATTGGAGATGCCTACAAGGCTTTCAGCAGGATATTCGACAAATTCGGTTCAGCAACGGCAATGATACTTAGTGACTTCAAAGTCAAGATATTTGAAAAGTGGACAATATCCACAGCGCAGGATTTTGCCGCCAGTCTTCCAAAACTCTTTGCAAAAACAAGCGATGCAGACAACTGGCTATACGCCCTCGGTTCCAGAGCAGAAGAAGTGGCTGCAAAAGGAGAGAGAGTAATGCAAAATCTCATTTCTCAGTTAGGTGCGGAAAGTGCTGATAGGGCAATGAGCAAATTGCTCAATTCCGAATTTGGCAGAAAAGCACTTGCCGAATGGGCATCTGAAGATGCGGTAAAATACTATGCAAAAATGTATGAAAAGTATGGCACAGGGTCAGTAGAAAGATTGGCAACAAAATTTTCTAGCCACGAAGTGGAACCGATAATGAAAAATTTGAATGAGCTCAAGCCTCTAAACCTAATTGGTTTTGATAAATGGGAAGAAGAGGTAATATTGCGTGCACGATCTGGAATAAATTATGAAGTTGCGGTCAGTAAAGTATTCAAAGATAAAGGATATCAATTATTGGAAGTGAACCGAAAACTTGGCCAAGGAGGGTCAATTGGCCAGATTGATTCTATATTTAGGGCCAATGGCAAAAAAGTGGCCGCGGAGATAAAAGAAGGAATTGATGATGCGACTTACGCTTCTGACATCGAACGACTGCAAAAACAGTTGAAAACATATAACGAGTTTGCGGCATCTCAAGGCATTGATGAGATCTGGTTAGTTTACCGGGATACAATTCCACAAGCGTACAAAGATTATGCAGAAGGCCTAGGGGTAAAAGTTTACCGAGCGGGGGCTTTGCCATGAGTGTGGGTTTTATGGTAAATTTTGTAAAGTGCTCCAAAGACCCGAGAGAGGCGTTGCCAAAACTATATAAAAAGCTACTAAATGAAGGAAAAAATGTAAAACTTCTGGAAAATAAAAGGAATTTCTTGCTCGTTGAAGCAGGTGCAGGTATCTATTTCTTTTTCGATAAAGGAGTTTTGATGTCTGCAGGATCTTGGAGTCAGCTGGATAATAAAGATGGTTATGAAGGCTCACTTGAAGAAAGGGTCAATTCGTTCATTATGTCTGCAAAACTTGTTTATAATTACACAAAACCCGAGTTTGCCGTTGCAACAAATGAAGATGATATGGGGAAGAAACATCCTATCCAAGATGTTTTCATCGGCTGGCTGACTTTTTTCAGCCCTGAATTGGTGAAAAAAATTGGCAAAGAAAAATTGTTAGCAGTGCCTGCTTATAAAATTGAAGAACTATCTGACGGCGGGATATTTGTCCAGTCCAGTTACCTAACGGGGTTGACTGGTTTACAATCAGAAGAATTCAAAAAAATAAAAAATCCCACCGAAACTGAAATGGATATGTTTGATCAGTATGCACAAGAAGATAAAATTTCTGAATTTTTAGGTTTGAAACAAAGTAAGGTGAAAAAATGACTGCTTCCGAACATGCTGGCCTTGCAGAGAGGATTTTATCGCACATAATAGATTCAGTTTTGCTTTTTGTTGTGGCTATAATTTTGAGTATTCTGGTTGTATTGATTTTTTGGATTGCAAGACCGCTTATAGTTTCCTTTACAGGACAATATTCGGTATTTGGTATAGGCGTATTGTTTTTTTTCATTTTCTGGTTTGCAATCCCAGTATTTTATTTCACTTATTTTATTTGCAATGGTGGGCAGACTTTAGGTAAATCTGTAATGAAAATAAAAGTTGTTGATAAGAATGGTAATCACATTGGATATCTAAAGGCATTCCTGCGGTATCTTATAATACAAATCCTAAGTTTTTTTCCCTTGTTTTTAGCATTCCTTTTGATTGTATTCGACAAAGAAAAACAGAGTTTGCATGACAAGATTGTGGGTACTTATGTGGTCAAAGAAAATGCAGCAAATTTTGATGTTAAGAAAGCAATAGGGTTGGTGGTATTGTCTACCGTATTATTGAGTTTTGTTGCGGTTTTATTTATTTCAATTTTGCCAGTGCCACAAGAAAATTCACCGGAAAATAATGCTGTCGAGTGGATGGATTTGCGGATTAAAGGGAATTCTGAGAGTTTAACCGGGGCAAATGTGACGATTGACAAGTATTATGTCGGGAGCATACTTTCATGGGATTGCGCGGATAATTATTCCACTTGTATTGTTTCATTCTCTCGCAACAAAATACAGGAACAACCGTATCATACAATTTACATTTCAAATGGAAATTGGTGCAAGGAATGGATTTTGGAAGCGGAATTGTTCAGAAAAGATTCTGCATATAACATTGTCATTGATTCTGCCGATGGTAATAACTCGAATAGTCAAAATTGTCTGGCTGGCTGGTTGTGAACAAGTATGGATAACAAAAAAATAATTTTTGCCATTTCGGCAATTGTGTTAGTTTCAGCCTTGGCATTTTTATTCATTGATAGAAATGCTGCTTTAGTTCCTGCTGGTTTTGTTACATTGCAAGACTCTTTAGAATCCAAAGACGCAAACTCAAACGGTCTCAATTGCCCAGAGTCTGAGCAGTTTTTGGGCAAGTGTTTTTCTGATTTGGGTTTGTTCCAGCAGGCCAAGGTTGAGCCTGTTTTGGAGAAGAGAAAGAAGCTGGAGTTGCAGGGTGCTGATTGGAAATCCACTGGGGGAGGGGATATTGTTTCTTCTTTGCGTAGAGGGTCCAGTGGTGGTTCTGGCGGAGCGCCACAAAATCCAAATGACGGAGTTTCGAATAATATTGCAAGCGGTGAGAACTCTCCTCCCGTAATAAACATTTTTTACCCTGAAGGGGACATGCAAATATTGAAAGGGGAATCAATCGGGTTTTCTTTTATTGCAACTGATGCTGATGATGAAGAGCTCAGTGCGGAGTGGTTTGTGAATAATCTGAACATGTTTAGTGGACAATCGTTCTTGTTTGATTCAAATGATTATGATGGTAATTTTGTCAAAATTAAAGTTGCCGTGAGTGATGGGAAAGCTTTTGCAGAAAAAGAGTGGGTCATGCAAATAATTTATCCAAAGCCAAAACCTGATCCAATATCCAAAATTCACCCATCTTTACTTGTGGTGCCTAGTGCCGCTAGGTCTGCTGGAGTTGGCGTGCAAGAGCGTCTTAGAGTTATTGTGACCTCTGTAAATGAAAATACTCTTTCAGAGGTTGAAGGTATAATTGTAAAAAATGGCGGGGAGATTGAGGAATCTTTTGAAGTTGGCGGAATTGTTGTTGCAACAATTAACAGGTCAAAATTGATTAGTGTTGCTGATAGTGATACTGTATTAAGTTTGTGGCCTGATTTGGAAGTTCACGCGTTGCTTAATCAAAGTGTTCCACAAATAAATGCCCCTTCTGGTTGGAATACTGGTTACACTGGTCAGGGAATTAAGGTTGCGGTATTGGACACTGGAATCGAGCAAACCCACCCAATGTTGCTTGGTAAGGTTGTTTTGGAGAGAAATTTTACCGGTGCGCCGTCAGCAACTGACCTAAAGGGACACGGAACCCATGTTGCTGGAATTATAGCGGGTACAAAGGATTTCAATGGGGGTTATAGCGGAGTTGCTCCAGGGGCTATTTTATACAATGGCAAAGTTTTGGATGATTCCGGAACTGGATCCTATAGTGGAATAATTGCGGGGATAAATTGGGCAGTGGATCCTGACAATAACTCTTTGACCAATGATGGGGCCAATGTAATCAACATGTCTTTGGGCGGACCCGAAGGCTACAATGCGTCGAATCCTTTTTACCAAACAATAAGAAATGCGATTAATAAGGGCGTTGTATTTGTGATTGCTTCAGGAAATTGCGGCGAAACACCAAGCAAAGATTGTGGAACTTATGTTGGTGTAACTACTCCGGGAAACAGCCCAGAAGCGATAAGCGTGGGGTCGGTTGACAAGAGCAACAATTATGCTGGCTATTCAAGTGGGGAAAATATTCCGGGTGTTGGCATAAAGCCGGATATAACCGCCCCAGGTTCATCAATCTCTTCATCGTATCCTGGTCGCAGTTATTTAATTTCAAGTGGAACCAGCATGGCAGCGCCACATGTGAGTGGGGCGGCGGCATTGCTCCTTAGTTCTAATTCAGGTCTGTCACACTCGCAAATCAAGAAATTGTTTGAATTGAATGCCCTTGATTTGGGTGTTGAGGGCAAGGATGTTAGATTTGGTTCGGGAAGAATAAACCTTGAGAAAATGTTTGCGCCAAACCCGTTGCTTTCTGAAACAAATATTGTTGGCACGGTTGACCAAAGTCAGGTGTTCAGAAAAACAGTTACCATTACTAATGCCGGGACAAAAAACCTTTCAATATACAATGCAACCGCTACAAGTGATATAGATTTTGTTTTGGGTTCAAACAATATTTCGCCAGCCAGTTCTGCAGACATTAACCTATCTGTAAATGGAGCATCCTTGCCAATAGGTACTTTTGCGGGCCAAATAGATATCAATACCAATGCCGGAATCAAAACAATAACAATTAATCTGCTTACAACTACCACTACAAACCCAGTTATTTTATCGGTAAATGTCCCGCCAATAGTTTTCAGGGGACAAATCAGCGACATTGTAGTGCATGCAGTGGATGATTCTTCGGTGGTTTCTGTATCTTTCAAAGTGAGAGATCCTCTCGGCGTTACAACCACGCAACCTTTGCTGCTTTCCGGGGACGGTATGTGGAGATTATTATATTATCATTTTTCAAACGATCCGCGCACTGCCGGAAAATATATTGTTGAAATCATCGCGATTGATGATTCAGGAAACACCACCGCATACTCCAAAGAGTTTAATCTTGTGAATGTTTTAGAGAGTTTTCCCGCGGAATTTATTGTTAATCAGGAAAACAATATTGTTTTATCCTATAAAAATACTAATAATATATCGACTGAGGCTACTGCTATTATTCAAATATTTGATTCGACCAATACTTTGATTGCAGAGCTTTCTAAAACGCATGATGTGCAAAGCAATGAAATTAAGGATTTTAATATTTCGTGGATTCCGGATTCTGTTGGAGAATTTACCATTAAAACCAGTTTCATGGAATCTCAGGCAATAATACATCAATCTGATTTGAATATCACTGTTTTTGTTGCTGATTCACTTGACATTTCAAATTTCACTATTGCTAACCATACCGTTCAGAAGGCATCGAATGCAGAATTTACAGTTACACTTTCAAATAATTCAAATGCTGATTTAAATGCGCTCGTTGAAGTGGACATTCTGCTAAATTCTGAAATAACTGATGTCTTAATGCTTGAAAATGCGCCAGTAGCAGCAAATTCTGATACAAATTTTGTTCTCCAAAAGAGTCTTTTGCGTCCTGCGGGTGAATATTTCGCAGTTGCAAAATTGCATTATGGGAACAGAGTTGAAAATAGCAGTGGAATAACTTTTAATGTTGTAACTCCTCCAGTTGGTTCTATCGAATCTGTCGTAGTCCCATTGCAAGTTTATGTTGGTGAGGAGTATCCTGTGGCAGTTGTTTTCAGAAACTCCGCTAGTTATCCTTTGGATGTGAGCAGTGTTGGTTTGTTGTCATACTCTAACGGCAATTTTGAGATTATAGACTTTAATTCTGTGCAAGTTCTTGCTAACAGTTCTTATACATTCGAAGCTATTCACAGGTTTGAATTTCCAGGAAATGTTGTTTTGCATATTGACGCTACTTATGAAGGGAATACTGCTGAATCAGATGTAAATTTGATTTTATCAGATAACAAAGTCCCTGAAATTACCAGTGTTGAGTTTGAAAGTTCTATACTAAAAGGCAGCCCATTCAATGTGCAAATACAAGTGCGAGATGATAGCGAAATAACCAATGCAACTTTATTTGTTGACAGTTATCCTATTGCAATGAGGCGGCTGCCTGATTCTGGAAAAGAAAAAGCGTTTGTCGGCACTTTCGGCGGCACAAATGAAATAAAAACATATAATTTCAATGCGAGGTTTTGTGATGAATACTCAAATTGCACCATGGCAGATTCTAACACATTCACCACAAACGTGTGTGATGGAAATAAGTTGCTTGTGGTTTCAGAGGAAGATTATATCTCCAGTTCTCTTGCAAATGGATTCTGCCAGGCTAAGTGGAAGAAAAGCCAATCTGGAACGCCAAGTGCGGAATATATGCGCAACTTTGATGTTGTAGTTTGGAGCGAAGGCGGCAGTGTTTCCAACATTTCTGAAACTGATGCAAATGAGCTTGTGCAATATGTTAAAACAAAAGGAAAACTCTTATTGGAAGGCTCCGAAATTGCCTCATCGCATATTGATGACAATTTCATGTTTAATGTGGCGCATGCAAAGCTTTCCGAAGAGAAATCTGCCTATGCTTTTGATGCGCAGAACGCCAGTGAAACCATTCCTATATATGTAAAGGCAAGGCATCCAGTTACCCTGGGAATTTCATACATGGATTTGAATACTATAGTTTCCCCTTACTCGGATTCTTTAGAGGCAGTTAATGGCGGGGCATCACTTGCGGATTGGAACGATTCCACATCTGCAATAGTTATTTTTGAGGAATTAGGCAGAAGCACCAAAACAATTTTTGTTCCATTTAATTTTGGTGGAATAGGTCAAAAAGAACTGTTGCTTAATAATTCAGTTAACTGGCTATTGACCGATTCATTGAATGACTTTTCAATAACTTCAATCGATTCTCCGGATTTTATAACCTGACTTCGCCAGTTTCTACTGATTTTTGAAGTATTCTTTTGAGAAGTGAG
>CAZEBH010000006.1:0-27163 GCA_964510425.1 uncultured archaeon | reverse complement strand
TGTGTTTTTGGGATGAGGACACTTCCACAATTTCGGTTGAGGCCTCAAGGCTTGCGCTTGAAGTTGCAAAAATTGATGCAAAGGAAATTGATGCAATTTATATCGGCTCGGAATCGCACCCGTATGCCGTGAAAACCACTTCTTCAATTGTTGGCGAAGCCCTTAATGTCGGGCAGGATTACATGTGCGCGGACCTCGAATTTGCATGCAAAGCCGGAACTGCGGGACTGCAGATTGTTTATGGATTTGCAAAAGCGGGAATGATTCGCTACGGCCTTGCAGTTGGCGCTGATACTGCGCAAGGAAAGCCAGGGGACGCACTCGAATTTACCGCAGGGAGCGGCGGAGCGGCTTTTATTGTCGGCTCAAAAAAAGAGGAAATAATTGCCGAAATTGATGACACTTATTCATTTACAACTGATACCCCTGATTTTTGGCGCCGCCAGCACGCGGAATTCCCGCGCCACGCAGGAAGGTTCACTGGCGAACCTGCATATTTTAGACATGTTATTAGCGCGTCAAAGAACATGATGAAAAAGGCCGGAATGGAGCCAAAGGATTTCGCTTATGCAGTATTCCACCAGCCCAATGGAAAATTCCCGCAGCGTGCTGCAAAAATACTCGGATTTGATGAATCGAAAATCAGGCAGGGAATGCTCACGCCTTACATCGGAAACACTTATTCAGGGGCTTCGATGGTCGGGTTGGCATCGGTTCTTGATGTTGCAAAACCGGGGGACAAGATTTTGGTTACATCATACGGCTCCGGAGCGGGCTCAGACTCGTTTATCATCACTGCAACAAAAAACATTGAAAAACGCAGGGCAAAAGTTCCGGTGTTTGAGGCAATCAAGGAAAAGGAATATGTTGATTACTCGCAGTATGTGATACATAGAAAGAAAATCAAGAGCTTGGGTGAATGAGGATGAATTCGAAAAAGTTTTTTGAGCCGAGCTGGAACAAAATATGCGTTTTTTTTTCGTTGTTCCTACTTATAGAGTTCGCAGATTACTTTCTTCTCGGATTTTCGCATTCACCAATGGTCAACGACAGCCAAATATTGCAGTGGCTTGTACTTGGGCTTTTTTACGCCCTGATGCCGGCTAAAGTTTTGTTTGGATTTGTAATAATGGGAACTTCCGTGACTTTAGGGGCGGTCCTATTGATATTTTCAAATGCATTGCATCTGGTTTGGGTTTATTTCTTGGCATGCTTAATTGACAATCTGGTGAAAAAATGAAGATGGATAAGTTTGTGAAAGAGGGAATTATATTTTCCATTATAATTTGGTTGTTATTTGCAGTCATTTTGATTATTTTTGTGCCAGATCGGCAGGTGTCTTGGGCTTGCGCAGGCGTAGGATACTTTTCTGGTGATCCTTGTTCCGAAACTCTAAACCTAGATTTATTGATTATTGGTTTTTTTATTGCGTTTGTAATAGGGTATAAAATTTCTTCCGTTAAAAACAAGGTGAGCGAAAATGCGTAGTGTCTCTATTATAGGTTGTGGTCTGACCCGCTTCGGCGAGCACTGGAATCTGAGTTTTAGGGAGCTGATAGCGGAAGCAGGGATAAAAGCTATACAGGATTCCGGGCTTGAAAGAAAGCAAATCCAGGCAGTTTACGGCGGATGCATGGCTTCTGGAAGGTTCATCGGGCAAGAGCACATCGGCGCATTAATTGCTGATCAATTAGGTTTGAATCCAATTCCCGCAACAAGACTTGAAGCTGCGTGCGCTTCGGGCGGAGTTGCACTGCGCACAGGTTACATGGCTGTTGCTAGCGGGATGTATGATGTTGTTGCTGTTGGCGGAATTGAAAAAATGACTGAAGTTTCAACTGAAGACGCTGGCTTTGCTCTTGGCGGAGCGGGGGACCAGGAAACTGAACTTTTTATGGGCGCATCATTCCCTGCGCTATATGCCCTGATGGCACGCGCACACATGAAAGAATTTGGAACAACCGAAGAACAGATGGCTGCAGTATCAGTAAAGAATCACAAGAACGCTGTGCACAATGAATATGCGCAGTTCAGGAATGAAATTACAATAGAGCAAGTAATGGAATCCGGATATATTGCATCCCCATTGAAATTACTGGACTGCTCCCCAATTAGCGATGGGGCTGGCGTGGTAATACTTTGTGCAACTGATGTTGCAAAGAAAATGAAGGTTGCGAATAAGGCAGTGGAAATAATTGCTTCTGCGCAGGCTTCGGACACTTTAGCACTTGCCCATAGAAAAAAATTGTCTGAAACACCTGCTGCAAAAATCGCGGCGGAGCAGGCATACAAGCAGGCAGGATTGAAACCTAAAGATGTAAGTTTTGCAGAATTACATGACTGTTTTAGTATTGCAGAACTAATGGCGCTTGAAGCACTTGGATTTTGCAAACCCGGAGAAGGTGGAAAATTTACAGAGCAGGGGAACACTGCAATTGGCGGAACAATTCCTACAAACACCTCGGGCGGCCTGAAGGCATGTGGGCACCCGGTTGGAGCCACAGGGATAAAACAGGCAATTGAAGCGTATTGGCAATTGAACGGAATGGCTGGCAAAAGACAAGTAAAAGGCGCAGAAATTGGATTGACACATAATGTTGGCGGGTCAGGCGCCACTGCGGTCGTGCATTTGTACAGGAAGGTTTGATTATGTCACTGAATGCAAAGGCAGTTGTGTCAAGCACGAGCGAAGACACTACGCGATCCCAACGGTCGCAATCGTTGTTTTATAGGAAGGTGTGAAAATGGTCCAAGGTTCATTGCCACTTCATTGGAGAAAATACCCGGAGCGCTACAGGCTTGAGGGAAATATCAATGAGCAGACGGGACAGGAGTTCTTCCCCGCGCGAGTAGTTGACCCCACACAGGGAAGAAAGGCAAAACTGAGCGCAAAAGAGATGCCGCGCGATGGAAAAATACTCTCATGGACTGAAGTTTCAGTTGGCCCTTTGGGGTTTGAGAATGAAACGCCGTACTTTTTGGCAATTGTTGAGTTATCAAACAAAGTGAGGCTTCTCACACAAATTGTTGACTCGGAAAAGGAAAAGGTGCAAATTGGCGCAAAAGTTAAGAAAGTTTTCCGTAAGATTTCGGACACTGATGCCGAGGGCGCGATAGCGTACGGATATAAATTCAAGGTAATTGAATAGTTTTTATGGGCAAAAAAAGAAATACCAAAAAACCAAAACATTTGGGCTTTCTCACAGTAGAAACAGGAACTCGTTCTGAAAGCACATTTCGCAGATATTATGAAACTGGCATAAATAAAGTCATAAATAGCTTTCATTTGCCAGCTGAAAAAAAAGAGGCGGCCAAGAAGGCGATTGATTCTTGGGTTAAATCGCATTATTATATTGCACTTGGAACCACCGGATTTCCTGTGTCAATGAGTGAAGCTCGAAATATACTTATAGGATTAAAAAAATTTGGAGCCATTGCAAAAAAACAAGACTATCGAGAGTTGGTTAAGTTGGCTAAAGCCGCGCAAACAGAGGCAGAAGAAAAAATTGCTAGAGGGAAACCTTTCCAGTTTTCAAACAAAAATGCCGAAGTAGTTCAAACGGCATTACTTGTGAATATAAGAGATTCTTTGGGCTTACAGAATTTTATATTATTTCAACAATATGCAAGTGCCTTGGTAACTCTTGCAGAAAAAGCAACAATTAACGCCAAAAATTAGCCCACAGCAGAAACGTTCTCCCTGCCTTTTTGTTAAGTTTAAAATGATTATGGGGAAGTCCTACTTAATGGCTATGGCAAAAGGAATTGGCTGGGGGAAGGCGATTCTTTTCGGTGAGCACTTTGTAGTATATGGCCTGCCCGGAATTGCAACCTCAATCGGACTCAACACCACCTGCACCTTTATGGAAAATAAATCCGGAATTGTCTCAAACGACCTTGTTACCGGAGAGACAATCCGCTTTGGCGAGAACAAGAGCAAAAGGCTTGATGAGGTCCTTCAAATAATTTTCAATGAAACAGGCACTGGAAATGGGAATTTCAGGCTTGCGCTTGAAACCGACATGTCAGTTAGAGGGGGCATGGGTTCATCGGCAGCACTGGCGGTTTCAATAACAAAATGCCTTGATAAAAAATTCAAACTCGGGTTTACCAATGAAAAAGTAAACAAAATCGCATACGATGTCGAAAAACTGTTTCATTCAAATCCAAGCGGCATTGACAACACGGTTTCAGCATACGGGGGGCTTATTTGGTTTGTCCGCGGGAAAGCTGAAAATCTGATTGAATTAATTGCGCTAAAAAAACCTGTTGAGGCCGTGCTAATTGACACGGGAATAATCCGTGATACAGGAGAAGCGGTAGATTTTGTCGCCGCACAGAAAAGAGAAAACGAGGAAAAATCCAAAAAAATATTTGACCAATATGCAAAACTTTCACTTGAGGCAAAAGAGGCTATTGAAAAGGGCGAGTGGAAAAAGGTTGGCGAACTCATGAACACCAATCAACAATTACTCCGGGAGATGAATGTTAGCAGCACAGAAATTGAACAAATTATAAAAGCGTGTTTATCTTCAGGCGCGTATGGGGCAAAACTTACCGGAGCGGGCCTCGGAGGCAATGTCATTGCGCTAACCCCTGGAATTGAACTCCAGCAAAAAGTGGCAAAAGCGTGTGAAAAAACAGGATTTGCAACATATAGCATACTAATCGGGCTGCACGGATAGTATAAAATTAGCTTGCGCCCTAAAGGTAGAAAAGGGGATTTTCTTTGGTGAAAACAACCGGAACCGGTTTCGGAAAAGTAATACTTTTTGGGGAACACTTTGTGATTTATGGGTTGCCTGCCGTGGCTTCTGCTATTGCAAATAAGACTGTGGCAAGAGTGGAAAAAGGAAAAGATGGAATTGAACTAATTGACAAAAGGCCGCAGGTTGGCGGATATAAGGAAACAAAAAAGGATGAAATAAACGCCGAACTTGAGGCGATAATAAAATATTTCAAAATCAATCCGCAAAAGACGCCGCTTAAAATTACCCTTTCCGGAAATCTTGAATGCGCCTCCGGAATTGGCGCCAGTGCTGCACTTGCCAGCTCAATTGCAAGGGCACTTAGCGCACATCTGGGCCTAAATTATGGCAATGAGAAAATAAATGAAATTGCATTCATAGTAGAGAGCGCAGGTTCAGGTACGCCAAGCGGGATTGACAACACCTGCTCAACTTATGGCGGAATGCTTCTTTTTGAAAAAAACATGCGTGGCGGCAAGAACAAAATAAAATTGTTGAAAGTCAAAAAGCCGCTTGGCATTGTACTAGTGAGCAGCGGAATAACGCAGGAGACAAAAAAAGTGGTTGCAAATGTTCTAGCGTCAAAGGAAAAAAACCCGCAAAAATTTGAAAAGATATTTGCCGAATATAGAAAAATTGTGGATGAGGGCTTAGGTGTTCTTGAAGATGGCAACATCAAAAAAATTGGTGATTTAATGGATAAAAATCAGGCTCTTTTGCGCAAAATCGGGGTCAGCTGCCCTGAAATTGAGCAAATTATTTCCATTGCAAGAGAGAACGGGGCACTTGGGGCAAAACTCACAGGAACAGGAAGGGGCGGGCTTGTGATATGCCTTGCTTCAAATTCGAAAGTGCAAAAAAAAATTGCCGATGCTTGCGAAAAGCAAGGATTTAAGAGTTATAAAACCACTATTGGGGTGAAATGAGTGAACGGAGAATTTGAAAAAAGCCAAGATGAATGGTTGCGGGCGTGAAGGCGGTGCACAGATGAGCGAATATGAAAATTTAGCGCAAGAAAAACTGAGAAAAGAAATTAAGGCCCATACAACATTTTTGTTAAAGCTTGATAATGTTTTGACCAAAAGCGCAAATCCTGAACAACCACTGCAATCGTTGACGCCAACCGAGTTTCAAATGGTCGGCAAAAGAACCAAGGCGCTTGTAGGAGCCATAGAAGCCCTGCTTGGCAAAGGTGAACAGGTAACATTCGGAAGGCCGATGAATTTCAGGAGCGTGGAAATCCAAATGCAGATTGGCTGTGCCCTCGAAAAAAGTGCAAATCCCATTTTAAGAAGGCTTGCAAAACATGGCTTGCAGGAGCTTGAACATGGCTTGAGAATACTCGTGAAAAAAATGGCAGGACAATTAAAGAAAAAAACACAAATGCGAAGGGGGCGAAGGCTTTGAAAGCGACGGCAATAGCCAACTCGAACATCGCACTTGTAAAGTACTGGGGCAAACGCGACGAAAAACTCATTTTGCCGCACAATTCAAGCATTTCAATGACACTTGATAACCTGCATACAACAACAACCGCCGAGTTTTCTGAAAAGCAAAAGCAGGACACCCTTACAATTGATGGGCAAAAAATATCGGGCGAGGAACTCGAACGCGCTTCGAATCAGCTAAATCTTATAAGAAAAATTGGCGCAAGTTCGCAGAAGGCAAAAATTGTAAGCGAGAGCAATTTTCCCAAAGCAGCCGGGCTTGCAAGCTCTGCTTCCGGCTTTGCAGCACTTACCCTTGCCGCAACCAAGGCACTTGGGCTTGATTTGAGCGCAAGAGAACTAAGTATTATTGCGCGGCAGGGCTCCGGAAGCGCGTGCCGCTCATTTCATGACGGGTTTGTGGAATGGACTAAGGGGACACTTGAAGATGGAACTGATAGCTATGCAAAACAAATTGCGCCAAAGGACCACTGGCCGCAGCTTTGCATGCTGGTTTTGGTTGTGACATCCAAGGAGAAGAAAATAAAATCACGCGCGGGAATGACCCAGACCGTTGCAAATTCACCGCTCTACAATGCATGGCTTGAAAGTGTGGAAGAGGATCTTACAAAAGTGCACGAAGGAATACTTGAAAAAAAATTTACACAGCTTGGCACAACCGCTGAACTAAATGCCCTGAAAATGCACTCAACCATGCTGACCACAACCCCGCACATAATCTACTGGGCACCGCAGACCATTACAATGATGAAAGAAGTGATGGCGATGCGTGAGGAAGGGCTCGAGTGCTATTTTACAATTGATGGCGGGCCGCAGGTGAAAATTCTCTGCCTTGAGCGCAACGCAAAAAAAATCCAGAAACGCGTAACTGAAATGAAAGAAGTTGAGAAGACATATTTTTGCCACGCAGGGGACGGGGCAAGGGTTACTAGTAAGGAGCTGTTTTGAATAAATTAGGTGAATATACTATAGTTAGTGGAGTTTGTATATGAAAACACCTAAACCTCTTAGGACTGGAAAACCCGTTAGTAAGCGTGAAATGATAGAAGTACGCAAACATTCGAATGCGGTAGCATTGGTTAAGTTGTATTTGGATGCAGGACACAGACCTAGAACTCTTACACAAAAAGCAAACTTATTATTCTTAAGAAAGTTCATCGAGGCAATCAGGCCAGAATTTCAACCGATAATAAAGGAAAAATTTGTCGAACTGGAAACGAGAAAAGAGTTCAACTATGAGGGAATTTCACACATTTTTATGCAAACCCGAAGACACAATCCCGAATTTTTTAAAACTGATGAAATGCAAAAAAAGGTGGCGTTTGGGCTGCTTACAAATTTCGGAGTGCCTTATCAAAGAGGGGGGAAAACCCGGTTTTCTTCCACCCAAAATTTATACGGCATTGGAATACCTAAAAAGAAAAAATAATTATTGCAACAGATTTTATTTATGGAAATAGTGGATATTGTTGATGAGAATGACAAAGTAATAGGCACGGCAACAAGAAAAGATGCCCATGACAAAGGATTACTACACCGGGTTGTGCATGTAGTGGTCGAAAATAAAAAAGGCAAAATTCTATGCCTCAAAAGAGGGGAAAATGTTGATACGCGCCCCGGACATATTAGCAATTGTGCAGAGCATGTGAAAGCAGGGCAGGATTATGAACTCACTGCAAAACGCGCAACCAAAGAGGAGCTTGGCGTTGAAACAAATGCAGTGTTCATTGGGAAGGTAACTGTTTACGACAACAAACACAACACGATTATCGGATGCTTTAAAGCAAAACATGACGGCCCTTTCAAAATTGACAAAAGCGAACTGGAAGGATGGGAATTTAGGGGATTAAATGAAATAAAACCAGGTATTGAAAGAGGCGAAAAATACTCGCCGACATTCATAAAAGTGATTGGGAAACTTTACCGGCAATAATAAAGAGGGATTAAATGACTGAAGAAATTTTAGATTTGATAAATGAAAAAAACGAAGCCATAGGCACTGCGCCAAGAAAGGAAGTTGAGCGCAAAGGGCTTCTCTACAGGAGTTCGGAAATATTTGTAATTGCCGGCGGTAAAATCGCAGTCCAGCTTCGCAGTAAAAACAAGACAAAGCGCCCCGAATACTACGGCATTGTTGGCGAAACCGTAAAATCCGGGGAAACATTCGAGCATGCCGCTGCGCGCGGGGTAAATGAGGAACTTGGGCTTGAAGCGGTAAATTTAAGGCAAATTGGAAAGCGGATTGTACATGATAAAAAGTACAACGACAATTTCCTCATGAATGTTTTTATATGCACAGGAAGAGGCGAAATGAAAATAGATAAAGCGGAAGTCGAGGAAGTTGTTCTCATGGACGAAAATGAAGTGGGAACCCTAATTAAATCCGGAAAAAAGGTAACACCATCACTTATTGAGGGATTTGAAATGTACCGAGGCCATAGAACATGATAGCCGTATATGCCCCCGGAAAAATAATGCTCTCGGGAGAGTGGAGCGTACTTGAAGGAGCGCCCTGCATTGTGCTCGCGATAAATAAGGGCGTTCATGCCAAAATTTCCGAATCTGAATTTATGCAAATAAAACTAAAAGACTTCAACATAACAACGGGGGCAACAATTGATGGCACAAAAATAATTTTTGAAAAGGAAAATGAATTGCTCTCATTCACAAAATCGGCAATCGAAACAGCGCTAGAGTACGCACTTTCTAAAGGTAAAAAAATAAAGAATTTCAGGCTCGAGACAAAATCTGGAATTAGCGTATTCAAAGTTAATGGAGAGCATATGAAACCCGGTTTTGGCAGCAGCGCCGCAGCGGTTGTTGCAATTGCCGGAGCGGTACTAAAGCTTCACGGAATTGGCATTAAAACGGAGCAGGAAAAGGAGATATTATTCAAGCTCGGAATCATTGCACACTATATAGCGCAGGGAAAAATAGGCTCAGGTTTTGATGTTGCGGCATCAACCTTTGGCGGAGCACTGGTTTACAAGAGATTTTCTGCTGACTGGCTTTCTAGGGAACTAGAGGGCAAAAAAATTTCCGAAGTTGTTGAAGAGAATTGGCCGCAGCTTGAACACAAAAACATCCGCATCCCAAAACAATTAATTACCCTAATTGGTTTTACCGCAAAAAGCGCATCAACCAGAGAACTTGTGCAAAAGGTGCAGGCGGCAAAATCAGATAAGCCGGAAGCTTACCGCGCAATAATAAGTTCAATTAGAGTTGTTACTGAAAAACTTATTCTAGCAATTGAAGCAAAAAAAAATGAACAAATCACATCGCTAATAAAAGAAAACGCTGCACTTCTAAGAGCACTAAGTAATCTTAGCGGCGCGGGGCTTGAAACGGAGCAGCATGAAATAATGGGGAAAATCGCCGCAAAATACGGCTCTGCCTCGAAATTTTCCGGGGCAGGCGGGGGGGATTGCGGAATTGCGCTGTGTTTCGATGAAAAAATTGCGAGAAAAATTTCCTCGGAGTGGAAACGGAGCGGGATAATTCCTATTGGCGCAAAAATATCTGAAAGAGGCGTGAGCGCAGAAAAATAAGAGCACGTACTAGAAAAACTTCTTGCCTAACGCATCTTCACTTACAATTTTTATGGTTTCCTTAAACCACACAGGATATTTTTTCTGGGCAGAATTTATTTCTTTCAAAACCTCTTTTGCAGGGACATTGATTATTTTGCCCGCATGCTCCTTGCTCGGAGTTATATTCCCATCAAAAACTGAAAACGCGGCAATGCAAAATTCATTCTCACACGAGCCATCACCATAATCTTTTTCATAAGAGTAACCACCCAAAATTTTTACCTTCAGTTTTTCTGCAATGCCATACTCATTTCGAAGACAGCGCATTGCCGCCTGTTCTTTTGTCTCGCCGAAAAGGACATGTGTTGTCGGGGCATCTAAAACCCCACCCCCGACTTTTTTGAGCGGGCGCTCGTGCAAAACCAGCTCTTTTTTTGAATTGAAAACAAGCACCTGAATTGCAAGGTGCTTTATGCCCGGAGTTGTGTGGGCGAATCCGCGGTCAATTGTGCCGGAAATTTCCTTGCCGGATTTGTCAACAGAAATCAGTTTCTGCTGCGGATTGTCAAGAAGACCTGCATTCATAGAGAAAACCATTTGCAAAAATAAAATAAAGGCGGCAGTGTGGATAAATTATACATAAATTATTGTTTAATTTTTTGATTTGACCCTTCCTCTAAAAATGTTTCTGGGCTTTAGTTGCGATTTGAAAGGAGCCCTTTTAGGTGCAATACCTATTCCACTAAAGACCGGGCTGAACCTCGATGGAGGGGGCCCAGAGCTGGTTGTTAGCGGAGCTCTACTGACAGCAGCCACTTTTGTTTTTGGTGCTTGCTGCACTTGTCGCTTCGTTGCCGGTACAGGAGGCAGAGAACTAAAAGATAATGGCGCCAATCTCGCAGCCGTTTTTTCCCTTCTCTGCTCTGCTCGAAGTGCAACATCTTGCCAATTACTTGCAGTAGCTGCAACAGGAACCCCCACTGAACTAGTAGATTTAGTTTGTGGTTGCCCTTTCTTTTTGCCAAATCCGAAACTCTTCAGAAAGTTTGCCATAAGCGACACCCATAATGTTTTTTGTTGTTTTTATTGTTTTCTGTATTTCTCCGAAATCTTCCCAAGGGCAACCGAAATTCGCTGCAGGGATTCATCTAAGGGCTTTGCAATATTGTGCCCAAAACCCGCTACAATATCGGTTGGCTCGGATTGCGGGTCGGCACAGAACAAAAGATGCCCCTTGCGGCGCTCAATCAAACCAATATCAATGAGGCGCTTTAGGTGGTAACGGAGCAGCTTTTCATCTATTTTTTTCTGCGACTTCTGCAGGTATGAGAGCAGTTCTGCGGTGGTAGGTGATGCATTTTTTGAGAGGTGGAAGTAAAAGAGAGCATCCAGAACGTCAAGCACAGTCGAACGCGATTCTTTTTCAGAAATTAACCCGAATGCGAGGGCAAACCAACGGAGCAAAGACCTTTTGGTAAGGGCTATTTGCGGCGGGAAGTCCATCTGCCTTATTGTAAATGTTTTGCGGACCAACTCGGCTTCAGGATGTTCAATGCCCAAAAAATACCACCAAAAGAATTTTAGAAAAGCGAAATAATAATTCTCCTGCTGTTTTTAAGGCTTTGCCCGGCAAGAACATGAAAATCTATACATAACGAATTTGCAATGGTTAAAATACATCCCAGGACAATACTTTTTAGGGTCAACAAATGCTCGAACTTACAACTTCATTTGCGCCATACAGGCTCTCCTTGTACAGAAAAGAGCACGTGGAACTTCGCGTGAAAATCAAAAATGCCGGGCAAGAAAAGGCGCTTGTCTCATTCAAAATGCGCCTCCCGCAGGAGCTCTCACTAGACAAGAGCGGCTTTAGCTTCCAGCACGCTGAAAAACTCGGCGAAATCGCGCCCGGGCAAACCGTGGAGCAGAGATTTGAAATACATGCGCGGCCAGTTGCGCGCGAAGGAAGCGCTGCAATAGAAATAAAAGCAACGGAGCACTACAACTCATACGAATTTGCGATTAAAGAATACAGGAAAAAGGCTGAGCTTTTGATAAGCTAGTGATTCCATGAACATTAAAAAACAAAAATGCGCGCAGTGCGGTTTTGAGGTTCAGTCATTTAACATGGAAAACCATTTGAAAAACCACGAACTTGAAAAGAAGCTTGTGGTGAAGAAAGCGTAAAGACTGGTGCCACGTAAGGAAAACTCAGGCAGAATAATTGAATTTATGAAAAAACATCAAATGCGAGATGAATGAAAAATGGCAATAGGAAATGTTAGAAGAAAATTAGCAAGAACTGAAGGGCTAAGGAGCCCAGGAATTGCACATTTTGCAAGAACTAAGAGGCACAGGACAAATGCAGATTTGCTTCACACCGGCCCTCCAAAGCCACTCTCAAATTTTTTAGCGGTAATACTCTTGTTAAAAAGAGTGGGAGAAGGGGGACAATAATTACTAAAAGTAGAATTTTGACGGAAAAAGGATTTGATTATGTAGTAAATAACTACATAATAATATTTTGTTCTACTCTAAATCAAAATGAACCAGCCTATTTGAAAAGGTCTTGAACGGAGCCGGCTATTTTATAGATAGCCACACAGCAATGGCGAGAGGGGCCGGTTTTGAAAGCCCAAAATAGCACAAAAAACCAAAAAGGCGCACAGATAAATAACGTCTATAGGAAGAGTACTTTGCAAAATCAATATACTCCGATTAGCATCTAAACACTAAGTCAAGCTGTTTTTTGGTCTAAGTTTGTTTTTTTGTCTTGACTCAATTTTAGACCACGGGCTGCTTTAGCCCAAAAGACGTTCTAAAATATGCCAAAGCAGCGCAACTAAATCCTCGAGGTATCTGGCGTCGCTTTGAGCCATGCCCCAAACGGAACGCCCTTTTGCAAAACCCCCCCTGTTTCTACATAACTCTAATCCAGTTCGAGCCATCTTCGGAGCACCCCCAGCCACCCAGCTCCGTTGCCCTTAATTTTTGTGCACAAAAAGTTCAGTTTGTCAATATTTCCCTTCGTAATTCTGCAGTATAATCTACCTTATGGAGCATTTTGATAGGCTGGCAAGATTCCACAAGTCCTAAAGGAATAGGATTAGGGGAACTGTAGGGTGTTTGACGCGGTTTACAAGATTTAAGGCAGTTCCGGGTCATTTTGCGCCGGACTTGTAGTTGCCTTGACATTTCTGCTACCAGCCACCGGGAAGCAAGTCAAATCTATTATGTAGAAAAAATGTTTGTTTTGCATGAACTTGCATAAGGATGCCCAGAAATCCTGTGATGGCTTCTTTTTGTCAGTGACTTTGGTTTATCAATCCCTTTTTGTTTTTAGGATTGTTTTATGAGCTGGTTTGCAATCGATTCTGGCTTTTCAACAAACTTTTTGACCGCAAAAATTTCGGAAAACAAAAAATCCAGAAGAAACCCGGCAAAAAACAAACATGGTCCAAGAATATTTGGAAATCAAACCAGTTTATGGACGGCCTCAACTTGCATATGTTCCGACGCCAGCTCAAGAATTATCTTGAGTAAGCATTCCTTGTAAAATAATCCCCTAAGCCTCTTCGAGCCGCGTTATTTTCGGCACCATATCAAAGTCCCTGTCAAAGGAGTAGATTTCCCTGATATTATCATCTATCATAAAAGCAACGGATGCGGCATCGGTGAAGCTGAGCAAGGAGTATTTTTTGATGCAGTGTTGCATGATTCTTTGAATTTTGGCGATTGCTTTATTAGCCTGTCCCAAATAAAGTATAACAATTTCGAAATTCTTCCAATGGGGAAAAAATGGTTATTCTGGAAGCCGGGGTTGTTCTGCTAGCGCTTGGTTTTGTTCTGAGCCTTGCGGTGGTCGCCTTTGTTATAATTTTCGTCTACACGCATCTTGACAAGAAGCTTGCCAAAAAACTCAAGGAAATTACTGATGCCCAAAAGGAGCTCAAGGAGTTTATCACAAGGGCTAACAACTCACGCGTCTCGGAGAGCCGCGACCTTGACAAAAGAATTGAGGAGCTTGAAAATAAAATAGATGTTCTGGTTAAGCCGGAAAGCGAAGAGAAGGAGCTTGAAAAGGAAAAAATAAAGGCGCACGCACACAAGTAGCACCTATTCCTCCGCGAGTTGCGCACAAATGCAAATTAAGCCTTTCGGTGGCTTTCAAATCCGCAGCGTGTGCATTTCATACGAACAACACCGGCAGAAGAAACGTTTCTAAATGTTGTGCTGTTGCATGCGGGACATTTTTTTGGCGGGTGGGACTGAGACACTTTTTCACCTGAACCTGCCAGCCATGAATACTTTTCGCATATTTCCGTGTTCGTATCTGTGGGCAATATCAAGACCTGCTTTGTGCCTTGCATTCAGCATTGCTTGCCTATGCCCTTGATTTGAGTGCGCCTTAACTTGGGCGCCCATAGATTCGTTTAGATGCAGTGGAGTTCTTTGCCCTGGTGTTGTGCCGTGCTCTGCACGGTACTTATTGACAAGATAAATCAGATGAAGCCTTATGTCTTCGCGCCCAACTACATGCATATAATAATTATTGAATCGGAGTAGTTTAAGTTACTGCAAGCCTTACTTTGCCTTTTTGCCACAGCCTCGGGAAATGCCGTGCCGATGATTTTTCCAGTGCTTGAAGAAATTTTACTAAGAGCCGCAGGCGGGTGTTTTTCCTTGGTATATTGGATAAATGAATATGCGGCCAAGTAAATTGAAACGCTTACTGCAGAAATTATAGCAAATAATAATTGAACAATTCACAAGCCATTTGCTATTTTAGTGAACCGCAATGAAATGTTCAAAAAATTAAAGCGGTTCACTATAGCGCAGGTGGAATTGCATACTGCGGAAAAAGCAATCTTCGGAAAAAATCCGAACCCAGCAATATTATGTAGATTAATCCTTGAATATTTTTGAAAAAAGGTTGGTGTAATTAAGGGAATATTTCCCGCCCTGCTCTAAAATTTCCGACATGTTCTTCAAATACGCCAAAAGCTCTGATGATTCTTTTGGTTCGAGCGCGGTGCCTTTTGTTATCTGCTGCTCCGTTGCAGTGCCTTTCTCGTGCAGCAACATTTTTAGCGTAAATATGGCATTGCTCCAGTAAGATACGTCCTTGCCAAGCTTTTTTTGGAAAAACCTCGCATCAAAGAGAACCTTGGTCATAAAATCGGTGTTTGGGTTGCTAATTGCCTCGCGCATGGTTTCCCCCATCAAGAATGCCTTCTGCCAGAGCGTATTTTCTATCAGCGGGTTTGTCATTTCACATCCACCTTTACTTGCCAGAAAAATAGAATGCCTGCAAGTGATTAAAAGCAGGCTGATTGGGGCACAGGGAAAAAATTGTAAATGGGAAAAGACCGGGCACCACAAAGGGTTTGAAAGTTTGGTTACTCTTAGCGAGTCAGGCTTTGCCCGGCCTTTTTTTCTAGATCAGTTTGTGTGCAGATCTATTCACCAAGGCAGTTACAGGAAAGCGGGGAATAAAGATTTTACGGGTTTGGATTCCGAACATGTAAATGTTTTAGGCAAAAGAAACGTTATTGTGGGGAAAAATCCAAAAGATTCTTACGCAAACAAAAATAGAGTGCGCCAGGTCAGTACAACTTTCCGCCAATTGGAACTTCCCTTTCAGGCTGAATAAGTATACACTCCTTATCTTGTCCCGGAACGCCTAATGTCAAAACTTCTGAGAGAAAAGGGCCTATCTGCCTTGGCGGAAAATTGACTACGCAAAGAACTAATTTGCCTTTCAATCCGCCATTTCTATAATTTTTAACAATTTGCACGCCTGATTTTTTAATTCCGATTTCGCTGCCTAAATCAATTGTGAGTTTATATGCCGGCTTTTTTGCTTGGGGAAAATCTTCGATTTCTATGATTTTTCCGACACGGATATCCAGTTTTTGAAAGTCTTTAAATGTCGCCATTTTACCATCTTGTTTTGTTGAGTTGTTTAGGGGAGTGCACCCGCCGTGCAAGCCATAGAATTAGTTAAAATTCCCTTTCTTACAATCGCTGATATATCTATAGCCTAACTTGTTTTAAATCTTAGTTGTGCACAACTTTCAAATTTTTCCGTTGACTTCAAACAGCTTGACCCCCCGCTTAAATTTCCGGTTGTGCCCAATTTTCCCATGACTTTCAAAAGGATTACCGCCGTGCAATTTCACAGGGCAAAACAAAAAACGTATTTCAAAACCTTTATACCGCTCGATATAGCCACTCAAATGCTTGGCCTGAGCCGGGATGTCAAAAGCCAGCAAATCACATGGCGCATTGAGAATGGAAAAGTGACGATTGAGTAAAATCATACCCAGAATTTTCAGTTGACGAGCCTTGAGACATTTTCAAGGCGTTTCTTGATTACTGCACACAACTTCTTTAGTATCCTTATCAATGTATAACGTTTGAGCCGGGGCATAACTTTTGGTTAAAAATCTCGCCACATAATAATCTTTGTTCTCTAAACTGCACTGGCCTTTAAGACTTTCATTTATTTCAGTGGTTTTGATTGCAGGTAGTATATCGCCTTGCAATATCCACGTGTCATGCCTTAATCTGAGTTTATTCACTTGGGGAATGTCTTTTACAAAATCATACGCTTCCCTATTGCTTGTGCCGCAGCCTGATAAAAAAAGTGTTAAGATGATTGCGATTGCAACAATTAATCTGGAAAGTTTGTGACCCATAACCATGCCTTCATTAATTTGGAATTTTGCTTTCAATTACGCTGTAAGTCCACAATCTTTGTGCCATTGGAATTAGGAAAAGTGCGAAAATTAAGGCTTTAAACGCTATTTGTTGGCTGTCATTCAATAGTGTTTTTGTTCCGCCTGATGTCATTGTTGCGCCAGAAAAATCCAAAAACAAAATAGCCACTGCAATAACAAAAGCAACTACTGCAATTATTGTATAAAGTGTTGAATTAATGGGGATGTATCGTGATTTCTTTGGTTGGAACACGCCTGTAGCATAACTTATCGTTCCTGCCCCGCCAAGTTTGGTAAAAAGGTCTGCCCAGCATGCTTTGTGTAAAGGCCGTGGTAAAATACCCCATTTTTTCATAACAATTAAGTCGTCCTTCTTTTCAATGGGCTTTTGACAGTGATTACAAATTACGGTCACATTCACCCTCCGAATAATTGTTTGAACCAATTGATTATCATGTCCAGCAAACCCGGGCTTACACATTGATTAGATGCACATAAATTACTTGAGCATTCAAAATTATTATTGCATTGTTGGTTTGCTGTTTTGAAATTTGTGAAATTTCCGTCTATGTTGCAATAGTTACTCGGCGTCCTATATCCAATTGGAGTGCAGATTGCATTGAGCAGACAGCCATTAGGGCACGTGTTTATTGCAGTTCCCCCATTTCCTCCGCCGCCTGAACCGGAAGAAGCACTATTGTTATCGCCACCTCCACCACCAGAACTTCCAGAGCCACTATTCGAATCTGAGCATAAAGAGGATGGATTAGGAGAACAGCCACATCCGGCGCCATTCCCACTGGGCACAACTGAGCAGTAATTTATGGTTGTTCCATCTGGGCAAGTGTAGTATTTTGCACAGGTATCAGAAGTTGGGTTCCCTCCCGAGCCGCCGGAACCTCCGCTTGGAACAGAGGTTGGAGTTAAAGAAAATATTTGTATTCTTTTGTTTCTCATATCTTCAACGTAGACTTTTCCGTTGTAAACAGCTACGCTGGTCGGCATATTGAATTGGGTGTTGGCAGTTCCTGCTCCATTGCCACCTATTGTTGCGTAGTATTCAAATGAGGGAGTGAATACTTCTATCCTTTGATTTAGGACATCAGTTACGTAGATATTGCCATTTGAGTCTGTTGCAAGCCCGCCAATAGAATGGAAACCATCGTTTTCGGTGTTGTCTACGGTCTTGACAAATCTTAGATTTTTATCGTAAACAAGAATGGCATTGTTTTTCCTATCGGCAATTATCAAATTATCGCTGCTGTCAATTGTCATATATGTTATGTCTGTAAATCTGGGGTCGTCAAATCCTTTGTTGAAGGTTCCATCAGCATTGTAAATGAATATTGCATTGGTTGCGGCAAAATATATTTTTCCACTTTTATCTATTGCTATTCCGGTTGGGTGGAAATTGAAGTACCGACTTGGTTTGAAATCGTAAACTCCTTCACTAACCCAATACCGGTCAGCACCTTGGAACTTGAAGAGAAGCGTTCCAGCTTTATCAAATTTTCTCACTCTTCCCCAACTGACTTCATCGCCTGCTTCATTGGTAGAAACCTCGTCATCCACACCAAATACATTGTCTTGATTGTCTATGTAAACTAGGTTTGGTGAATTGAAACTTTGATTTAGATTATCTATTTTTCCATTTTGACCGTATATTTCCACTTTGTGCCCAGTGTAATTAGCCAAGTAAATTTTTCCTTCTGAATTTACTGCAATACTGTATCCTTCATCTACGTTAGCAATTGTGGAACTGTATGAAAACTTATATTTTTGTCCCCCAGTTATGGGAGAAATTCCTCCGGCTCCCCCTCCGCCTCCACCACTTTGAGAATTGCTAGATCCGCCTTGCCCTCCACCGCCTCCAGATGGGCAAGTCACCGCAACACACCCACAATATCCATCAGACGTTAATGAGCACTGTTTTACTTGCTCGCCATTTGGACAGGTATAATATTTTGTACAAGAATCTGATGAACCACTACCTCCAGAACTTCCACTCCCCCCACCACCCCCGCCAGAAGATGCCGGTGAAGAAGCTAAAAGTGTAATATATAATCGGTCAAGCCTTCCAGCCTTTATTTGTTTTTGCCCGGTATAATCAGAATAACCGAAAGCAGAAACGGTATACATGTAATTGCCTTCATATAAATTTACTGGCGGGGTAACTCCATTTGCATCTGTTTTATAGGTATAGTAATGCCCTGCTATAGTAGCTGTGGCGTTTTGAATCGGTTTACTTGTAATATCTATTACATTAAAAATTACTGTTCCTTCTGTTAATGAATTCCCTGCCCCACTTCCTCCTCCGCCACCGCTTGACGCAGAATCATCCGCGAATGAAGAAATCGATAAACAAACTATTGCAAAAAAGACTATAAGTCGCTCAAATTTCATAATTAATATAGACACCCTTTTTCTGTATAAAACCCATGCATTAAGCCAACACATAAACAAGAACGATTTCAGCAGACTTTTTTGCCGATAGCTTTAAATATTCTGCATCATATAAACTTATATGATAGCTATGGAAGCGAGAACGACAATCCTTCATTACCCGAGGCTTGACACGGTGCTCATGATTGAGGATGTCATAAAAAAGGCGAAGGATTACCCAAAGAGGACTGTGCTTTGGAAGAAGCTGCCCAAGAAAGTCATGTACCAGACCTACAAAACCGTTATTGACTACCTTATTGACTCGAAGAAGGTCATGCTTACAAAGGATGACAAGCTTGTCTGGATATTTGCCGATAATTACAAGGCCAAGAGGCTGATTGACCAAAGCGTGAGAGCAGATGCATGAAATAAGGTACTCCGCAGAGTTCAACGAGGAGTATGTCAAGCTCCGAACAAAAGCGGACAGAGGTGATGGCGAAGCCAAATACCTCATTGAGCTTGTCAGCAAAGTTACCGCCAAATTGGCCGAGAACACCGAGGCCGGGATAAAAATTCCGCGCAGGCTCTGGCCAAAAGAATATGTCCAAAAATATGGCGTAACAAACCTTTGGAAAATCAACCTCGACTCAAACTGGCGCCTAGTCTACACCATTACCGGCCAGCAAGTAAGCCTGTTCCTCATCTACCTTGAATACATGACGCACAAGGAATACGACAGAAAATTCGGGTACAAGACAAGCTGATAGCCAGTAAACGTCTTCCACCGCCCTATTATTGTTTTGTTGAAGTGCGTTTGATTATCGGATAGAGCGGCTGTGCGTATTTCCAACGTTTTCTTTTTTCTTGGTGTTCCAGGGGGTTTACAACAAAACTATAAAGTGCACCCGCCGGGATTTGAACCCGAACCAAAACCTTGGGAAGGTTTTAGGCTACCATTACCCCACAGGTGCTCTAATTACCTCTCAGTCGGGAAAATTTTTAAAGTCAGGGGAGTGATAGTCTATGTCTCTATGCCTTGGAACCTGCCCGGTTTCGATAAATTTTGCGTATTTATAGAGGTGTTTTGGATTATGCGGTTTTATTTCCTCAAAAAAATTTCTGCCCGCCGGAACCAAAATCAGCATACAAATTATTTTCCATTAATAAATTGTAGAATTCGTTGATTTCATTATTTGCAAGCAGAGGTCAATGCCGGTGCGAAAAATCACAGGTTAAACCCAAGCTGCGTTAGAACTGCAATCAAAAGTACGCCAGGTACTCCGCCAAGGCCGGCAATCAATATGGCCCAAAGGCCTATTTTTACTTGCGGCATTAGAAAAGTATTCAAAACAAGCAGCAGCACAAGGCCAATAAAACTGTTTAGCACAAGCATTACTATTTTTTTGCCAATCTTAAGGACTAAAAAAATCGCAATAATTGCAAGAATAATAGTAATTATCTGGCCAAGGAACGGAATCTGAATCAACGGGTCAGCCATAAGGTTTCACTTTTAGTGATTTAGAAATCAAGCGCTGAAAGCAATATAATATAACAAGCTAGAAAAGAAATAGAAAGACAGGCGGGTGAGCACCTGTCCTTTGTTGCGTTTACCTAATCAAAGCCTGAAGTGTCGAAGACTGGCCAAAATTAACCTTTTGATACGCGTAGCCGAGTTTCGAGGACTTTATCCTTGGAACTGAAATCTTCTCGACCTCTTTGACAAAATTCTGCCAGTCCATTTTAGTACCCCCACCTCAAAGCCTTTTGAACTTTCGTTCTTGGCTACTAATTGCCCCCAAACATATTTAAATAATAGTAGGTATACTAAGTATATCTAGTATTTTTAATATAGTGTGATTCCAGTGGCTGAAGAAAAAAATGAGTTCCTCAAACTCAACGAATTCCTGTCCAAAAAGCATAATCTGGCGGTTTTACGCGAATTGCTTGCGACCCCGCACGGTCGTGGTTTTAATGCCATTGCAAAAAAGATTGCGCCAATAACCCCAAGAATGCTCTCTGTGAGGCTCAAGGAACTCGAGGTCCTAAAACTTATCCAGAAGAATTTGGTTCTTGGCGCAAAGCCAAAAATCGAGTATCGTGCGCTGTCCAAAGCCGAGGGGCTCAAGAAGGCGATTTCGGAAATGGAAAAGTGGGGCAAGAAGGAGCTCTAGCCAAAACGGGTTTTTTGACCAGATAGTTGTGGTATCTTAACTTCGCCACTTTGTGAATTTGTGCCCTAAAGCAATTCGCCACTCGGGTTTTTTGGTCATTGGTTTGGCGTAAAACTGCTGTTTTTTTGGCGCTTTCTTTCGTTGTCAGCCGTTATTTTCGCCCTGTTTTTGCGCGTTTTTCCCAAACTGTCAAATTTGGTTGGTATTTCACGAGGGCAAAAAACGTGTCAAATCATATTGAGGAAACTTTGAGGAAAAAAGCAGAACTGGCGAAGTCAGGTTAAAGAACTTGCGCAGTTCAAGGGGAACGTCAGTGCATTCGTCCCGCCGGCTTGAGGCACATTTGCGGCGCAAATTCGGCTAAAGCCACTCCCTTTGCCAAGATGCACCGGTTTAGCGCCTGTTCCGGAAAGCCTATTGAAAAGCTTTATATACTTGGGCTTTCTATTATACTAAGACTTTTCCCAAGTTCAAACGCTTGGGCAAAAAGGATTTTTCAAAAAAGGGAGGGTGAAAAAAGTGTTTTCAAAAAATAAGAAAGGACAATCAGCCTTGGAATACCTAATGACTTATGGTTGGGCACTTGTCGTAATCGTTATTGTGGTTGCGGCACTTGTGTTTTTAATCAACCCGAGCCAGGTGGGCGGCCAGAGCTGTACTGGATTTCAGAACATGCCAATTGGCAACTTCCAGCTAGGTTCAACCGGTTTGACCTACAAGGCTACAAACCAGACAGGAAGAGCCCTAAGCGCAGTGGCATTCGGTGGTAAATTTACGAATGCAGGGACAACAACATACGTCAATAGCGAATTCCCAGATATAGTAACAATAGCGGCGAATGCAGAACAGTCAGTTACCTTACCGGCAACACTTACTGCAGGGTCAGCTACTATTGACTTAAACGTCTCATATTTCGACGGCGACTTCACAAGGTCTGCAAAAGCAACCTGTAAAGGCACAGTAGCGTAAAATTAACATTCTTGGTGTACCCACAAGGCGGGGTACATCAACTTCTTTTTTTACCACAACTTTTATATGCAACCTTAAACATTCATTTAAAGGTTGAGAAATTTGTTTTTGAAAAATAGCAGAAAAGGCCAATCAGCGCTCGAATACCTCATGACCTATGGCTGGGGGCTGCTCGTAATTGTTCTCGTGGTCGGAGCACTTATATTTCTCATAAACCCAACCCAGATTGGGGGCTCTAGCTGTACCGGCTTTCAAAGCCTGCCAATTGGCAATTTCCAGTTTTCGACAACCGGCCTTAGTTTTAATGTCACAAACCAAACCGCAAGAAACCTTAACCAAGTACAGTTTGCGGGAAAATTCACGCAGGGGGGCACCAATTACTATATCCAAAATAACAATGTCACACTTTCATCAAACGTCCAGCAAAATGTAACAATCTTTCTGACCCTTCCAGAGTTTCTTGCAAGCGGTCCTGTTTCAGCCGATCTTAATGTGCTCTATTTCGACGGCGACTTCTGGAAAACCGGAAGGGCAACGTGCAAGGGCACGATATAATTAATGCCTTTTATTCTTTTCATTGCATTATGCGTGTCATGCTCGCGCCAAAAAAAGTGTTATTGGATACTAATGTTTATGATAAAATCTCGCTCATGGATGAGGAATTAATCCCTAAAATAGTTGCTTCTGCGAATGTCATTGTTTATGGCTGTAGGGTTATTAGGCAGGAACTCAGGGCTGTGCCAAAACAGGAAAAAGCCGGTTCTAGAAATCTCAGGATTATTCTTCTCAGTGCCTATGATTTGCTCGTGAAGAATCACGATTTACCTGTGGAGAAAATTGCCGAATCCGCAGCGCAAGAGTACCTGAAAGAATACTCCGGAAAAAAGCCAAAAAAAGAACTTTATTCTGATTTCCTGATTGTTGCTGTCGCTTCGCTAAAGCAGCTTGATATTGTCTGCACAAATGACAACAGGACAATGGCTTCTTGGGATGCTATTAAAGCCTTCAAAATGGTCAATCAAAGAAACGGGTTAAGAATGCCGGAATTCATCCATTACGAAAAATTCAGGGAACTAATCTGAAACCGCCAATTCTTCGCCAGTGTGCTGCCTGTAAAAAGCCCTGGCTGCCTTTACAAAACCGGGGTCTTTTTTTGCCGCCTTAATTTTAGCAACCAATTTTTTAGCCATGGCAACATCTTCTTTGGAATAAGGTCTCTCAACTGTTGTGGTCTTATACATTTCAATCACAATTCCATTTAATTGCCCTAATTGGGCGCCAAGCTAATTATGGATGTTTGTACTTATAAACTTTTATAAAACAATTATGCAGATTTTTTGCTTAGGGAAAAGTCGGTAGGGCAAGAAATCAACTGCCGGAAAACACGGAAAGCCTGAAAAACCTAAAAGCATAAATAAACGTATGTGCACACATATGTGCATGGGAACAAAAACAATAACTGTAATGGACGATGCTTACAGCCTGCTTGCGAGAAAAAAGCTCAGGGGCGAGAGTTTTTCCGGGGAAATCCGGCGCCTCTTGGGCGGCAAAAGAAGGGATTTTTCAGGGTTTGGAGGGGCGTGGAAGACCCTTTCGGCATCCGAAATAGGGTCAATCAAAAAGAAAGCCCTACTCGCAAAAAAATCCTTCCGCCCTAAAGCTGCAGAATGGTGAACCGATGATTTGCCTTGACTCGACTTTTCTCATAGATTATCTGCGAGGAGATGCCGCCGCCATAAAGAAGGCCGAATCCCTTATAGGCAGGAAAATAGCCACGACAAGCGTTAACTGCTTCGAGGTTCTTGCGGGTCTTGTGGGAAACCGGAACGTGCCAAAAGGGGCACTGGAAGTATTTTCTGAATTCATTGCCTCTGTCGAGGTTCTGGAATTGGATTACCGGGCATCTGGCGAATCTGCAAAAATATTCTCAGTGCTTTCTTTGCAGGGCAAACAAATTGAAGGGTCGGACTGCATGATTGCCGGAACCATGCTCTCGCACGGTTGCTCGGAGATAATAACGCGCAATAAAAAGCATTTTTCAAGAATACGCGGCATCAAAGTTGAAGTTTATTGACTGTGGCGCATTTTGATATGCTGACTTTGGCACTTAAAGCAGCCCGCCGAATACCAGCAGCAGTACTGTTCTTACCGCAAAGAAAACGAAAAATGCGCACACCATCAGGGGTATTAGGAACTTGAGCCCGTTAATTTCCTTGCCGCTGTTTATCACCCCGATTGTCAGGCATGAAAATATTGTTGTGACAAAGAGTGCAATCATTGCAAATTCCATGACAAAATCCGGTGTAACCGCGCTGCGGGTGCCGGAAGCGAATGCCTTTATTGGCGCAAGGCTGCCGGAAGTTGGGATATTGCCAAGGTCAATAGTCGGTACAGATGCGAGCTGTTTTGAAAGAATCTGCACAATAAAAGAACTGATGGCAAAAAGCACGGGGGTTCCGAATATTGCGGAAAAGAAAATAAGCATTATGTAGATGGAGATGTTTGAATTCGTTTCCTCCTCAAGTGCCTGCTGGCTTTTCAGATCGTCCGCAAGCTGTATCAGCAAATCCGCAATCTGCCCCCCGCTTGCAATCCCTTGTGAAATCAGCCAGATTGTCTTTTTGAGTGCGCCCGAATTTATCCCATCGCTCATCTCTTTAAGTGAATCCTCAACCTTATCGCCCGCGGATATTCTCTTGCTCGCGTTCTTGAGTTCGACTTCAAGGGAACCAAATTCCTTTCTTCCGGCAACAAAAAGGGCCCTTTCCGTTGTAAGCCCGCTTTTCATGTTGGATGAAATCAGCTGCAGGGCATCTGGCAATATGCTTTCAACAAATTTTCCTTTTCCTTCCGAACTCATTTTCAGAAGTATGTACACTAAAAAAAGCATTCCGATATAGCTTACAAAAAAAGCGATTGCCGGGTGCAGCTCAACGAAAAAATTGATGTTTGCCGCAACCAAAAGGCTAAGTGCCCCTGTAAACATGAAAAGAAAGCCCGTGAAACTGTACTCGTCAACGTAAATCCCGTTGTAGCGAAGCTGCCTTGCAAATTCGACTATGACCGGCCTTGGGATGAATGCGCTAACCCTTGCGAACATTTTCACTCACCCAATAGTGTCGGTCTTTGTGATTTCATCATGCCAAGATACATGAACTGACCGAGCGTAATAAATCCAAGCATTCCCCAAAACATCCACTCCGAAATTTTTATCTGCGGGAATGTCGAGAGAATTATCAGGAATGTGAGGCCGAGCGCGGGAAATATCGCGCCAAGCATCATGTAGAGGAGCGAGAGGAGTTTTAGCGAGTTGCCGTATTTTCTTATCTGGTTGTCCTTTTCCTTTGTAAGGCTGTTTACAAGCGCGCTCATAATTGTACTGGTGTCAGACCCCGCCTTTAGCCCGTTTACGAGCTGCCAGATTGCCCTTCTAAAATGCAGCGACGGGTTTGCCTCCGCAAGCTCCTCAAGGGCATCGTTCTGAAACGTTCCGGTCTGCATTCTCTGTATCGCCTTTTTAAATTCCATGCTCATCTGCCCATTATCCCCCTCTGAAATAATGTTGATTGCATCAAAGAGCGTGACACCGGATTTTATCTCGACAAGGATTGTGCGCAGGCCAAATACAAGATTTCTCTCAAGGTCGCGCGTCTTTTTCTTGAGCAGAATTTTCGGGTAGAAGAGCAGTTGGATTCCCATAAGCGCCGCAATGACAGCCCCGCCAATAAGGGCAAAAACAAACGCGCTCTCGGGCAGGAGTATTCTTGCAAACACGAATCCGACAAAAAAGACCACAAAAAAATAAAGCGTGCAGGTGAAAGCCATTATGGCGCCGTAATCTTCGGGAGAAATATTCATATCACTAAGCATCAGTTCTTCGCGCAGTTTTGGAAATACGCGTATCAGCGAGCTTCCAATGCCGCGCATGGGCTTTGCGATTTTGAGCATTGCCGGTAGCGGCAGCGGAACTCCGGGTATGCTGTTTTGTTTCATAGCGCATCAGGCTTTTTGTCCTTTTCAACTAGCTTAAGTATCTCGTCCTTGTCCATGTTGTATTTTGCCATGATTTTTCCCACATCTTTTATATCGTGCAAATTCCATTTTGTCATCCAGTCAAGTATTTTTTTCTTCTGCGCAAGCTCCTCATCAATTTCGGAATAGGTCATTCCCGTGTGCATTGAGAGTTCATCCGAGAGCCTGATGCTTTCTGCATCCTTTTCAATGGTGTCATTTCCCGGCCTCCACCTGTAGAGCGTATTTGCCTTCAGCGATTCCTCGTTGCCCCTCTTTTCAGGGATGAACTCCGCCACCTGCAAAACCCTTCTAACTCCGAGCCTTCTGTTACGAAACATCACAACATTCAGGTGAACCGAGTCAAGCACCGTGGGCGGGATGTCAATTGGCGGATTCGTGAACCTTCTTATTGTTTCCTCTGCGGTGTTTGCATGGAATGTGGTATACACGGAGTGGCCTGTGTGCATTGCCTCAAACATTACCTCGGCCTCCTTTTGCCTTCTGGTCTCCCCTACAATAATCCTATCCGGCCGTTGCCTCAGGGAATTAACCAGAAGGTCCAACATCGAAACGCCTCCTTTCCCTTCGGCGTTTGGTTCGCGCGTTGTCATTGGAATCCAGTGCAGGAATTCGGGCAAAATTAATTCCCTCGTATCTTCAATAGTTAGAACCCTGTGGTTTGGCTGTATGAAAGGCAAACAGACATTCAGAAAGCTCGTTTTACCTGATGCGGTTCCGCCTGAAAGTATCATGTTGAGTTCATACTGAAAGCAGAGCCAGATAAGCGCCATCACATCGCTGTTTGTTGTCCTGTTTCTAATCAAATCGGTTACGGTCCATGGGTCCCTTCTGAAACGCCTGATTGTAATTGTATTCCCTTTTCCGCTGATAGGAAAAAGCGTGGCATTCGCGCGGTCGCCCGTGACAAGATGCGTGTCAAGCAGCGGGGTTAGAACAGTAATCTGCTTTCCTGCGTGGCGGGCGATGATGTTTGCATAGTTCTGTATCTGCTCTTCAGAATCAACATCAACGTTCGTGCGCAGCCAGCCAAATTCCTTATGGTATACCCACGCGGGTTCTTCGGCGTTGTTCAAAACAATTTCTTCAAGGTTTCCATCCGAGAGTAAAAACTCGATTTTTCCAAGGCCCAGCATTTCCTGGAGCACGACCACGGTAAGG
>CAZEBH010000005.1:0-27685 GCA_964510425.1 uncultured archaeon | reverse complement strand
AGGAGAATTGGCATGAAATCCTTTATAACGGACAATAAATCGGGACAACACATTATAAATTCCGGCAGGGGTAAATCTATGCATGATACCAAGAATGCTCGGGGCAGCTGCAAGAAACGCGATGCATAACGCCACACGGTCCATTGCCATGAGGATGCGGGGAGGAAAGCCAAGCCGCAGGCAAATTGAAGCCCACAAGGAGAGCAAAGAAAGGGCATTGAGCGCAGAAGAGGAGAGAAAGTTTCGCAGGTCCAGAAAAGTCGGCCTTGAGAGTGTGATTGCCGAGCAGAGGGGTGAATCGTTTTTGGATTTGGGAAGTTATTTCAACTATGATGGGCTTCTTGGCCGCAACAGGGCAGAAGTTGCAAGGCTTGCCATGGCTAAAAATAATCCTGATTTGCCAAGAAAATATGAAGCGAGACTTCTTTTTACATACGCACTAAACGCAGGAATAATTACCGACTCAAAAAAAGCTTCAAGGCAATTTTCAGAATGGCTCAGGGGAGTGGACCTGAGGAAATTATCCGGCATGGAAGTATTCAGGGAAGCCAGCCCAGAAGTGTTGAAATATTTAAAGGAACACCCCCTAAAGGCGTTTGGGTTTCTGAGGCTTAATCGGAATGCCGAGCACTCTGCAAATCAGGCTATTGAGAGAATTATTGGGCTAAACCGCCGACTCTGACCAAAAAGAAACATGACCGCAAAGCCGCAAGCTGCCTATAATGGAAATTGCCAGAATAGAAATTTATTGCAACATAACGCGGGAGAAGCTTTTTAAAGGATTCCCGAGGAGAATAGATGAGTTGGATAACCTCTCCTAAATAAAATGGGTGTTTTTTCAATATTTTTTAACTGAGTGATTCACATGGGTTTACGGCCAGGGCACTGCTATAAGACTACAAAGGATAGGCCTTACACAAGGCATGCTGTTACGGTTCATAGCAGAAACTATATTGGCGCGGTTCCGGGACTTAAGACACGCCAGTGGAACATGGGCGAGGGCACAAAGGCATTTGATACCGTAATAGATTTGATGATTGAATGCAGCAATATGGGAATACAAATTAGGGACAACGCACTTGAAAGCGCAAGGCTTATGATAAACAGGATGCTAATCAAAAAGGTTGGCAAGGAAAGCTTTTTTTTAAAACTTAGAATTTACCCGCACCATATCCTGCGCGAAAACAAGCAGGCACAAGGAGCACACGCGGACCGTATCCAGAAGGGAATGAGCCACGCATTTGGCAAAACAATCGGAAGGGCTGCACGGTGCAGGAGCGGACAGGTAATATTTTCAGCGCTTGTCTTTGAAGCGGATGCGGAAAAGGCAGTAGGAGCAATGATGCTTGGAAAATCCAGGTTTCCCTGCGCAGTAACAACCAAAACCCATCACAATGTAGCAAGCATAGGAACAAAACCTAAAAAGACCCGCGACCTTATCAAGGAAGAAGAAGAGGCAAAGAAAGCCGCAGAAGGCGCAATCACAGCAGAAGCCGGTAAAGAAGGCGCACCGGCAGCGGGAGCGGTGCCGGCAGCAGGGGCAAAGGCGGAAGCTGGCAAGTCAGCGGCAAAAACCGAACCAGGCAAAACAGAGGGCAAGAAGGACGAGAAAAAGAAGTAATCTTTGGCCAATACTAAAGCCAATTAACCTTTTCCACCCCTATTTTTTATTATGCCAGAATTAATCGTTGATTTGTCAGAGGCTAAAAAATTTCTGAAGGGGAGAAATTCGCAGACTGCAATTGTTCAAATCCCCGAAGGGCTCAAAGATAAAACCACCTGGATTATTGATGAGCTGCAGGGCACAACCGAAAATATTTTTGTAAAAATGGACCCTTGCTATGGCGCTTGCGATCTGCCATTAAATGATATGAAATCTCTTAATGCCGATTCAATAATACACATAGGGCACGGGGCAATACACAAAAACAAGGACATTTTGTATATCACCTGCCACTACAATCTCTCGCAAGAAGAGATTGAAAAAAATGCAGAACGCCTCATAAAAGAACTTGAGAAGAGAAAAATCAATTCGATTTCCTTAGTTGCAAACGCGCAGTACAGCCACGCACTGCCTGAGCTCAAAAAAATACTTTTCCACAGAGGAATCAATTCCCATATAGGCGCAGGGAGCAGCAGGATTGCAACGCAGGGGCAGGTTTTAGGATGCAACTACACGGTGGTTGAATCAATCCAGCCAAACATTGAAGCCAATGTTTATTTTGGGGACGGGTACTTCCACCCGCAGGGCCTTGTTTTTAGCACTCAAAAACCAGTAATTGTGGTAAATCCCCTTCATGGAACGATAGAAGAAATTAGCGAAAAGAACCGCGACAGGTTCATGCGCAAGAGATTTGCGGCAATTGCAAAGGCAAGCGAGGCAAAAAGCTTTGGAATAATTGTTTCGGTAAAATCAGGGCAGAGACAGAAGGAAAAAGCAATTGAACTCAAAAAGATAATTGAATTGAAAGGAAAAAAAGCGTATTTATTGGAAATGGATTTGGTCAACGAATCCTACATGTTGGGCGTGAAGGTTGACTGCCTTGTGAATACCGCCTGCAACAGGATTGTTCTTGATGATGCAGAGAACTGGAAGAGGTTAATTATAAATCCTACAGAGTGCCTCATAGCTATTGGCGAGAAAAGTTGGGAAGAATGGTCGCCGGATGAATTCATGCACTGAAGTGACAAAATGCACACAATTAGACAAGCTAAGAAAAAATTGTCGGTTTCCGAACCAAGAGGACATTCCCAAACAAACCGTTACACAACACTTAGACAAAATGCAATAAAAAGAATCTATAGAGAAAACATAGACGGACTACCATATAGAATATCCGGCCTAAATGTTATGTTTTTCTTGGAAAATAAAGGCTACAAAACCCCTATCAACGGAGTAGGGAAAATTCGAATGGTTTTGGCACCTAATGGCGAAAAGTTTATTGTTGAAAACATGAAATTACGGCCGCCTAAACCCGGAGAACTGCAACAATAACATACGGATTAGAAATCAATCTCATACGGATTGATTGCCCCGCGCTTATCCTGCTTTTTCTTCCGCGCCCGTTTCTTGTGCGCTGCACCATCGGATGCATCGCCCTTATTTTCAAGCAAGCTCTCTTCGAATACAGGTTCGCCCTCGATTTCGTGTATCGTAGTGCCGGTGAAAGAATACCCGTTTACATAATTTGAAAAGTTGTTCAGGTCATTACCGTTCAGCACAACTCCGCGAATTTTGCTTCGCTGCAAAATCATGCACGCGGCAAGATCGAGCACCACATTCTGACCCGGAACTGAACCGCTCTGAACGATAAGCGAAATCAGTTTTCCATAGCCGATTTTCTCAAACCTTTTGGCGCCTGGGTTTTCATTTGGGTTAGAGTCGTAGATGCCGTCAACGTTTGTCAGGTTCACAAACGCACCGCCAAGATACTCTGATAAAAGTGCGGCAACGGAATCGGTTGTAAAAAATGGCATTAAGCCGCCAAAAATCGGGATTTTTCCCGAATCCATTATTTCCTTTGCGCGTGCAATCTCTGTTAAAATTTCCTTGTGCGCATTTGGCAATGCATCTGCAACAAGCATTGCGTTTGCGCGCGTGATATGAATTCCGAGCAAATCAAGTTCAAAATTATTCTGTGTAAAAGTGCGGGCAGCATCTACATAAGAGCGGGCTGTTTTTCCCCCGCCAACCACTAACACCAATCGTTTTCCAGAGGAATGAAGCGAGGAAATAGCCTCTGCAATTGCACGGATTTTTTCTGGATTCGGGCCGTTTTCATCTATAATCAGGCTGCCGCCAATGGAAACCACAAATAAATCACCAGAATAAGATTGACCCGGTGGCGAAGGAGGCATAGATGCGCTTGTGTCGCGGTTTCGCATGTGCTCATCAGCCGTGTATTCCTCATTTACCGTATTGAAAATATCAAACATTTAAAATCCTACAGAATAAGCGCAAGCGGAATTTAAGGGTTTCGAATTCGTAAAATCGCCGAAAACTACCATCGGTTCCCGAAAATCTCCAGAAAAAAAGTCGCCAGAATCGCCAAGCAGCTAATTGGTGCAGAACAAACGGCGCGCGGAATTGTATGAGAAGTATTTCCAGTTCATGTGGGAGAGGGCAAATAAGTAAGTTCGAAGCCGCCAAAACTTGAAAAACAAGGTTTTTATGCCTGTTTGACGCTAAATTAATGCAATAATGATGCAATTTTGATGGAGGTTATTTTATGAGAACTACAGTACAGCTAAAGGGGATGCCTGATTTGATTTTAGAGAAGGCAGTAAAACTTGGAATAGCCCGCTCGAAAACCGATGCACTGCGCATGGGAGTATTTTCACTCAACAAGGAGTTCGACATCGTAAAGGATCTTGAAATCGAGATGGTCGGAAGAAGAATTAGGCTACAGGAAGAAGAACTGAAACGAAAAGGCAAGAGGAACATGACAGAAGCAGAAGTGAAGCGCAAATACGGTTTCAAGTGATGCGATGCCATATTATTCAATTGAATACAGATCTGGCTGGGACAAACATTTTTCCAAAATGGACAAATCCATCCAGCTAATTATCTGGAAGAAAATCCAGCAGCAAAGAAATGAAACAGGCATGCGCCACATGAGGCATGGCGTCGATTTTTATATTGTTGAATCGGGGCAATACTGGATTGCCATCAAAGTATATGAACGGGCGCAGATGAAAGAAATTTGCTTTGCCGGCAACCACAAGCAGTACGAGAAGTGGTTCAAGGAGCAGTAGCCGCAAAATAAGTAGTATTTTAAGGCATTTCATGGAATTATGCTAATAATGAGCAATCCCAATAACTCAGCTTGACTTATTTTCCCGCCCAATTTTTTAGTGGTACCTGTGCCCCCTGAAAACGATTCTTCGCAAAGCGACGAGCTATTATTCAAAAAAAAGCTCAAAAAACTGGAGCAATACAAAGGCCGCGGCACAGAACTTATTAGTGTATACATCCCCGCGGATGCTGACAGGAGCACTGTTACCGGGCAGCTCTCGGAAGAAGTGAGCCAGAGTTCAAACATCAAAAGCCCAAGCACCAGAAAAAATGTTCAGGGAGCACTGCGAAAAATTTTGAGTTTTCTGCGCCAGATTGATTTCAAAATACCAAAAAATGGGATAGTTGTTTTTGCGGGAAACATTTCAGAAACAGAAGGAAGAACAGACATCCGGCTTTTTACTGTAAAACCGATTAAGGATCTGCGCACCAAAAGATACTGGTGCGACTCATCCTTCCATCTCGAGCCACTAAAGGAAATGATACGCCCAAGCAACGCATATGGACTTATTACAATTGATAAAAGCGAAGCCACAACCGCAATTCTTATTGGCAAACGATATGAAATACTCGGGCATTTCACTTCGGGCGTTAGCGGAAAGATGCGGGCCGGGGGACAATGTTTGAGTTCTGATACTCTTGTTCAGCTCGCTGACGGAGACATTATTGAAATAAAAAATACCCACAACCCAATGCCGGTTTTGTCTGGGGATTTTAATAATAATACAACAACTGAATCGGTCATTGTTGACAAATGGGAAAATGAAAAAATTCCGATTAAAATAGTGACAAAATATCCGCGTTTTGAAATCGAGAGTTCCGAAGACCACACATTTTTTGTGCTTGAAAAAGGGCAAATTGCAGAAAAAAAGGCGGGTCAGTTAAAACCCGGGAACCAGATTATTTTCCCTGAAAAAATCCGCATAAAGGGCGAACCACAACCGCTTCAGACACATTTTTTCAACTCCTATTCGATTCTCCCCGAAGGGAGGGACATTTTAATAAAAAAACGCAAAGAAAAAAACCTGCACCAGAAAGAATTGGCAAAACAAATTGGTGTGACCCAAACTTTAATTTCAGTCATTGAGCTAGGGAAGCAAAATACCCGCCATGGAACGTTATACCACTATACAGCTGCCCTGGGAATAGAATTTCATGAATTTGTAACAAAATACTGCAAAGAACAGCCGCCGCATAGGCTTCCTGCAATTTTGACTCCTGAACTTGCACAAATAATCGGGTACTGGTTAGGTGACGGAAACACTGAAAAAGAACGTGTCTGCTTTTCGGAACAGGATGTACAAGTGGCGGAGCATTACGCAAAAAAAATCAGGGAAATATTCAATGCAAATGTGCGCGTGAAACACCGAAAAAATAAGGGCTACTATCAAATCAGGGCATACGGAAAACCCATAGTAAAATTTTTGCAGTCAGAATTCCCTGAAAAACATTCGGCGTGCGACTCTGAAGTCCCTAAAAAAATATTGAAATCGTCCAACGAAATTGTCGCCGGTTTCGTCAGGGGCATATTTGACGCAGAAGGATACATTTCCGAACACGGCATCGGATTTGGGATAAACAATCAAAAGCTAAGTAAGCAGCTCCAGCTTGTTCTTCTGCGGTTTGGGATAATCAGTTCATTCCTAGAATATGATAATCGCAGAAACCCTTACACAAAAAAACACAGGTTTACACTGGAAATATCTGAAAAAGAGTCTTTGGAACTCTTTAAATCCCACATGGGTTTTACTTCAGAAAAAAAAAGCGGGAAGCTTGTGCTTGGCATAGAAAAACGCGTCGGAAGAAGCAGTGTAAGGCAAATGCCTTTGATTGGAAGTGACGTTCGAAAAATCATAGAAGCACATGGCTGGAACAAGCAGAGATTTATTGATGCCAATATGTACCTGCAAAACAGGCGCAAAATAAGCAAATATGCATTCCGCAAATCGGTTGTTGAAAAAGCGGCGGCAAATCCGGCATTACGTGATGCCCTTCAAAAAATGCTTCAACATGAACTGCTGCCGGTGGAAATAGCAAAGATTGCGTATGGCGCAAAAACCATACCCATGGCTGATATCAGTGTCCAAAGCCAGAATTTCATAGCCCAAGGCCTAATTGTGCACAACTCCGCAGCACGCTTTGAGAGATTGCGCGAAGAAGCTGGACAGGAATTTTACAAGAGAATAAGCGAAAAGGCAAACACTGCATTTGTTCCTTATGGCGAGAAGCTACAGGGAATAATTGTGGGCGGCCCTGGCATGACAAAGAATTTTTTTCTCGAAAAGGACATGCTTGACTACAGGATTAAGGGCAAAGTTCTTGGAACAATTGACACGGGCTATACCGATGAATCGGGCATTCGCGAACTTGTGCAAAAATCTGATACACTGCTAAAAGATACAGACCTTATGAAGGAGAAGGCCATAATGACAAGATTTTTTGCAGAACTTGGCAAGAACGGGCTTGCGGCATACGGCGAAAATGAGGTCATGAAAGCCCTTGAACTTGGCCAGGTTGAAAAAGTACTAGTGAGTGAAGCTATTGAGTGGTATGTCTACCATGTAAAAAAGAACAACGGGGATGAAAGATATATAATAGACAAGGACCAGTCCTTCAATGAGAATTCATTCAAGGGCGAGGAGCAGATAGAAATTGTCGAGGAATTCGAATTCATTGACTATATGGTCGAAAGGGCGGCAAACACATCTGCCGGAATTGAAATTGTTTCAGTTGAAACCCCCGAGGGCGAACAGTTTTACAAGGGCTTTGGCGGCATTGGCGCCATGCTGCGCTACAAAATTTAAAAGCAAAAAAAATGATTGCTATGCCGCTTCAAAAAATTGAAATCAGGAATAACTCCGGTGAAATTCTGCGCGGATTATTTCACAAGCCTTCAGAAAGCAAACAACTCTCAATTGTCTGCCATGGATTTACTTCTGATATGACTCACCCGGTTGTAAAAGCGGTGTGCTCGGGGCTTGAAAAAGAGGAAATGAATTCATTCAGGTTTGATTTCTCCGGAAAAGGCGAATCCGAAGGAAATTTTGGCCGTGCAACATATTCAAAGGAAAGGGATGATCTTGAATGCATTATTGATTATTTTGAAAAACTCGGCTATGAGATTGTGTGTGTAATCGGATTTAGCATGGGCGGAGCTGTTGCAATAATGCAGACGGCACAGGATGCGAGGATAAAATCAATAATTGACATTGCAGGCATTACCACCCCTGAAAGGATAAAAGAGCGGTTTACAAATGAATTGATTGAAAAGTGCATAGAGAATGGCAAATGCGAATATGAAAAAAACGGGCAAAAATTCAGCCTCAGCAGGGAATTTTTCCAGGACGCGCTTGGCATAGACATGTTTCACACAATGAAAAAAGTTAATGTGCCGGTTCTTTTCATCAGCGGCGAAAAGGATGAAAGGGCCGATGGAATAAGAAAACTCTATGAGAAATCATACAAACCGAAGGGAATCAAAATTATTGACGAAGCCGACCACGATTTTACAAAAAAAGCCCGCCTGCAGGAAATGGTTCAGGCCTGCATAAGATGGATGAAAAGTGAAAAACAAAATTAAACGGACACGGGGAATTTTATGACAGGAATCAAACATTACACAACAACAACGCAGGGGATTGGGGGAGAAATAAAGCGGAGGATTTCGGATTTTTTGGTACGCGAAATAACCTTGAACGGCAAAACACTTGAAAACAGGGCTCTCGGGGACTGGGAGGGCATTAAAGAGGAACCATTGAAAATTCCGGCGGGCAACGGGGATGAGTATCTTCACATTTCGCTTGAAAAATTCAACCTTGACACCAACGATGCACTGCGAAGGGTCTCGAGGGCACTTCAGTGCTCGCCAAAAAGAATCGGTTATGCCGGAATGAAGGACAGAAGGGCTGTAACCGTCCAGAGAATTTCACTCTGGCAGCCAACTCCTGCATTACTTGAGAGTTTTAATAGCAGATACGTTGCCCTGCGCGACCCTGAATGGAATTCAAAAAGAATTGAAATTGGGGATTTGATTGGAAACCAGTTTGAAATAATTGTGAGAAATATTGCAATGAAAGAAGATGAATTAAGGCAGGCAACGGAGCAGTGCTTACGGGAAATGCTTGAAAACGGGGTCGCGAATTATTTCGGCGAACAGAGATTCGGCGGCATCCGCGAAATTACACACAAGGTGGGGAAAGAATTCATACTTGGAAGCTCGGAAAATGCGGTGATGCTCTATTTGACTTCGCCCTCGGTTGGGGAGGAAGAGGAAGTTGCAGTTGCAAGGAAAAATCTTGCTGATTCGCGCGAATTTGCCCGCGCATCAAGAGAGTTTCCCGCAAAGTTCCGCTATGAGCGTTCCATTATACATCACCTCTGCAAGTTCCCGCGCGATTTTGTGGGCGCGTTCCAGAACTTGCCAAGGAATTTGCAGTACATGTTCACGCATGCATACCAGAGCTATCTTTTCAACCTTGTAATCAATGAGCGAATTGAACGGGGGATCGGAATAACACCAACTGAAGGGGACATTTTAACAGAAGATGGAATTCCAACAGCGCCACTCTTTGGCTTTGATTCGGTTCTTGCAACTGGAAGGGCGGGCGAAATTGAAAAAAGTGTGCTTGAAAAGGAAGGCATGGAACTTGAGGATTTCAAGGTCAAAAATTATCCGGAACTTAGCTGCAGCGGAGTTCGCAAAAAAATTGCACTAAGACCGCGCAATCTGCGGATACTTGAAATTGGCAATGATGAATTCAATGAGGGAAAATTGAAGCTAAAAATCTCCTTTTCGCTCGAAAAAGGCGCTTACGCAACCACAATTCTAAGAGAACTCATGAAAAGCCCACAATAACACAAAAAACTGAAATAAGAAGGGTAAATAGGGTTTTTTGCCAAAAAAAATGCTAAAAATATACCCCTAAGAGGCTATTTTTCCAGATCTTATGCACACGCAAGCGCCTGTTTTATAGCCTGCTCTGAGAGCGGGGTGCTTTGTTTTTGGCCGTTTAAAACCAGCCCCGGATACTTTTCAATCCGGTATTTTGAAACGAGCAAATCAATTACCGAAACCTCTAAATCAGAAGGGAATGCAAACACCCGAATTTTTGGGCATGCCCTAACAACTGAATCTAAAATTGCCGCCTGCGCTGCACATTCGGGGCAATAATATTTATCAGGATAAAAATATACCACCGGTTTTATTTCCCCGAGGCCGCATTGTTTTTGGGCTTTTGTTACAAGCAAATAGAACTCAACATTTTGCAAAATGAATTTCTTTTTTAGAAGGCCAGAATCCGGGAAAAGCCTGTTTTTTTCTTCTGATTCGAGGGAAGTTAGAAGTTTTACGGACTCATTTTTTTCTGATTCAATTCTTGCAAAAATTGCCTTGCAAATGTCATCTCCGCTAAAAACGGATTCATACAAAAATAACTGCTCTGACTCCTGCAATTCCAGCTGACGCCCTTCAACTGAACGGGCAATGTTATCCGCACGCGCATTGTCAAAATAATTGATTGCAACTAGCCCAATTGCAAGAAGAACAATTGTCAATGCCAGTGCCTTTAGGTATTTGTTTACCATGCATAATCACTATCATTGATTTCCTTAAAAAAGCTTGTGAAATAGACAAATGAAATGAAAAAGCCGTAAATGAACATGTAAAAAATAATTTCAGGCAGTTTCCACAATGACAACTTATCCCCGACAAAATTATGGCTGGCATAGACAAGAAACGAGTAGAGCACGATTGTGAAAAAATAAAAGTAAATGCTTGAATGCAGGCTGATTCCTGTTGGCAGGGCACCTAAAAGGGCGCCGCCGCTGCCAAGCCACGAGGCCAAAAATCCAAAGTAGTTGAGGAAATTTTCAAGGTTTGCGGCAATGGTAACCATTATCAGCAAAATCGCAAGTGCATCGGCAATAAGTGAAAACGGGAAACTGAACATTCCAAATTCACCGTATTTTGGGTTTAGCACCATGCCAAAATACTTGCGGGTGTTTACGAATTTTCCCCTATACCACCTCGTGCGCTGGCGAAACCAGTGGGTTAAATTGTCCGGAACCACGGTATAAATTATCGCTTCCGGAGAGGATGCAATTCTATAATGATGCGACTGCAGGCGCATTGCAATCTCCATGTCCTCAGTAATATTTGCCTCATCAAAATAGCCAATTTTTTCAAGCACATTTTTGCGAAAAACACTCATTGGCCCGGGCGTTACCATAATGCCATTTATATCAGAGAGAACGCTCTGGAAAAACCCGAAAGAAATGAGGTATTCGATTTCCTGTATTTTTTCAACAAACTTTTTTGGGTTATAAGAACGAACCAAGCCCGTTACTGCACCAACATTTGGCGAATTAAAATGCGCAACCATTTTTACAAGTGCATCACTCTTTGGAAATGTGTCAGAATCAATTGCCGCAATTAATTCACCCTTTGCAATTTTTATGCCATCATTTAAGGCGGCGGCTTTCCCGGCATTTTTCTTTTTCAAAATAACCTTGATGCCCTTTATTTTTCCGAGAATTTCGCGGGATGAGTCCTTGCTGCCATCATCAACCACAATGATTTCTTTTTGCCCGGAATAGCTAAGTGCCTTTACGGATTCGATGCAATCGCGCAGTGTTTTCTCGCCGTTGTAATTTGGTATGACAACAGAAACCTTTGGGAACTGCCCTGCATTCGGCTTCTTTTTCTCACGGTACTCAAGATACGCGAAAAGGAAAACGCAATTGATGTAAATGAGAATGACGTTGAAAAAAACTATTATCCAATAAACCGAAATGGCTTTCACGAGAAGATAAATTCCGGCAATTATGGCAAGAAAAGAAAATATTGTCCGAGGTTTTATGCCCATCCAGAAATTACGCTGCGGGGAAAATAAAAACAATACCCTTGGGGCATATGGGTGGAATTTGCGGGTGCTTCAGATTTTTCCCGCAAGGGAATTGACATTTGAAATTATTTGCGCGGAGTCCGGATATAGTGCATTCAGAACGGCAAATGTAACGCCTGAAACAGATTCATACGAAGAAGGGTAAATGCGAATCACGCCCTTTTCAAGCACAACCCGCGGAGCCGTTAGTTTTGTATCTGGCAGTTCGATAAATACCCTTGCGCTTGTCTTATCTGAAATAAGCGCTGTGCACTCTGGAATTGTAATGGCCTTGTTGACCTTGACATCACCCAAGTTTGACTGGCAATCCGAAAGGGCGCCAGTTTCATCAAGGATACGCGCAACTATTACCGGATTTTCCTTTTTTGCGGTTAAAACGGTATTGAACATGGTAATGCTTGTAGTCATATAGCTGTTCTCAGGGCCCTGTTTTACTAACTGGGGCGAAACTATAAACGATGCGTAATTTTTGAAATCAAGCAAAATATCCACAGGCTGACCTTCATTTGAGACAAATTCCATGCCCCCCTGCACCACCCTGTACTTGTACCCCTGCGAATTTAGGTTCAACACAATATAACCCGCGGCAACAAGAATCAGCACAGCCGCAATTGCGGTGAGATAGAAATAATGCCCTTTTTCCATAAACAAAAAAACACCAGATAAAAATAAAAACCGACAAGAGAAGATGAGCCGGATGGATTAGAAAAGATTTATTGAAAAAAAAGAAGACGAAAAATGGCCTTTCAAGGCCATTTTCCGTGTTTGAATGTATTTACGCCCAACTATCTATATCGTCTATCAAATCCTGCACCGCATTGCCAGTGTCAGATGCTGTGTATCCTGCAACGAATATGTTGCCTGATGCCGGGTCTGTCCTTGCAATTACTGAACCGGGGGCAGTCAATTCATCAGAAAGACTCTTTGCGAGCTTGTTGACGATATGGCCTCCGATTATGATGTTTGTTCCTGATGGTGCGTCTGTATCGACGTAGACTATCGGGTTAGCTACTGGAGCCTGCGTCCAGTATGTTGCTGGGTTTGCTACGCATGTTCCTGGAGCGCTGCCTGAAGCCACACATGACCCCCCATTTACCGCGGTAACTGTTACCTTGGTTCCTGAGTCGGTTGTGCCTGTCTCATTGAGAGCTAGGCCCGAAATTGTGTCGCCTGTAACTTCTCTTTGGACATCCGTCCCTGAAATGACGATCTGTATTTTCTGCCTGTTTTCAGGCATTGAGATCTTCACTCCTGAGTCGCTGCCTATTAGCCAAGCCTTGCTTCCTGCATCGGAGTAACCCGCAGTCAGATAGCTCGAATCAGATCCTGATTTGAGGCTGAATGTTGGCGTACCGTTGAAGTCCGCGTCGCTTGTGTGCGCTGACAGGTTTGAGTTCGTGAACGAACCTATATTGCCTGCGTTCTTGGTGTCGATGTAGACGTTGAAGTCTCCATTGCTCACATTGTCTGTGACACTGAAATATGCCACGAAATATGCTAAACTATTGCTGTAGGCGTCCGAACTGTTAAAGTCTGTATCCTGAGGCACATAGTATCCGTATCCTCTGGCAGTTGCTCCCGCAGCAACGAATCCGTTGATGTTTCCAGCACCGCTTTCGAAGGCAGATGATATTCCCTTCGTTTCAGTGTAGGATGAATCTGTTGGAACCGTTGTTCCAAGGAAACTCATTACCTTGCTGTTTTGGATTGTGCTTGTTTCGTCTGAACCGAGTATATCCGCATCGAGGAGCATCCAGAGCCTGTTGATTGTCTGGCCTGTCCTTACAGCGTAGTAGACTTTGCGATCTCCATTACCAGGCAGACCGATGTTTACCGGTACCACAGTAGTTGCGCTTATTGAGTTTCCATCAAATGTTTTGCCATCCGTGAAATACATTCTACTGTATGCGTTGTCGGTTGTTGCATTTCCGGTTCCGAGTGTGGTTGTGGCGGTATTGTACAACAGTGTTCCTGTAGAGTTATCTTTCTTGAAGATTATTTCACCGTCTACAGAAATGTTTACTGATAACGCAGTACCGTTGTTTGAGTCGGCTACGACATAGTTGACATCGTCAACAACGAAGGAACTATTCATTAGCAATAGAGGGAATGCACCTACACCTTCTACTGAAATGGTTATGTTCTCATCGTTTCCGACACTTGTATTGGCATCAGTTATTGTCCATCCCCTTCCGTTGATAACGTCAAGGCTGTTTACGGTAAAGTTCAGGTCGTTATTTGCACCTGCACTTGAGCTTACTCCGTAGTTGACATCGTACCAGATTGTTTTTCCGTCGAAACTAAATGTACTTCCGGTTTCGGAGTCATCCAATTCAAGGGAGAATGGCACATTGTGCTCTGCGTCATCGAAACCCCTGAAGTTAATTCCGCCCTTTGCGGAGCTATCAAGGCTTCCGACTGAGTTCCCGATTGTGACAGTAGTCAGTTCTTCCTTGGCTTCGAACCCGAGGAATTCAGCTTTTGCAAAGCCTTTTCCGAGTGTTCCTTCTTCAAGGGCGTCTCCGAATACTGCTGTATTACCGCTCTTGCCATTCAATGACTGGCCTGAGTTGGTTGGGTATAGTGGGCCTTTTGTGGCGCTTGAATTGTTCCACTTTTCCCTGCTGTTTGTAATTTTTATCTTCTGCAATTTTGTAGTGCCTGTGACGGTTAAGCCGACAACGTAGTCGTATATTCCGCTTGTGTCAGTTGAGTCGTACGGATAGCCTTTGGTGTCGTAGAGCAAGAGAGTGTCTGTTCCCTTTGTTATCTCTACATATCCAACGCCGGTTGTTGAACCGACTGCGATTGTGTCCAGGAAGAGATTGCTTCTTAGTGCTTCGTTACCCTTACTGCTCTTGAAGACATCCCTTAGGTTTGAACCTGATGCGACTGTTTGTGTATCGATTAGGTTTCCTTCGGCGTCGTATAGTTCAAAAGTTCCGCTGTATGTGGTTGTTGCGGCACCTGTCTGGACTATCTGGACTACCTTTACAGAAACTTCTTCGTCGCCGTACTGGTTATCCCCGACAAGACCTTCGATTGTCTCTCCTTCGTTGTATGACTCTTTTGCGCTGCTCTTGACAAGCTTTATGTTTGGAGAGCCTGACAGACTTGCGCTGCTGAGCTCATACTCTTCACCGAAGAAGACAATTTTGACATTGTCATCTGTTCCGTCGGTAAAGGTGGTTGAACCAAGGTCTATTCCATTGCTACCGTTAAGGACGACTTCGTAATAGAAATCTCCACCCTCAATGTATGAAACAAGGTCCTTTATGTCTGACGAAGTGTCAAACTTAGCATCGACATTTACACCAATTTTCTCCTGTAATGTTGGAGTTGTGTTGTTGTTGTCGACTTTCTGGGACTTTGAGGCATTATACAAATGAGGCAATTGCGCATCTGAGAGCGAATTTGTGTCATTTGCATTTGGAACTTCGATTTTCGTAGAGCCTGAAGTTGAAACCAAATTCACCTTGTACTCTTTAGAACCTGCACCGAATGTTACAGTTCCGCCTATTGTTACATCAACAGTCAAATCGGAGATATCGAGTTCTGCTCCTCCGGCTTCACCTGCTGAGCCTGTAACTGCCACTGTACCTGAAGTAGCCGCTTTTTCAGCTATTTTTGCCGCGAGGTTTCCCGCCCAAATGGCGTCTGAAACCTGTGCCGCCGAGCCAACTACTATGTTAACTTTTGGCGAGCCGCTGCTGCTGTATATGTCTTCTTTTGAAATACTAGTTGCGCCAACCAAAGGTAGTGCCGCTGATCCCAGCAAAGCTGCTCCTGTGGCTATTGCAGCCAACTTTTTTATATTGAGTCCTTTCATGTTTGCTTCACCTCACAAATCTCATCAAAAGGTTTTCTACAATGGGCGGTGCTGATAGCACGCGCCTTTTGTAGGCTCTTATATTAAATTCCTCACTTTATTTATATACGTTTCGGTTTAGGAAACCGATTAGCCCAATTCTAGCCAAAAAGAGGCAAAATTTTAAGGCTTTTGGAGAAGTCAGGTTTGGCAATAGACGAAAACGCCTAAACCAACACATGAATTCTAAATAGACTATTCAGCCTAAACCCTTAAAAAGGCATTTTTTTCGACAAATGGCTAAAAACAACATAACAGCTCATCTGAGAATATGCCCCCCTCTAAGACTTGTTGGCAGGAAGGGCATATGATGCAGTAATCATTTGGGTGGCAAATAGAGGTTCTTTGCAAATTCAGCCAGTTCATCCTTGTTCATGGATTTTAGCATGGCGTGGTTATAGGACTGGATCATTTGCGACATTTCAATTAAAGCGTCCTGCAAATCATCCATTGAAAGGGTGATTTTAGCCGGTTTTATGACCTCAATTGAGGTAGGGCCAAAAAAATACATGAATTGGACAATTGCGGTAAAATCCTTGGCACTAAGGTTAACTTCCAAATAAGAGCTGTAATATCCCCCTTCTTTTAGCGCAGGGGCATGGTAGATGTCATAAATAGTGAGAACTTTCTGCTTTCTGAGGTTAGCCTCAACTTCAGCCATCTGCTTTTCCAAAAACTGCTCCTCTAAGGCCTTAATCTCAATTGTAGCCTTGAGGCGCAATTCAAATGGATCCTTTTCGGCTATTTCCTTTCTGCGCCGCACACCCTCAACTACACTGTCCGCAAGGGAATATTTTTGCGGGTAGCCATCAACTTTTACGAGTTTTAGCTTAAGCATCTGCCGCAGGCTCTCATTTAGCTCATCAAACGGAATTGAAAGCACCCTATTCAAGTCATCCACGCTTTTGGGCGAGGAGAGGAGCGTGAATGCAATTTTTTTCTGCTCAGGAGTGAATCTGCTCATTTGACCAACCATGCCTTAACGGTTTTATTACTTGTATTATTATTACAATAATTAATTAAAGGCGCCACAGGCAGCAATGGTTTGAAACAATATTTGAAGGCAATGTGATTTTATGAAAGAATTAAACCTCAACCTGCAGATGCACGGCCCGAAAAAGGCATCGGTTGGGCCTGCGCCATCTCATTGCACCCTTGTGGGTGCGATGCCCCGCCCCACTGGGACAAAATCGCTTTGGCCCGATAGTGCGAACTCAAAAAAATTCAGAAAGGGGCAATCTGGATGAAAGAATATAACCTTGACCTGCAGATGCACGGCCACTATGCGGCAGGCGTTAGCAAGAACATGACAATTCCGATAATGGCACAGCAGGCAAAACTAAAAGGGCTGCACGCACTAGTCACAGCTGATATTTTGCACAAAAAATGGTTCGAACACGTCAAAAAAAACCTTGAAGAAGAGGCAAACGGGGTTTACCGTGACGCGTTGGGGCAGTGCAATTTTATTGTCGGCGGCGAAGTCGAGGACAATAGGCGAGTGCACCATCTTTTCTATTTGCCATCACTTGAAGCAGCCGAGCAGCTTCGTGAAAAACTTTTGCCATTTGCAAATCTTGACTGCATACTCTGCGGCAGGCCCATAGTCAGGCAGAGCGCCGAGCAGCTTGCCCAAAAAATTACCGACGCGGGAGGAATCTTTGGGCCCGCACACTCATTTACCCCATACACCGGAATATTCGCATTTTTTGATTCACCCGCAGAAGCTTATGGAAATATGGCAGACAAACTGAGCTTTATTGAGCTTGGCCTTAGTGCGGACACGAACATGGCGGATAGAATTAGCCACAATCACAAATACAGCTTTCTTAGCAGCAGCGACGCCCATTCACCCTGGCCTCATCGCGTGGGCAGGGAATTTAACCGCATGAAAATGCAAAACCCTGATTTCAAATCCCTCAAAAGGGCCATTGAAGAGCGCGAAGAAAAGATGATTACACTCAACGCCGGGCTTGACCCAAAGGAAGGAAAATACCATGCCAGCGCATGCAACGGCTGTTTTTCAAAATATTCAATGGAGCAATCAGGGCAATTGAAATGGAAATGCATAAAGTGCGGCGGCGCAATAAAGCGCGGGGTTCGGGACAGGATTGCAATGCTTGCGGATACAATTGAGGGCGTGCACCCTAAATTCAGGCCGCCCTATTTGCACCTTCTCCCACTTGCAGAAATTATTCAGCAGGCGGTTGGCTCCAAAGGAATTGAAACAAAAAAAGTGCAGTCGAAATGGCTTGAAATAGTTGAAAAGTTCGGGACTGAAATTGCCGTGCTTGTAGATGCAAAAGAATCCGAATTGCTCGAAGCCGATAAGGCCGTGGGCGAGAAGATAATTGCCTTCAGAAATGACTTGGTGCTCTACATCCCGGGCGGCGGGGGGGAATATGGCAAACCGATTATATGCAAGAACCGGGAAGAATATGAAAAGAAAAAAATAGAACTCAGGGATGAACTGGAGGGGATTTCTGATATTTCAAAGCAAAGAACGCTCGGGCAATTTAGCTAGAACTGCTCATCGCACGTAAGTCAGATTCGCCGGGCTGTCCTCATGCTCCTCGAACTGCTTGCTTAAATCCGCAAATGCCTTCTCGATTTCCTTGGATTCGTTCTCCATTTTTGCCATGTCAATTTTGAAGCCATATTTTTTGATTAGTATTTCAACAAGTTTTTTTGCAGCGCCCGGGTCGCCATAAACAAGCCTGGCATTGGTTTCGCCCATAAGGCATGCGCCCTCTATGCCCTCTTCCTTGCCCATCCCCAAAAGCAATCCGGCAATCCCGCTGATAAGCCCGATTGGCTTATCGCTTATTGCCCCAAGCTTTTTCCACTCTTCAAGCTTTTTTTTGCCCGTGGCTGCAACTACAACACGCGGCTCGAAGTGCATTCTTCTCTCACCAACATTAATGCCTGCAAGAGTGCAAATTTCAGAAAGGCCGTTTGCCCTGAGCGAATTTATTATGGTGCCTGAAAATTCAAAGTGCTCCTGCATGGAGCTGAACCTTGCATCAAGTGCGGGCTGAACCGGCCCTGAAAGAAAAATGTAATCCTTGCCCTGAAAACGGAAATGATGAAGCTCATCTTTTATCATTTCAACAAGGCCGTTTTCCGTCTGAACGCTTGGAGGGAAAAAATCCGAGTGTATTTCCGCCACTTTTTCCGCCTTGAACTGCTTAAGCATATAATCAACGCAGATTTTTCCAACTAAACCGATTCCCGGAAGGCCGGTAAAAAGAATGGCATCCTTGAATTTTGGTTTTGATATGAATTTTACACGTGTTGTCATAAGAATCACTTCTTTTTCACTGGAAATTCAATTGGCATTCCGACGCTTCCGCAATCCATGCACTGATATTTTGGATTGGCCCCGAAAGCGTGGTTATCATCAGAAGACCAGCCTTTTACATTGAAAGATTTGCAGTGCATGCAAGCTTTTGCAAATTTTTGTCCCGGCATTTCTTTCTTTTTTATCATTATTAAGCCTCGACCTTTTCATACTCCGCCTTTCCGCCAACCGAGGAAGCGACGGATATTATTTCCCCGCTAACAGCAGCTAAAAGCTTATCAGCGGATTTGTAATCAACTGAAGTCGCTTTAATCGCATATTTCCCTGAGCCTTCGTAAAATATTTCCGTGTTCTTGCCGCCCTTTTTTTCGCCTGCGAGCAATGCCTTCTTTAACCCATCCACACCGGCTGAACCCGGAACATTGATTGAAATTCTTCCGCGCACGGTCTTTTCCGGAACCTCAAAATTGCTGCCGACCAGTTCAACCAAAGACCCGTCCCATTTTTTGGGGATTGCGGGAAGCGAATCCGTGCCATTCAAAAGAAGGGACTGGAACGCATCAAAAAGCGAATCGTATTTTTCAAGAAGCGGCTCGGCAACTTCCGCCCAGGCCTCTTCTGGCTTTGCCCCCGCCTTTTGCGCAAGCAGGTCAATTAGTTTTTGCGCCCTCTTGCCCTGCCTGTATTCCTCGATTTTTTCGCGCTGTGAATTCTGGGAAACTTTTGTGAGGGAGATATCGACCTGGTTTTTGTACCGGTCCATGTTTATTACTTTGCCCGCGCGAATCTGGTTTTCCTTGACAAAATTGCGGATGTTTTTTATCCAGCTCGAACTGACGTTGCTTATGTGCACAAAGCCCTGCAGCCCCTCATATTCAAGAAGCTCCATGAACACCCCGTAATCAAGCACCTTGATTATCCTGCCGATTACAATTTCGCCCGGCTCCGGAAATGCCTGCCCGGCAACATTATTCTGCACAGGTTCCATTCACATGAACTCCCTGAGAATTTTTGCACTGACATTGGCGCTTGAGGCACCGGGCTCTGAAAGAATTGTGCCGCATGCAAGGCATTTCACTTTTGTTGCCGCCGCACTGAAAATTGTCTGCTCCGCGCCGCAAGCCTGGCATTTTACCAGTAAAAATTTTGTTTTTGGCTTTGGGATTAGCTGCTCCATTTTTTTCATTGTTTAACCTCCACTAGCTTTTTTGCGCTAAGAAGCTTTGCAATCTTGAGCGGCAAAGACACCACAGCCCCTTTCTGGAAAGGACCGTAATCAAGCATATCCCCGCCCACAAAAACCGGTATATCGGAAAGAACCTCGACAGAAAGTGTATTTAAATCCTTCTCGGAAGGGTCCTTAACATCTCCCGAAAAAATGCCCTCAAGAAGCCGCGTGTGCTTTTCAAGAAGGGCCAGAGACTCGCTGAAAAGTTTTTTCTCCTGCTGCGCCATGTGCTCCTCGCCCCTCTCGCCTGTCCTTGATGCAACCAGAACCTTGCTGAGGATTTTCTTTTCGCGCAGCGCAAAAATTTCCTCAATCATGCTCTTGAGGTTTGTAAAATCGCGGGCCTTGGTTGAGGAGAGATCCTTTAGCGAATCAAGGTATTCCTTTTTTTCCGTGACGATGAAGATGCGCAAATCCGAATAGAACTCCGAATTGACCTCGACAAGCTTTGAGGAATTTTTCTCGAGGCGGTGAATCCTGCGGATTTCGTCGTAGTTAAGGTCCATTCACAATGCCCCCTGTGCCGCCCCGCGCGCGAGCAAAAAGAATGCGGCGTAGGCAGGAAGCGAAACATCCTCGCCGCGGAATGGGCCAAACTTCTTGCCTTTGAGCCAGAATTCCGGTGCAATCGCATTGGAAACTTTCAACTCATTTTCAGGCATAACAACTGCTTCTGCCAAAGGATTAAATGATGATAGATTTTCAGGCGGAAAACTCTTTGCGAGAAGCCCCGTGGAGCCATGTACTGTATCGGGCACCCTTACTATTTTGTGGATGTCAATAGACGTCTGACGGTCAACATGGAGCAATTCATCGTGAATTATATCAGACTTTATTTCAATTTTTGAGCTATCCACAACGTTCTTTACAGCATATTCCCAAAATTTCTTTGCATCTTGTTTAATGGTACTTGGAAATGCCAATACCCCATTATCCATATGTTCAATTATTTTCTTTTTCTCGTTTAATAATTTATTGGCCGACGCTTGGGTAATATTCCCTAATTTTTCAAGCTTAGACGTATCATTCGAATTGAATGCCTGTTCCAATGAAACCAAAATTCTTTGTGACCAGCCCTTTGCATCGATTTTTTTAGGGCAGGCATAAGAGTTTGTTGCAGGATTTATATCAAAACCCAGGGCAGCCATATTCAATCCGGTTGCACTTATGTAATCCAATAATTCTTTTCTTGCAGATTTTGATAAATTTTGAACAGAACTATTTCTAACATGAATATGGTATCCTTTGCTGCCTGAAAAGTTGATTGCAATTCCTTCAGAAATGCCAAAATCCTCTTCTAAAAAAGAAATTAGTTTGAGCGATTGTCTTTTTGTCTCACCAAGGCAGTCATTGCATACCCATTCATCAACAACAGTACCTGAAGTGCACTTATCACAGGCTAATTGCCGGCCTTTACCTGACTTACCGCAGGATTTGCATTTCCAGCTATCGTGTTTCGTTTTACAGTCAGTGCGTATATCATCAGCATCGAATTCATAAATTAAATCAGCACCAAGAAGATTTTTTTTCTCCATTGGCCTGGCATCGGGAAATTCATATCTGGCACTTGAATAAGAAATATAAAACGGGGTTTTTTCCCGCAAAAAAGCATTAAGAGCGGCTTTATTTTTGAAGGACAGATGCCGTGAGGAAATTTTCCGGCCCAGTTCACCTATACCGAATTCCCTGCGGGCTATTTCAGGCACTGAATCTAATTCAGTTGAATCGTAAACGCCTTTTATCATACGGCGCAATAAAACCTCGGCCCCCATAAAAATAACACCCCCCAAAAACAATTAATAAAACTATAAGAACTTAGTGCTGTGTCGCATAATTACAAAAACCAGACAAATCGACCTTCAATGGCTTGTCTTATGGAGCCTGTAAAGGGGCTTTGGCCAATTTAGACAGCCAGACAAAAAAGACCGATTTTTGGGAATTGCGCAACAAGGCAGGAACTTAGCCTCAGAAACCGCTTTTATGATACTTTATCAGGCGGGATAAGAGAGATAGGTTTTTTGCCTTTAGTTAATTCAACCCCATAGAATTGAATAGGGTGTGAAACCGGGCAATTAGCAACACATAACTGGTATGAACGCATTTTATCGCAACTTGGACAAGAATATTTCTCCCCTTTTTCCCCTGCAATACGTTCGACCTGATAACGCGTAATGCTTTCATTAAAATTCGGGGTTCGCCTGAATGAATCTGTGATTTTCTGTGCTGGCATCCCTATTGAAGCTAGAAATGTCGCAATAGCAAATCTGCCTGAATGCGTCACATTAACGCCGTTTAGCAGCTCTGAATAAATTTTTGCCATGCAGGGGGGAAAAGCCTCTGGCGCAATAGCCCCAAAATCAGATTTTGAAAATTGCGCCCTTGCAGTTTGCGCAAACTCAAGATCCAGAAATTCTGCACTTTTCTTAAGATTGGCAGGAAAATCTTTCCTCCCGGCACCAATTGAAACCAACGAATTTTTTAACTCATGGGCCGCTATTTTTGAAATTAGCTTCATAAATTCTGCCCTGTCCAAAAAAACAGTACCGCCCCGGATTTTCTTATTTACAAGTTTTTCGTTTTGATCTTCTATTTCCGGGCGAAGATAATCCTGTAACGGAACACTGAAATTTTTCTCGGTGCCCCGGCAAATGTTTAACTCGTCGGCAATTTCAAATAAGTTATTCTCATCTTCCTCCTCTAAATTATTTAAAATAGAAGATTCGTATAGTTTCACAAATTTTCGGTTAAGTTCTAATCTATTTATCAAAGAAACTAATATTTTAGAAACGGTAAATGCTAAAATCTCACTAAGTAGAACTTCTTTATTATCTTCAATAATAGTTTTACGTTCTCTGCCCTCAAATGTGGCCCGGATGATTGCCTGCGCCTTATGTAAAATTGACTCGTCAATATCCTCAAACGTGAGGTTATATCTAGAAACAACTGATTTTGCACTTTTTGAAAAAGGATATTTCCATACTAAACGAAGTTCGGGGAGAATAAATTTTGAAACTGAAAACATACTAATCGGAAGAATTGGCTGCGGAACGGTTTAAAATTGGTTTGAAAAAGTGAAATTCCCGTAACTACAAGAGCATGTGCGCAAGATAAAACCTTATCTCGCTTTTTCCGATTTTGTAGCTCGCCTTCATGGGCGAATCAGTCTTCAGCTCAAGCAGAATGTTCGTGTCAGGGTTTGTTTCCTTCACAATGTTCTGCAGGTGTGAAAGGGAGTACTTTGAAACAACCTCATCTTTGGATTTGACCTTGACCCCCCTTGCCTGCGCGGAACTGATGTTTAGCACCCCTGCTGAACCCCGGGATTCGAGAAAGAATTTATCACCCTTGGTCTTTAGCACAACACTTGAGCTGAAAAGCGAGGCATCCTTTAGCGCCTCTTTTAGCAATCTCGCATTAATTTCAACCTGCGCCTCGTACTTGGTTTCCGGCAGCTTGAGTTCTCCCTCCGTAATATCAAGGAGCGGGAGCTTGAAGGTACGCTCGAGTTCGCCGCGAAAGCTTATCTTCATTTCTGATTCGGAGAGCGCAAGAGTAAGCCTGTCTTCTGGCAGCGCCCTTGAAATTATCCGGTTCAATTCGGAAATATTGAGTCCGACAAATGAAGGCTCAATTTCATATGAGTCAAAGGCTGCCTTTTCGATAAAATAATCCACAAGGACTACCTGGCTTGGGTCAATTGCCCGCAAATGGATGCCCTTTTCATTGAATCTGAAATTGCCCTCAGGGATAAATGAGGAAATCGCCTCGATACTGGACTTTAGAAATCCCGCGTTTTTGAGTTCAATCATTCAATCAATAAAGAAGAGAACACGATACGCTTTAAATCCCTTTTCGCGCCAATTCCATTGGATTATATGAAATTTTATATAGGTTCAGACCACGCAGGCTTTGCAACAAAAGAGGCGCTCAAGGCGCACCTGCAAAAAAAGAAAATTGGGGTATTTGATGTCGTCACATTCTCAACCGACCCGGTTGATTACCCGGATATTGCACTAAAGCTCGCCCATAAAGTTTTGGCAGACAACGGGTCTTTCGGCATTTTGGTTTGTGGAACTGGAATCGGCATGAGCATTGCCGCAAACAAAATCAGTGGAATTCGCGCGGCAAACCCGTTTGATGGATACACCGCGCGCGTTTCACGCGGGCACAACAATGCAAATGTGATATGCCTCGGCGGGAGAACCTACACCGCAGCGCACGCGAAGAAAATACTTGATGCATTCCTCAAGGCAAAACCAGTGAGCGAGAAGAGGCATAAGGTGCGCGTGGAGAAGATAACAGAACTCGAGAATTGTTGAAATCAAAAAGGCGGAATAATGGGGGAAGAAATCGAGGTTGAAAAGAATTGGCAAACAAGCACTCAAAATTAATCCAGCCTTCAAACAAAAAGTTACTGATGCTCAAGTTAAAGTAATTGCAAGCTGGAAAAATGGGCACGCACCGGAAACGTTTTTGAAAAACCTGCACATAAACTTCCCACTGATTTCTGAAGCAACTTGGAAAGTGATAGAAGATAGTGCCGAACTCGCGATTTTGAAAATTATCCACAACAAAACGGGAATTCCGATAAAGGTAAAAGAAGAACTTTCTAAGCGACACGTAAGCAGCATCGGAAAAATGGTTTTTCGCGAAGAACTTTCAAGGGAAAATTAATCGCCTTTTCACTCGCTCTCAATTCTTGGCGCCAAAAAGAATGTGAACTTTGCCTCTCCGAGAGAATATGAAATCTCAACCGGCGCGTTTGTCTTGAGTTTGACCGTAACTTCGGTGTCAGATGCCGTGGCCTTGACAATGCTCTCAAGATAATCCAATGGGAACATTGCATGCGCCATATCCTGAGCCTTAAGCGAAATTACCGATTTTTCTTTTGAAGAATAAATATTTTCCAAATTTCCCTTGCTCGAATTTGCGCGCACAACAAATGCGTCATTTTCAACCGAGAGATTTATGTGTGTCGAAATCAAATCCGCATCCTTGAAACTGTTTTGCAGCGCATCTGCACGCAACTTTATTTCGGCATCGAATTCTATGCGTGGAAGCGGAAGGTCGGCAACCGTTAGGTCCAAAAGCGGGATTGAAAAGCTTCTCTTCGAGCCGCCGGCAAATACGATTAAGATTTTTGATGAGTCCTCGGAGAGCGAAAGTTCAATCGAATCGCCAGCCTTTGCGCGCCCCACAATCTGGTTGAGATAATTCAGGTCAACCCCCAGCTTTGTTGCGCCTTCAACCTCGAATTTCCTGAAAGCCTTTTTTGGAATGCTAAAATCAACAAGCGAAATCTGTGAAGGGTCGGTTGCCTTGAGGCTCATGCCCTTATCGTCAATTAAAAACTGCGCCTCATCTACAAGCGCCGCTAGCCCATCGATATAGCGCCGAAAAAGCGTGGCATCCTCAAAAGAAACCTTCATTTAATCACCTAAAAAATCCTGCAAGCAGAACCAAATAGTATGGAATATAGAACGGTTTAAAAGTGTTCACCCAATGCGCCTGATAGCTGGGGGTTTCTAAGCTGAAAAATCAAGAATTTGGTTCTGGCTCCCCACCAGAACGGAATCCTCAAAAGAAAAGCACGTTAGAAACCCCCGTATACCTTTTGTATTCCAACCCAAAAACGCCCCTAAGTTGCAATCTGCGGTGAAAAAGGTTTTAAACACTAAAGCGCTGATATATCCGGTTCACATGGGGGAAGGGAAGGGCATTGCACTTGTAATCGGGGCTGCTGTGGTTAGCGGTGTAAGCATTTTCCTCAACAAGTTCGGGGTCTCGGATTTCAACCCTTTCATTTTCACAACGCTCAAGAATGCCCTGGTCGCGGTGTTCCTTTTCTCCACGATATTGCTCCTTGGCGAGTACAAGAACCTGCGCAGCATGCGGCCAGCACAGTGGGGCCGGCTCGCACTAATAGGCCTTGTGGGCGGCAGCATCCCTTTCCTGCTCTTCTTTTACGGCCTGAAGCTTACCTCCGCAGTCAACGCAGGCTTTCTGCATAAGACACTGTTCATCTGGGTGATGATTTTTGCAGCGGTTTTCCTCAAGGAAGGCATTAGCCGCAAGTTCCTTGCAGGCGCGCTGCTTCTGCTTGCAGGCAACTCCATCCTTTTCTCAAAGTTCACCGCATTCGGCACCGCAGACGCGATGATTCTTGCAGCCGCAGTCCTCTGGGGAGCCGAAAACGTTATTTCAAAGAAGGCACTGGGGGAAACATATGGGCGCATTGTCGCTTTCGGCAGGATGTTCTTCGGCTCGCTTTTCATGCTCGCGTTCCTCGCCATTACAGGCCAGGCACCTGACCTTGCCAGCCTTTCCGCGGGACAGGTTGCGTGGGTTCTTGTAACAGGCGGCATGCTTTTCCTTTATGTCCTCCTGTACTACACAGGGCTGAAATATGTACGTGTCAGTGTTGCCGCCGCCCTGCTTTCGCTCGCACAGCCTATCACTGCCATGCTCCCAACTGCTTTTTCCGGCTCGCATGTCTCTGCAGGGGATGCGTTCGGATTCCTGCTAATTCTCGCAGGCTCGGCAACGATTATCGGGTTTGGTTATATTGTAAGGCTAGGCGAATTCGCGGCTGCGAAGGTTTTCCGCATGAAAGGAGCATGAGGTGACTTGAATGTGCATTACAATTATCGGCAGGGTTCTAAAAGCCAGCGGAAAAACCGGGGTCGTGGAAGTTGAGGGCACGAAGAGAAATATGAACCTTTCACTTGTGGATGTAAAGCCCGGGGATTTTGTCTCGTGCGCGCTCGACCTCGCCGTGGAAAAACTGGATGCCCAAGAGGCAATGGCAATAATCGGAGCAAGGAGGGATGCTCGTGAGTCCGACCGGCTGCTGTTCCTTAAGTACGCTGTTCCCTGTGCAACTACCCTAGTGAAACGGAACACGCTCGCGCAGAAAGACTACGACTCCCTGCTTGCAGGCATCATCAATGGGAAGCTTCCCCAAGGAGAACCGGAAAAGATATTCAAGGTCGCTTTTGCAATGTGCAGTGCCACTGCCCTGAAGAATGGCGGGCAAATAGGTGCAAAGATTATACGGGATTACTTCTGGTTCGGCCATGACGCTGTCGTGGATGAGCGCTTTGAGGCGATGAGGGATTTCGACCCGGTGCACTGCAAGACTTATCCGGCACGCGTGACAAAAGTTCGGGGAGCCATTGCTACAGTGGAGACTTCCGTTGGAAAGCAGGAATGCCGCACCGATTTCACCCCGGCCATAAAGCCGGGCTCTTGCGTGGTTGTGCACCGTGGCTATGTGGTAGAGGAGATTGCTGAAGGGGACTTTGAGGATTTCGCGCAAAGGGCGGGCAAGCGGTTCTGATTTTGTGGGAGCCCAACCTGCAATGGCGAAGAAAGGATTAATACCAAGGGTGGCTAATATAATCAGGCATGTTTTAGCAAAACAAAGGCCTGCGGAGGGATTTGGAATGGTTTGTTACATTGTGCCCATGTTAGCGGCTTTCATTCACCATAGACTGCAGGGCGGGAATAAGTCATGGCAGACGCAGGAGCACGACTCGCTCACGCTGCTGCTTACAGGAGGCGCGGCTTTTGGCATTGTGGACCACCTGTGGAA
>CAZEBH010000004.1:0-30075 GCA_964510425.1 uncultured archaeon | reverse complement strand
AACTTCTGGCTGCCCAGAAGTTAATTTACGAAGGACATTAATTCGGGATAAGACATGCCGGAATTTATAACATTAGCTTTATATACGGGAAAAGCCCTCACTAAGTCAAAATCAGGGCAAATTTGCAAGGATTTGTTGATTTGCAGTTGCCGCTTTTTAAAAGAGGTGAAAGAGATGAACTTAGGCAAAATCGGAAAAATGCTAGAGCGCATTGGAATAAAGCTTGAGAAGGAAGCCAAGGTAAAAAAACCAGCGCCTAAAAAGAAGAAAAAGAAAAGGTGATTCACTTTTGTGGCTTTCACATTTTTTTTGTGAAAGCCATCTGTTTTTTTATTTACTTAATGCCCGCGTTTCAGTATTCCGTGAATTCTATTTCAGTTTTTCCCATCCTGCGATAAAATTCTATTTCCGGGTTTTTTTCTCCAGCGCGCAGGTAAATATTGTCAAGCCCGCTCCAGGCAAGAAACCACCCTGCCGGCTCTAAAATTACAAGCAGCATGCTATAAATAAATTCAGTCTTACCAAGCGAAACAACGTATGCGGCAAGCATTAGCACGGCAAAACCCAGCGCGGTCATTATCCACGAATCCCGTATTATTTTCTTTTTCGCACTTTCAAGAATCTCTGTCTGTTTCTTGAAATATTCCCGCAGCCTTTTTTTTATGAGGGCTTCGTGTCCGGTGTTTCTTTGCGCAGCCGGCATAATAAATCCAAGATGCAAATTACCCTTTTCCGCAACAGAAACCGACTTTTTTGCCTCGCGCAAAAAGTCCTCTGAAAGCCCCCTCTGCGGATATGGGCGCGGGTCAAAGTCCGAAAAAATGTCATCATACGTGTCAAGAATCAGGCTTATCTCGCTTTTTGCCAGAAGTTCCTTTTTGGCATTATCATCTATTTTGCCGTGCATTTTATTTTCAGGTGCCATAACCGGCCCGGTCTTTTGGTTTGGCATAATACTACATCCGTTCAAGCACTTTTTAACCAGCGCGTTTTTTCGCCAAAAACCCCGGGAGTTCTCTTACACTTTTTAGCACAATTTTGCCAAGCTCTTTTCTGGATCCGATTCCGCAAAGAACTCCTATAAAATCCATTCCGGCTGCCTTTGCTGAAAAGCGGTCATACTTTGAATCCCCGACAACAATGCAATCCTCTGGCCGCAGCCCTAGGCGCGCGGCTGCAAGAAGAAGGCAGTCAGGCGCCGGCTTTCCATTCGCCACATCATCAATTGTTATTACGGAGTTGAAGAGTTCACGGAATTTTTTTTTGGTTGAGTGGAAGTAGATGATGTTGCTTGAGCCGGTTGCAATCGCGATTTTATATCCTTGCTTTTTCAGTTTTCGAACGGCCTTTGTGGCGCCTGCAAATTCTATTTCGCGCTGCCCAATCAATTTGAAATAATAATAGTGCCTCTCCTCGCGAAGATCCGCAAGGCGCAGGCCGGATTTTTTCAGGCGGCCAAGGCGCTCTAGAATGTCAAGTGTGCTCATTCCAACAAGCTTTAGAATTTTTCTCTTAGGGGCCGTGAAGCCGTAATCCTTTAGCAGCATTTTGAATGCCTGCAGATGATACGGTGTGCTATCAATTAGCGTTCCGTCAAGGTCGAATATTATTCCGCGTATTGCCATGCAACCATTACGGATTTTCTATTTAAAAAAGAAGCGACTCTTCTGCCCTATCGAATCGAGACGGATTTTTTTGCTTCTCTCTTGTACTGTCCAGGAATCTGGCGATTCTTCCATCTGCCATAATATGCCGCCGTTCGAGTGGCTTTTTGAGAATCATTCCCTCAATGCTTGTGCACCTGCTAAGGGCTACATAGGCCTGGCCGGTTGCAAACGTGCCTTCACCCAAATCTATTATCGCCTTTTCGAATGTTTTTCCCTGGCTTTTGTGTATTGTAATTGCCCATGCAAGCCGGAGCGGGTATTGGGTAAAAGAGCCGATGGTTTCGTATCCGAGCGCGTTTTTGAGAGAATCATATTTGGGCTTGAAGAGCTGCCATGTATGCGGCCTCACTTTGACCTTCTCTTTAGTGGTAAGTTCAACGAGCACGCTATAATTTTCATCGTCAAGGTGAAAGTTCACGACTTTTCCAAGAGTTCCATTCACCCATCTTTTGGCCGAATCGTTATTGAGAAACATCACCTGCGAACCTATTTTTAGCCGAAGTTCTTTTTCGCTTGGCAAATATTCTGATTCAAAATCTCCTTCCGATGCGCTTTTGAAAGTGTATGTGCGCGCCTTTATTTTTTCAAGTGCGCGTGCGTTTATTTCATCGACCATTTTATTTAGCGTGCAGAGTCGGATGAAAAACTCCCCCTGCGGCGGCTCGAAATCGGCCATTACTCTTTCATTTAGTTTATGCAGCTGTGCATCTGTGACCTGGTTGTGCCTGATTGCGTCAAGAATTTCAACAAACCCAATGTCCTTTTGCCTGTAGACCTCGCCTAGTTCTATGATTTCGAATTTGAAGTTCTCAAAAACCATCGAATCAAAAAAGTAGGGGCTTTTGTAAACCGTTGAAAAATGCGCCTTCTCATCGCCCGAAACTATTGGCGGGAGCTGGTAGAGGTCCCCGAACAGAATCATCTGCACGCCCCCAAAAGGCAAATTTGTGTTTCCCCTGTTGATTCGCAGGAATTTGTCCACGCAGTCAAGAAGGTCAGCGCGCACCATAGAACTTTCATCAATGATAATTGCATCAAGCGCCTCGAACATTTTGCGGTTCTTTGCGGCTTTCACCTTCTCAATTGTGATATTTGGCTTGAACCCGAAAAACGAGTGTATCGTCTGCCCTCCTACGTTCACTGCCGCAACTCCGGTTGGGGCAATCACTGCAATACGCTTTTTTGAAATGGTCTTGAAGTGGCTCAAAAGTGTTGATTTTCCCGTGCCGGCCCTGCCTGTTATAAAAATATTTTTTTTGGTATTTTCCATTAATTCAAGGGGGCCTAAGAAGGCTTCACTGTAATTTACCATGTAAAATTCCGCCTTAATTATTTCCACGGGATTTTGGTTTCCTTTATCCCTTTTGCAACGCCGTAATCCTTATGTGTGTATTTTAGTTTTCCTTTCTCTTTTGCGTAATAATATATTTCTTTTAGAAGCAGCACATCATTTTTGCAGTATTCACGAACCCTCTCCTTTTTCCCCTCCCTCCACATTGCGGGGGCTTTTTTTGAGTCCTCTGTTTTGTTTTTGCCAAGGTTTAGTTTTGCCAAATCATCTAGCCCAATCCACTGGCCATTTGTTATTTTTTTGAGTTCGTCAAATGTATCAAGTGTTTTTGGCCTGTAGTGGCCCACAATATCCCCGTTGAAATTTGCAGAGAGCACAGGGTAATCAAAGCCGAGCACATTGTGCCCGACTATCAAATCAAAACTATTTAACGCCTCTATAATTTTAGTCTCCTCTCCCTCATCAAATGCAAATGTTTGCGGTTTTGAGCCATCTGAAATAATGCATGCCGTAGCAAGCCCCAGTTTTGAAATAAGCCCCTGTGCAATTTTTGTTTTTTCCCGAAAAGGCATGGAGGGGTATTTTGGCTCAAGATCCTCAAAGAGGTTTCTTGTTTCCAGATCAAAAAATCCGATTTCCATTCCAATAGCCCATGTATTAATGTTCGAGAGATTTAAAAACAAAAAGAGGGTTCGGTGCCGGTGCGGCTGAAAATTTATTACTCACAACTATTCAAAAACCCGCCAAAATATAGGGAAACGAGTAATAAAAAATCCTCGTTCCATCCCTTGTGGAATTCGGGGGGCTTCATAGTTATCCCTACAAAACTGGAAATGCTTCGTGTTTGTAGGTATAATCACTTTTTCATTTGAGCATTTCTAGGAATTGCTTCGCCTTCACTATTTTTATGCCACTGAATTCCTTGAGCTTGAGCAGGTGCTTGTCCCCGCTTACAATGTAGTCTGCATCCGCTTCCATTGCGGCTTCAAGGAATTTGTTGTCGGTTGGGTCTTCCTTGACTGCATCCACTTTTGTTCGTGGCTGGATTATTTGCGAAAATGAGGCAACTCCGTTCACTTTTTCCTCTATGCTATCCGTTGACAGGCTGAAATCCCTTTCAAGTATTCTTGCGTATTCATCCAGTGTATCTCTTTTGTCGTGTAGTGTAATATTCTGTGGTCTGTCATGAGGTTGGTTATCTGGTTAGGGTTTCCTTTCCAGAAAGTTGCGGACACGAGAATATTCGTGTCCAGGACGGTCTTTATCATTCCTCAATGCCCCTGCCTTTGTGTATGAGCTTTTGGACATCACGCTGTTTTATGCCGAGCCTCTTCACTTCTTTCCTTCCCTGTGCGGTTATTCTTTCCCAGTCTCTTAGGATTTTTTCCTTCGAAGGCTTCTCAATTTTCTTGAAGAGCAGTGTGTCCCTACTTGCTATAACCGCGAAGGTTTCGCCTTCCTTCAGGTCCATCTCTTCTCTTATGTCTTGTGGGATTACTATCTGCCCTTTCGAACTCATTTTGGTCAGTAAGACTTCAGACATTCCAATCACCTTTATACATATTCGGCTCCCGAAATTAATAAGGCTTTTGGAAAGTAAAAAAGTAAGAAAGTAGGAAAAGCTGGGAGAGGGAGTCGAACCCTCCTAGCCCGCTCGCTGCCGACCTTTTTCTTTCTCCTGCTGAGAAAGAAAAACCTCGACGAAAAAGAAAGAGGGCTTCACCACACTTTCTTTTCCGTAAACGCTTTTTTTTCGTGTTAACGAAAGAAAAGGGTTTCTGCAGGCGGGTACATAACCGCTCTGACATCCCAGCAACCTTTTCTTTTTCTTGGGTGAAAAAGAAAACGTTGACGAAAAGAAAAAGAACCCAATTGTTTAAAAGCCTGGCCGAATTATCCGCATCCTTTTTCTTTTCTCTCCAACGAAGAAAAATGTCTGCGAAAAAACGCATCCCCGCACTTTCTTTTCCGTAAACGCTTCAGGGCAAAATCTTTTGGTTTTGCTCTGCCTTGTACCATTCCGGCACCAGGTTCTTTCGTGTTAACAAAAGAAAAGGGTTTGAAAACGGTTAAAAAGGTTGGTTTATCTGCTTCTGCCCGGCTAAGGGTATTTTAGTGTTTTCATACCCATTTTTACCGTATGAAAGGGCCTGTTTTTCTGCTTTTTGCAGTTTGCACAATTGATGGCAAAATTGCGCGTCACTCAAGGCACATGACTGACTGGTCCTCGAAAGAAGACAAAAATTTTCTGCACAAAATGCTCGATAAATCAGATGTTGTAATTATTGGCAAGAACACTTATTTATTGGCAAAAAAACCGCTCTCAAAAAGAAACTGCATAGTGCTTACAAGTTCAGTAAAAAACCCAACGCAGATAAATAAAAAACTGGTTTACCTAAACCCGGCGCATTCAAGCATTGTCCGATACTGTAAAAAGTATTCTTGCAAAAAAGTTGCAGTGCTGGGGGGCAGGCAAACTTTCAATTATTTCCTAAAAAAAGGGCTTGTGGATGAAATTTTTCTCACAATTGAGCCATTGGTTTTTGGTTCCGGGTTTTCGCTGTTTACATCGGGGTCAAAGGATGTTTTTTTTGATTTGATTTTAGTAAAAAAACTTAATGCGGTTGGCACAGTTCTGCTCCGCTACAGGAAGAGATGATTGGTTGTTGCGCGCAGTTATTTTTGACATGGATGGGGTAATAGTTGACACCATGAATCTGCACTATGAAGCCGCAGAAAATATCTTAAGACAGCACGGGGTGAACGCAAACAAAAAGGAAGTTGCTGCTGCAGGAACATTGAGTTCATATGAAGGCCTAAAGTTCTTAAGCAAAAAAAGCGACCCTGAAATTGCCAAGATGGTGGAAAAAAAGTACAAATATTTGATGTCAAAAACCCTGGGGATAAAACCGATGCCGGGTTTTCTCGAATTTTTCTATATGTTAAAAAAAAATAATTTGCCAGTGGGGTTATTTTCAAGCTCAGATAAGATTTTTGTGCGTCACATTCTAACCGAACTTGGGATTTTACAGGATTTTTCAGTGGTTGTTTGTGGCAACGAAGTGGCAAGGGCAAAACCAAGTCCTGAAGGATATTTGAAGGCGGCAAAAGCGCTAAATGCCATGCCGCAAGAGAGTGTAGTTATAGAAGACTCAATTCATGGCATAATGGCAGGCAAAGCCGCAGGCATGAGAGTAGTTGCGCTTACATCTACGCATGAGCGAAATTTCCTGCTTGACGCCGACCTTATTGTGGATTCGCTTGCAGAGCTTTCGCTAAAAAAATTGGAGGCGCTTTTTTAGTGCTTGATGCGGTAATTTTTGATTTTGACGGCGTGATTGTTGATACTCCGACATATTATTTCAAGCACATGCGCGAGTACCTCAAAAAGCTCAATACTAACATAACCGATGGGGATGTTTCAGAGCTTGTCGGGCTCACTTTTTCAAAGAAACTGGAATACATCAACAAAAAATACAATCTCAAGGTCGAACGTGAACCGTTTGTGGGGGAAACATCTGAGGCAATGATGGCGGAAATGGAAAAATCCCTCATATTGGACGGGCATCTGGGCGTATTTCTTTCAGATTTATCAGCAAATAAAATCAGAATGGCAATAGCTTCCAACAATTCACGCAAAAATATAGAATTTTTCCTGCGCAAGCTCGGGATTTTGCACTATTTCGAAAAAATTGTCTCTTATGAAGACGTTACTGAACACAAGCCAGCGCCACATACATACCTAAAGGCGCTGCAGGTGATGAAGGCAGAGCCGCAAAACTGCATTGCAATTGAGGACACAACCGTTGGCGTGAAGTCGGCAAAGGGGGCAGGGATAAGGTGCATTGCCATTCCAAATAAATTCACTTCCTCGCATGATTTTTCTATGGCGGATTTGGTTATAAAAGATTTCAGGGATATAGGCACGAAAAAACTTCGAAGGCTTGCAAAATGAAAATCGGAATTTTTTCGGACACTCATTTAGGGTTTGATTCGCGTGGCGAGCGGGCGGCAGAATCCTTTGAAAACCTTGAGCAGGCAATAAATATCTGCGTGGAGCAGAATGCCGATGCAATACTGCTTGCGGGCGATGTCTTTGACGCCCCTGTTCCTTCGCATGACACACTATTTCGGGCAATGATTGCATTTTCAGCTTCAAAGAAAGGCAAATGCTCCGTTTCAGCCGTTTTTGAGAAGGGCGAAGAGAAAAGGCAGCTAAATTTTGCAGGGGTTCTTGTGCTCTCAATTCATGGCAACCATGAATACATAGGCAAGGATACAAGAACCGCGCTTGATGTGCTCTCGGTTTCGGGTCAGATTTTTTACTTTCACGCAGGCAAAGTTACGCTTCAAAAGGGAAATGAAAAGTGCGCGGTTTTCGGGCTTGGTGCGGTTCCTGAAAAGCTGGCGCTTGAAGTATTGCGCCACTGGAACCCAAAGCCTGAAGAAAACTGCACGAACATAATGCTTTTCCATCAGGGCTTCAAGGAATTCATGGCGGTTGATGATGAGATGGTTGCAACCCTTTCGCTTGATGATTTGCCAAAGGGCTTTGATTTGTTTGTCGATGGCCATCTGCACTGGAGGCAGGAGCATAAGGTCGGCGAAGGGATTTTTCTGCTTGCGGGTTCAACCATTGCAACTTCGATAAAAAAAATCGAAGCCGGCCAGAAGAAGGGCGTGCATTTTTTTGACACGGAAAAGAAATCGCTTTCTTTCGTTGCCTTCACAAGGCAGAGGGCGGCGTTTTACCACAAGATTGATTTTCATAATGCCGAGCCGGAAGAGATTATCAAGGCATGTACGGATGCATTAGAGAAGGATTTTTCAAAAGGGCATGAGATGAAGCCTCTAATAAGATTGAATTTGTCGGGCACGCTAAAAAAAGGCCTCTCTGGTTCGGATGTCAATCTCAACGGCATTATCCAGGAGTTTTCCAAAAAGGCAATTCTCTCGGTTTCAAAGAATTTTTCTTCGGTCTCTTTCAGGGCAAAAATAACTGAACTTCGCGAGATGCAGCGCTCAAAGCTTTCGGTTGCCGCGATGGGCATTGAGCTTTTGGAAAAAAACCTCAGGGAAACTGATTTCGGGGAAGGGATTTCTGCAAAGGGGCTCTTTGATCTTCTCAGTGAAGATGAATTGGACAAGGCGCAATTGCTGCTAACAAAATGCTAATTTGCCCTTAGTCGCATTGCATAGTCCACAATCCTGCTAAGTGCCTTCGCTGCGGTGCTGGGGTAGTGGAATGTCGTAAAGCCTTCGTGCTCGGCCTTTTCGAGGTATTTTTGGGTAAATTCGCTTCCGACGGAAACAACCATTATAGGTTTTGTGATTTTGCCATGCGGCTTTGTAAGTCCCGAGAGCTTTTCAATTTCAAGGCTCGGCAGGCTGAATAATATCAGTACTATTATAATATCCACATTGGGGTCCTTGTGGCATGCCTTTATTGCGTGAAGGTAGCGTTCAACATCCGCATCGCCAATAAGGTCGAGCGGGTTGCTTATTGTTGCAGTTGGCATCTGCTCGCGCAGCTTTTGCGCCGTTTGGGAGGATATCTGCGCAAGTTCTAGCCCGTTGGAGAGAATCTGGTCAGCGGTAACAATGCCGAACCCGCCGCCATTTGTTATTATTTGCACCTTCCTCCCTTTTGGAAGGGGCTCTTGTTCAAGCATTTTTGCAATGCTGAAAAGGTCGATTATATCATCGGCCTGAATTATTCCGGCCTGTGCAAATGCCGCTTCATACACTTTTGATGAGCCCGCCATTGAGCCCGTGTGCGATGCCGTTGCACCGCGTGTCTGCTCATGCCTGCCGCCCTTCAGCACGATTATTGGTTTCTTTTTCGAAATCCTCTTTGCAGTTTCGAAAAATTTCTTCCCCTCTTTTGCCCCCTCAAGATACATCCCGATGACCTTAGTCCCCGGGTCACCACCGAAATATTCTAAAAGGTCGGATTCATCGACATCCATCGCATTGCCGTATGATGCGAACTTGTTAATGCCAAACTCCTGCGTTGCAATCCAGTCAAGTATCATAGAGCCAAGTGCCCCGGATTGCGAGATAAATGAGAGTGTGCCCTTCTTTGGCTCTTTCATGCGCGAGCGCTCAAAAAATGTGGTGTCAATCTTGTTGTGGCTGTTTAGCACCCCGACGCAGTTCGGTCCCATAACCCGTGTGGCAGGGTATTTTTTTATGAGCCGCGCGATTTTGTCGGTGTTCTGCGTCTCGCCAGTTTCTGAAAAACCGGCGCTGACAATTATAACTGCGCGAACCTTTTGCAGCATGCACTCTTCGAGCACTGCAGGCACCAAATCCGAATGAATTGCAATTACTGCAAGATCAATTGCCCCGTTAACTTCCTTAATTGCCCGGTATGCCCTAATGCCCTGTATGATTTCGTGCTTGGGATTTATCGGAAAGAGCCTTTTTATCCCTGCGTGCAGCATGTTCTCAAAAATTGTGTGCCCGATGGTTCCAGTATGATTCGAAGCGCCGATTACAGCAACACTGCGTGGGGTGAAGAAGACCTCGATGTTGCGCTGTTTTTGCATGCAAAATAAACGCTTTTAAGCGTTATTAAGTTTTCTAATGTCAATGCAGCCCTTAAAATTAGCCAAAATTGAATTTGCTTATATTGCCATACAGGTTGCGATATGGTCAAAGTGCTCCGTATTCTTTTTGTTATTTGGGCATGGCAAGGTCCTGCCATTTAATGTCAGTGCATTCCCAAAATCCGCCCTGTTTTTTGACTGGATTTTCCATGCGCTTGGGCATTTTGCAATTGGCGTGCTGGCGCTTTTGTATGGCTTTTCACTTAAGGAGTTCAGGCTCTTGCACATTGTTCCGCGTGTTTTTGCAGCGGTTTTGCTCCACAATGTAGCATATTGGTTTACCTATTCGCACCCCACTGTTCTTTACAGTGCAGTGGACTTTGGGTCGGATTCGGCAATTCTTCTGAGCGCTGTATTTGCCGGTTTTATTCTTGGGAAGTGGAAGAGAAATTGATTTTTATGGCAAAAAGTCCTCTTCCTTGATTTTGCGCGGCACATACTCTTCGGTAATGAATCTAATTCCCTTCTTCGAAAGCGCTTCAAGCTCGAGTTTGTATGCCTTCTCCTTCATGTTTGCAAATTCGTCCTTCCACTCCTTCTTCTGGAACCACTCATAGCCTTCCATTTCCTTGAGCCTTTTGACATCAAGGTGGTTTAATTTGATTGTGACTTCCTTTGGGATTTTGTAAGTCTCAACATCCTTTGTTGTAAGGCCGATGAACTTTGCTGCAGGCGTTGCGAGTTTTTCTTCAGAATATGAGAGCGAAATCGAGCCCTGCTTTATTACAGAATATATGTACATTCCCCAGGGGTCGGCATCGCAGATGACATATAGCGGCAAACCAAATTCCTTGTTCAGCCTCTGTGCAAGCCTTCTCTCGCCCCTTCCGGGCTGGCCCCTTCCTGTCAGGATTATGCAGCCGTTCTTTTTCCAGAACTGGTCTTCATTGAACCTTCTCCACACTGCATCCTTTTCAATGAAGAGAACATAATCCGCCTTCACTTTTTTGAACTCAATCTGCTCAGGCTCGACATTTGAAGGGACGCTCCATCCACCCGAACCCATTTTGGAGAGGTCAATGTTATCCCCGCCATCGCGCAGCTGCACATCCCCCGCAATTATTCCCTTTGCCGAGGCTGCAAGGTGCAGCTCTTCGCGCAGAAGGTCAAGTGAAGCTTCTATGTCTTCAATGCACGGGTCTGATTCTTCCTGGTTTTCAAAAGTGTTCTCGTTTGTGCCCTCAATTGTGTGCTTTAGGGCGTAGTATAAATCCCTGATGCTCACCGTGGCTTTTGATTCGATTACCTTTTTTATCTCCGCCGCCACAAGCACGGTTTGCATGAATTTTCTGCTGTGTGCGATGTTGAGAAACGCCCGTTCGCTCATCTTGTCCCCAAGCTTTATCGTGCCGCTTTTTTTGTCAAAGAAAATGTTATTGAGATTCCTTACCGGAACTTCATATGTCGGGCTCTCGCTTTTTTCAATCTGCTTTAGCAGCATTTCACCGATGCCTTCGAGTTTTTTTACAACTTCCTTGTCAGACATTTCTATCCACCTTCCGCGCCATCATCCGGGCTGCCCTTCTTCTTGGCTTTCTTCTCGGCTTCCTTTTTTTCCTTTGCCTTGCGCTTCTCGTATTCCTTTTCTATTTCATCTTCGCCGGCTTCGCCCTTTGCGTCCTCTTCCTTTTCCTTCTGTTCCTCAAGCTTTAGGTGCTTTAGCACAAGTGCGTGCAGTTTTGCCTCAATGTCCTTCTTGTTTTTTTCGGTAAGGTCAGCCACTCCTGCGGCAACTTCTGTTGCGTACTTGTAGAACATTTTCCTCTTCGCCTCTTTTTCTTCCAGCCTTTTCTGGCGCCCGATAAAAGTGTAAATCTTCCTTCCGGTTTCCATGAGGGCGAGGCGCAGCTCTTCCATTATTTCGTCCTCATCACTTATTGCCTGCTTTCCGGCGCTTGTGTAGGGGATGTGAACCGAAATCAGGTTGACAAATACCGTGAGCGGGGCGTTCTCGTAATCCTTCATCCCATACCTTTTCCAGTCAATGGACTGCACAGCTTTTGTGATTGCACATCCGCCTGTGTCGAATAGAAGCGGTGCGCGGTTTGCAAATCTCATGATTTCAATTTTTCTCTGCTGCTGCCCTTCTTCATTGGTCTCTCCCATTCTCCCTGCGCTTCCGCCAAATGCAATTCCGGCCTCGACCTGGAACGGGAATCCGCCCCTGTAAACCGACGGTTTTCTTGTAATCACAGATTGGAACTCCGGGTTTACAATGCCCTTGAGGCTCTTTGCAATCCTGTCCTCGCCGATTGGTATTAGCCCGTCCGTTCGCGGGGCAATGAAATTGATTTTCTTGAACTGCTTTACAACCTCTTCCGCCTCATCCCATGTAATCTGCCTCGGGTCCTTGTTTATGTCAAATGAAATTCCCTTTGCCACTTCCTCAACGGCCTTGTCGCCGAACCTGTCAAAGCTGTTTTTCAAAAAGCTCGAAATTTTTCTCGCATCCGAGTATTTTGCAAGGGTAATCAGGTCATCAATGGTGGCGCCTTTGGGGTGCGGCTTCATTTCGGTGGGGCGTGCCGGAATTTCTTTCAGGGTTCTTTTGAAAACGATTTTTCCGCCCGCGGGTTCAATTAGCGTAATTTGTGTGTGCGGGTTTGCAATTGCGGTTCTTCGCAGGTACTCAAGCGGTGCCTGTTCGGAGTTGACATATTTTACCCCCTTGAACTTAGCCTTGATTATTGTTCCCTGGAATTCTTTTGCAAGTTCGGTAAAGTTCGCAAGCTTCGGTTCGTTCTTCTTCGGGTCGATTGTAATTTCCGCGCTGAACGGCTTCCCTTTTCCGGTGCCGGTAATTACGCTTGTAGCCTTTCCAGTGGTTATCTGTGAGAGCATTGTGCAGCCGGAAGCGCCGATTCCCTGCTGGCCGCGCAGCTGCATCATCCTGTGGAACTTTGTTCCTGCAAGCAGTTTTCCAAGGGCCTTCCCAACGGTTTCTTTTGTAAGGCCAGGTCCGTTGTCCTTGACCGTGACTTCGTAATATTCTTCCCCGAGTTCTTTTATCTGCACCTCAATATCCGGGAGTATTTTTGCCTCCTCGCACGCATCCAGGGAATTTGTGACATATTCATGGACAATTGTTGTAAGTGTTTTTATTTTGCCGGTGAGGCCGAGCATTTGCATGTTTTTTTTGAAGAATTCCGCGACAGATTGATCCTGGAAATTTGCCGCGAGGTCTTCGGCGGTAAGGCCCTTTTCCTGTGTGTTTTTTGCTTTTTCTTCTTCTGCCATAAAATCAAAACCTTTTTTAAAGATCGAACTTCTCGCCGCGCTGTTCCATTTTAAGCGAACTGAAAACCATTTCATGTTTTGCCCCGCCAAGGAGCATTTCAACCGCCCGCTTTGCCTTCTGCACCTGCTCTTCATTTCCAATAATGCCTATGGTTTTTCCGTAAACTGAAATGTTGGCTCCGGTGTCCTGTTCTATTTCCTCCCTTGCCCTGCCACCCGAACCAATTACCCTTCCCTTTTTGGCTTTTATCCTGCTCTCATTTTTCCCAAGTTCTTCCTGAAGTTCTATAAGTTCAAAGATGCATTCCTCATCAAAGAGCCTGTATGCGTGCTCTGGTGAAAAACCCCTTGCAATTGCCTTGACAATTCTTGCCGCCTTTAGATAATTTAGGGGGTTCCCTTTTCTTGTGATTTCAACTTCTCCTTCCCTGCTGTCAATTGTAATTTTTGTCTCTGTTTTAGCCTCAATTTCTTTTTTTGTTTTCCCGGCCCTGCCAATTATTGCCCCAAGCCGGTCGTGCGGAACCAGCAGGATATCCGAATCCTCTTCCATTCAGAAAATATATACTATACACTATTATAACTCCTGCGGGTGCCAAAAAGGCATTTTTGGGCATTTTAACGTTTATTTGCTCAAGTAACAAGTTCTACAAGCTTTACTGCCCTGCCATTTTTGATTTCCGTGCGCGTTTTAACGGCGTTTGATTTTTCCAGCGCTTTAATGGTAGCGTGGGCCTTTCCAGTGCTCCAGCCCGGATTCTTGGCTATTTTGTAGGCTTCAGATTCCTGCCCTCCCTGCTTTGAATATTATCATTGTTGTAATATTATGTGATTAGTAAGGCCATTAATTTATAACTATTTATTCGGCAATTGACGATATAATGTCAAATCTGTCTTATCTTGAAAAACTTCCAAAATACAATCTTGCACTGAGAAGCATTTGCCGCGAGCTGGGCGAGGGCCTAAACAGGCATGCAACTCTGACTAATCTTTGCAGGCACACTGACAAAAATAACAGGGCTTTTGTAAAAGATGTCGCGCGTGCATTTGTGCGTGCCGGATATTTACACAAGCACTGCACCGATACTTTTGCCCGGACTTTACAGGGGCTGCATTATGCAAGGCAATTTCCCGGGAATTAGCTCCGGACCGGATTATTTTTTTGTTTTTTTTTGCAATGCATCTTTTCTTTCTTTGACCGCTGCATAGAGCCAATCCTGTTCTGTTTCAAGCCCGTTTTTTGTAAAATAAATCGCCATGTTCTTAACATCGCGCTCAAAAAAATCACGTGCGTTTGGGTGGTTTAGCAGTGCGGCCTGGCCCATGTCAATTACAACCAATTTGTCATCAAGTACAAGTATATTGTACTCAGACAGGTCGGCATGAATCAGCCCGGCCAGATACAGGCCTGCCATGAAATCTATTATTTGCTCGCGGTAATTTTCAAGTTGCGCAACAGTTGGCTCCGTATCCTTGAGGCGCGGCGCTGGCTTATCTCCGGTGCCGATAAATTCCATTACAAGCACATTTTCCCGGAAAGCATATGGCATGGGCGCACTTAGGCCATATCCGCTTGCCATTCCCAAATTCTTGAATTCCTTTTTTGTCCAGGCCAGAATCAGGTTGCGCTTATCTCCGCGCAGATCCTTAAACCGCCGATCGCCCTCAATATACATCGCCATTTTTTTGAAAAGGGTTGTTTCTGTCATGAAAATTTTTACAGCGCGCTTCTTTCCAGCCAAATCAGTTGCAATGAATACATGCGCCTCTTTGCCTGTGCTTATTACATGTTCAACAGTTTCAAAGAGTCCTTTGAGCGCTAGCACTTGTATTGCATCAAGGGTTTTCGAGTCAAAGACCTGCTGGAAAATCTTTCGGTCTGCTTCGTTGCGGATGCGCTTTTCTAGCACGTCGTAGTCATCGTCATCGAATTGCGGGTATTTGCCCATATGCAATATTTTGCAGCCAGAGGGTTAAAAGCCGTAATGTTTTAGCCGCCATTTTTCTATTGGTACTGCCTTTTTGCAGCCATGCTTTTATCAAGCTTGGTTGGGGTGCCATGGGTCCAGTATTCGCGTAGAATTTGAAGGGCGCCGACATTTTGTAAGGTGTTGGCACTTCGCCCTTTTGCAATTGCCCTCGCTGAGGCAAGTATCGAATAAGCAGTTGGTGTATAAGCATTAGTTTCAAATGTATTGGTGCGGCGGGTTCTGGCCTCTGTAATCATTCGCTGTTCCCTTGCAATCCTCTTTGCAAGTTCGACTTCATCCCCCGCCGGGTAGTGTGCTGCGAGGGGTCTTTTCGAAATCCTTCGGTGAACTACTTTGCCCAGATGAAATATTTTTGCCATAAATTAAATTTGTTTAGGGAATTAATAATACTTTCACACCGGCAGCTTTGTTAGAAGCCCTCTTCTTTTGAGGTGCTCGGCCTGCACACCAAAAAAACGCCAGACAATATCGGCCTTTATTGGCTGGAAATCCCAGAGCCTGATTATCACAATATCGTGGTCTTTTACCCATGTCTTCTTTTTCATTTTTCCCGGGATGCGGCAGTTCCTTTCAATTCCATCCTCGCAAAGAACCTTTATCTGCGACGCCCCGTGCAATTGCATTACAAGCCCGAACATTTCAAGTTCGTCCCTGTGCGGGAGCCTGAGTTTTCGCAGTTGCTCTTCTTGCTGGATTGCCTTTTGTTCGTCCTCTTTTTTTCCCATTTTGTTTACCCCTTAAGAATAATGGCGTGTTCAACGCCTGCAATTCTAATAATGCCCTTCTCTGTTAAAAACCCATGTTTAATCGCAACGTCCACTGCTTTTTTGCCGAAAAGATTTATGCTAAACGCCTCGGCGAGAAGTTCTCCCAGTGCAATCTCATCAACAAGTTCGCCCTTATAAAAAGCCGGGTCAATTAAAACTTCAAAATTTCCATTGTCAAGTTTTTTGCCGATAAGTTCCCTGTCGCAGGCGGCAAGCACTGTTCCGTTTTGCGTTTCGTAGGTTTTGCAATACAACGCTTCACCCGATTCGTTTGAGCGGGCTAAGTGCCCCGCACGCGGTGCACTTCAAAACCTTTATTCCGTTTCGCTCGATTATTTCGGTGTCAGGCTTTTTGCACTCATGGCATAGCACGTACTCATTCAGGTAATTGCTGAAAAGCTTGTTTAGCTGGTCGGCATAGAACTTTCCAACCATGATAAGTTTGCCGTCCTCAATTGTTGCGGCGGTTGCCGTTTCTTTGGTTAGGTATTTGTAGAACTGCTTCTCCTCGCGCTTGACTATCTTGAGGGACTGTGAGAAGTTGCGTACAATAGTCTTTTTTCCCTGCACGCTGCTATCAAGAACCGGCAGTTCGAATCTCTCTTTCGAAATCGTCTTTTCAGGCAGTGACATATAGAGCCTGCTTAGCATCTTGTCGTATTCCATAAATTCCTATTCTCAAAAAACGCTTATAAACCCTCCTAGATGATTAATGGCCCCTAAACAATCAAATGGCAACATGGCTAAGGACAGGCCAATTGAATCTTTAGCAAAGTGGGCGTTGTGAGATTCTAAGAAAACATTTTTTAACCGCAAAGACCACATATTTGCCATGAATGAACGCACTGCGGACAAAATAAAGGCAGGGCTTGGCATTGCCATTTTTCTGATTTTCACTTATTTTATTTTCCAGAATGCAGGCATTGTGCGCGAGCTTGCAACTGGTTATGGCTTAGTCGGGGTTTTCATTGCCTCCTTAATCGCAAATGCCACGGTTTTGCTGCCTCTCCCAATCGACCTTGCGGTTATTGCAATCAATGCCCAGTCAGATAGCCTTCTGGCTGTTCTGTCCTTAAGTCTTGTCGTGGGCATTGGCGCTGGGATTGGGGAGATGACCGCCTACATTGCCGGTTTACTCGGGGTTGAAACAGCCGAGAAAATCCGCGAGAAGGAATTTTCGCAGATAAAGGAAATCCGCGAAAAAATCGAGCGCAAGGGAATGGCGTTCATTTTCATGATGGCAATAATTCCCTTTCCGTTCGATATTATTGGTGTCACTGCAGGGCTAATTAAGTACAACCCGAAAAAGTTTTTTGTTGCGGCTCTTCTTGGCAAAACCTGCAGATACATCGCGCTTGGAGTTGCAGCGTATTATGGGTTTGCGGCGATAAAGGGATTTGTCTAATTCTTTTAAAATCCGCCAATTTTAAAAATTGCAAAAATCACTAACATGAAAATCGCCTGTACTGTCCGAGTTGCGCCCCTTCGGTGGAAGTACGCATATGTCGAGGCATCTTAATGATGCCTCATAATTATGTCTGCTAAAAACCTCCAAGTTTCAATACTGCAAACGTGACGAGCATAAATATTGCCTGGAGCGGGAGTGCCGGCAGCGGCATTCCTTTGTGCTTTGAGGCGTAATCAAGTGTTATCAAAAGCCCTGCAAGCGAAGCTGCGAGCACTGCAATTGGGGGAAAAAGAAAATAAGGGTAAATGAGTGATTGCTTTGCCGCTGCAAGAACGCTAACTGAAAATGCAAGCGGCACAACAAAATCCCCCGTGCCAAGTTCGAACTGGTGCTCTTTTGTTGGCAGTGCAAAAGTGAAAGAGAGATTTTTACCGCTTAGGCCCTTTGCAAGTTTTACCATGTGCTTTGTCTTGAACACTGCAATGAAATCATACGCGGCAAGAAGCACAAGGAAAATAAGCAATGGAACTACTCCAAGGCTTGCGCCGATTAATGCCCCTGCACCTGCAGTTGCGACAATGCTTGAGATGTTTCGCAGCCAGATGTTTTTGCGGAAAACAAGGCGCAAAATTACAAGCAGCAGTGCAAGGCCATACCCTATTGTTTCCGGCGGATTTATTGGTGCGATTACAATTATTGCGGTTGAAAAAATTGCAAGCAGTTCAATTATTTTAATTATAATTGCAAAGAGCCATTCGGGCGCAAATGCAATCAATACGAGCATGATTGCGGTTGTTACAAGAATCCATACAAAAAGCCCGAGGCTGTTGGCTACAGATTCCTTGTCATCGTTTACAATTGTGACCACAATATTTTCACTTAAAAGAAAATTACCGGCATAGAGACCGAGAGCCTGCGTAACAATAAATAGCAGTGCAAGCTGGGTTAAAAGTAGCTTATTCATTGCATGATTAGGGTTTTTGTGCTTAATAATTTCTCTTATTCACTTTCCCAGAATATTTTTGTGCCAATGCGCAGAACCGTTGCGCCTTCCTCAATAGCGACCCTGAAATCATTTGACATTCCCATGCTAAGGTGGTGCAAGTTGAGGTGCTCTTTTACATCAAAGAGGATTCTGAAGCATTCGCGCGCAATTTCCGCATTTTCAGTTAGCGGCGCCATTGTCATAAGCCCAATGAACTTGACATTCCCATAAGGGAGATTTTTCATGGTAGTGAGAAGCGATTCAACTTCCTGCGGTTTCATCCCGTATTTTTGCTTCTCGCCTGATGTATTCACTTGCAGGAAAATATTCTGCACTTTGTCCATATCAAGCGCCGCGTAATGTATTTTTCGCAGCAAATCCAGCGAATCAACGGAGTGAATATAATCCGACATTTCAACCGCGCTCTTTACCTTGTTGCCCTGCAAATGCCCGATGAAGTGAATGTCCGCTCCAAGCTTTTTGAGGTCAGGGAATTTTTCCTCAAGTTCCTGCACCCTGTTCTCGCCAATATCATGCAGCCCGCATTCAACTGCCTCCCGGATTTTTGAAATAGGGTAGCCCTTTGAAACCGCTACAATTGTGATTTCCTTTGGGTTGCGGTGAATTCTCGTGCAGGTTTGTGCAATCTCCTTTTGGAGCGCGGAGTAGTTTTCTTTGATTGTCATGCCAAGTTCACAGTTTAACCCGTTTGAAATTCATTTTTCTGACTTGTGCGGATGCTTCTTCAATACACCTTGCAAATTCTTCATCAGGCTCCCATGATTCGATTATTTCGAAAAATGTTTTCTTTTTCATGTTATATCTATGGTGGTATTTCAATTTATTTATTATCTTTCAGGTCTTTTACAAAATCATTCTATATGGGGCAATCTTGTAAAATCCAAATTTTGGTGTATTTCACCATTCACGTCGGCTTCCAAAACCCGTACTTTGGCGCAAAGATATCCCCTGACTTGTTCAGTTTTGCCAGCAAATCGCGCACCTTGTCTGCATCAATTCCAATTGCCTTCCCTTCGCTCATAACTTCTTCCATTGGCACCATGTCAACTTCCAGCGCCTTCTCCTTTATGATTTTGAGGATATTTTTGAGATTAGTAAGGGTTGTGTGCGTCTGCCCGCTTGTGATGATGTCAATATCGATTTTTCCCGTTTCAGGGTCGGTTACCATGTCCTGCAAAGAAGTTTTGACAAGCCTTATTGCGCGCTCAACATCCTGCCTCTCCACAACATCGCAAAGCCTTACGCGTGCGGATGCTTCCGAGAGCCTGATTAGGCCTTCGAGTTGCCTGTGCGTTGCGGCGTATGCCCCGTCCTTTCTTCCCTGATCTCTTAAGGAGACGTAAAATTCCTGTATCTCGGTCATGGATTCATCGGAAAGAATCGGGAAGATGTTCTGCCGGGCATAGGAGATGTATTTTTTTAACATGTCTCCGCCAATTTTTGGGGTGATTAATTCCTTGATTTCTTCAAGCTCTTGATTTCTTGCATTAATCCCCTTTTTCTCGCGCTGCAGCATCATCTCCCCGGCCTTGTGGCTCTTTAGTATGTGCCCTGCGATTTCAGCATCCTTTGTCCTGTCAAGGACATCCTTAATCATGAAGAACAAATCAAACCTGCTGATGAGCGTGGGCGGCAAATCAATCTGCTCAATAAAAGGCCTGTATGGGTCAAAGCGCGAGTATTTGGGATTTGCGGCGGCGAGTACGCTTGTTTCGCTTTTGAATGTGGCGACAATTCCCGCCTTTGCAACCGAAATTCGCTGCTGTTCGAGTGCCTCGTGCATTGCGCTTCTGTCCTCCGGTTCCATTTTGTCAAATTCATCAACCATTGCCATGCCGCCGGATGCGAGAACAAGCGCTCCGGCCTTGAGTGTCCAGCCGCCCTCACCAAATTCATCCTTTACCGCTGTTGCGGAAATTCCCGCGCCCGTGGTTGTTTTTCCGGCAACGTAGATGGATTTTGGCGCGATTGAATCCGTAGCCCTCAAAATGGCGCTCTTGGCCATTCCCGGATCCCCCACCAAGAGCACATGTATGTTTCCTCTCACGTGCTGGTTATTTGGCAGGTTTTTTTTAACTCCGCTAAAGAGCTGGAGGGTAATTGATTCCTTTACAATTTCATGCCCGTAAATGTGGGGCGCAATGCTTTGCGTGAGCAAATCATAGACATCATCGCGCGAGGCAAGTTTTTTTATCTCCACTTCCTCTTCGGGCGAGATTTCAACTTCCTCGAACTCTTTGGCGGTTTCCTCGACATGAATCGCCTCAAGGTATCTTCCGTAAATGACTTTTTTTTCCTTTGGCGGCATGAGCCTTATAATTCCGGTAATTTTTGTCCTGTCCCCCGGAATTATCATGTTCACCAAATCATCGGTGACATAAATGTCAAGGTTGGTTGCCGTTTCGCTGCCTTTCATGAGTTCAAGCGGCTCCTGGACCTGAATTTTCTGGTAATCGTCAAATTCACTTGTCTCTTCCTCCAGTATGAACATGCGGTTTTTGCACTCCGTGCAAAAGGAGGGCATTTTGGGCTGGTTTTTTGTCTGCGGAATTTTGTATGATGCCTCGCAGCGCGAGCATTTCCAGTTGGCGTACTTGAGGCGCGGCAAAACATCGGTCACAAGGCGTGCAAGGCCCTCAACTGAAATAAGTTTGCCGATGTGCGTGGCGCTGATGTCGCGCAAAATGGGCTGCCTCTCCTGCGGAAGATTAAAAATCCGGATATGCGGCTCGAAGCCCTTATCCCCGGTTTCGAGCATGGGGACATCAATTTTTTTTATTGCCTCATGTGCAGCTTCCAGGCAGACATCAGGGTTCTCTAACAGTTCATCGGCAAGGGCGAAGTCGTAGTGCTCAATTTCCCTAAAATCAACATTAAGGCTTTTCTTGTTTGGGTATTCCGAGACAAGCTTTTCGATTTCTTTAATGTAGCGGTTCTTGAAGAAAGATTCGAACTTTTCAACAAAAGGATTATCCTCTGGTTTTGCAAAACTTTCCTGCGCCAATTTTATCCCCACAATAACATCATTTTTGGCATTTTTAACCCTAAAGAGGGTTCAGTGCCGGTGCGCCAGACACAAAAAGCTGTGCCTAGTGTTTAGAGTTTTGCGTATTTGGAAGAATTTGCGTATTTTTGGGACTTAACTAAGTAGCCAGCTAATGTTACTTAAGCCAATTGAATTTGCTTTTCCGCTACTTTTGATTCTAATTTTATGGAAAGCAAACCGTTTGCTGCAGCAATCTCCAAAGAAACAATTTTATTGCCAGAATCTCCTTTATATCTAAGGCGCACTGAATGCAACCACGATTTAAAGAACGCAGATTTGTTTCCCCGCTTCTGATTAAAGAAACAAGCGGGCGCATGGGCAGAAGAACTTATTCCTTGTTCAGCCCGAGAATGAATAAGGTTGTTGACCCTGTTTATCGCAGAATTTTGAGTCTTGTTGACGCCCACGGAAACCTTAACTGGCTTGCAAATATGCGCGAAGTTGTCAATATAGGCAAATCAAAAGTAGTAATAGACGCGGGGAGAAGCAGGGCGCACGATTATGTGGGGCAAAGCAACAAGGGCATATTGCGAGTGAGTTTGCAAGGCAAAAACTGTTTTGTGAAAATAGACTCCCTATATTCTGCAAACGAAATTGCCAAAGGATACCGAGGCGTAAACGAAGTTTTGGCACGCGTCGGAAACAAAGTTGATGGTTTCACAGTCAGAACGCCCCAATTACTTTTACTGAGGGACTCGCCAAATAAGGAATTTACAGTCTGCGCGACCGAGTTTTTCCGCAAGGGAGATGTTGAACTTGTAACCGACTTGACTGGGCCAGAAAAAACAAATGTTGTTCGAGCAATAGAAAAAATCAAACCATTGGTTTATGGGGCTCACAGTAACATTGACGAAATTTCCGCTCAGAAGGCGTTCTTCCAAAAATCCACCAATAGCATTATACTTTTTGACATCCAGGAACTTCCGTATCAAATAGGGCAGGTCGCAGCAGTTTTGCCGGAGGAGCGGGCTGCGTTTCTTCAAACTGGTCCAAAACCCATTTCCATGCCTTCAAGGCTTCGTAAAAATATTGTGCTCTCCGTTCCAAAGCGGATGGAGCGCGAAATAGAGACCCGTGCCAACAATGCCCACGATTTAAGTTTCACAAAACTGTTTGATGCAAATCAAATGCTCAATCACGCCGCGCAGGTGGACTTCTCAAAAATACCGAGGCGACCAAAAGACTATGCCAGAAGAGACCCTGCAGTATTCATTGAAACAGAAATAAGGCAGCTCGGAAGCGGTGATTACCACGTACGCCTTCTTGCAATCGGAAAAAGGGGCTCATCGGTTTTATACAAGGCATGGGGAAATAGCGGCACTACCGAAACCCACGTGGGTGTGCGCTCACCCGAAAAAACAAACACTTTTTTTGTCATAAACCCGCAAAGAAAAACAATAAGCCTTTATTCAGGCGGAGTCGATGAGCCTTCAATGCGCACACTTTTTGACGAATCATCTCCGGAGAATCTGCACGCGGAATTCTGGAAAACTTTCAACAAAGGGAGCAAAACTCCAGCGCAAAATGTCATGGTGTCTGCAGACTACGATCCTTCAAGCGGTGTGCCTGTTCATATGCGGTCGCAAACCCTCCGAAACGTAAAGGCTTCTGCTCATATTGATCCGGGCGTTTTCCTGATAGAAAAAGAATCTGCGTTATCCGCACAAGGAGTTACTCTTATTGATAACGCATCGGGTCTGCGGCGCATTAATCTAAATGAAAGAATGAAACCTGAATTAGTGAGCCGCGAACTGAAATTGAGAAGAATTTCGAACATTAATCCAAGCTTAAAATTTAATTAGTTTTGCTGTTAAAAACGTGGCAGATAAGAAGTTCGTTCTATTTTCTCTCACCACCTCCGACAATTTTCATACGACTGTGTTTTTCTCGGCTTAAATCTTTCGTCTTCTTTTGAGAATCCAAAAGAATTTAATGCCTCCAAAAGCCCCGAGCTGTCTTCAGAAAATTGTTTTTCGGAGGTGGTTTAATGTTGAAAATACAATTTCCATCAAAAGAAGAGTTAATAGCTGCACTAAAGTCAGCCGAGAATTGCGAAGAGTTGACTGATAGAGAGTTATGGATACTCTCAGAACTCGGAGGCGATGATTGATGCATCGCTTTTGCCCATTTTCGCACCGGCAGAGAACTCTAAATTCAAATAAATATTCGCTTTCTGGAAGTTTTATGAGAACTTTTTCGGTGATACAATGAAATTTGTCATTTTAAAAACTGAGCTTGAGGATTTGTACGAAAACCAAAAACTCACTACTTATCAAATTGCGGAAAAGTACGGTTGCTGTCAGGCAACAATTTGGAAACGGCTGAAGGAGTTTTCAATAAAAGCCCGCAGTCCGAATGAATTAAGGGCGAATATCCCTTCTAAGGAAACATTGGAAACTTTCTATATACAAGCGAAGTTATCGACTTGGGAAATTGAAAAGCGTTTTGGTTTTTCAAGGGGCACGGTTCACGTCAAATTGAAAGAGTATGGTATCAAAAGGCGGAGCAGGGCAGAATCACACTTTCTCTATCCAAGAAAAGATTTCATCGGCAATTCACTAGAGGCAGCGTACTTGATTGGTTTTCGGATTGGGGATTTGAGGGTGAGGAAAATGTACAAGAACTCCGAAACTATTTCGGTTGAATGTGGAAGCACAAAAGAAGAGCAGCTCGAACTGATTTCTGGTCTGTTTGGGAAATACGTTCATATATGGGTTGGCCGAAAAAACAAACGAGGTGCCAAAAACATTATTGCAAATCTTCCATTAAGCTTTGATTTCTTGCTTACAAAATTAGCTCCTGAGCGAATTTTTCAAGTAAGGGAAGAATTCTTTTCCTTTTTGGCAGGATTCACCGATGCCGAGGGTAATATCAGAATAGACAAAGACGGAGTTGCAGTCTTTCAGCTAGGAAACTGCGACAAGGTTCTGCTTGAGAGAATAAAAAGGTCTCTTACTCAATTCGGAATTAAAGCAAGCGGACTTTATCTTGGTCGAAAGAAGGGTTCTATTAGTAGCAAGGGATATCCTCTGAATGAGGACTACTGGCATTTGGTGGTGGCAAAGAAAAGTGACCTGCTAAAACTGCTGGGTGCTTTAAAGCCCCATATAAAACACCATGCCAAAATTCCAGTTTTGGAAAAAGCCATCGAAAGCATCGAGCGAAGAAATCGGCTTTTCGGGGAATGAAAAGCGGATTTTGAAACGGGGTTTGCCTGTTGTAATTTAACTTTATCCCACTCCAATCTAGGAGTGGTTAGTTTGAAGCCTTTCTTTATAAGCACGGCAATAGATTACCCTTCAGCACGCTTTCATCTCGGGCATGCGTATGAGAAAATAATCGCGGATTCAATTGCAAGGTGGCATCGCCTCAACGGCTTTGATGTGCATTTCAGTACCGGTACTGATTGTCACGGTCTTAAGATTCAGCGGGCTGCTGAAAAGATTAATAAAACTCCGGAAGTTTTTGTTGAGGAAACTTCCTCCTTGTTCAGGCAGCTTTGCCAAGAGTTGAACATTTCACATGACGACTTTATCATGACTACTGAAAAGCGGCATGAAAAAGTGGTTTTCGATGTTATAAAAAAACTGCGTAAAAAAGGTGAGATACATGAGGGTACTTATGAGGGAAATTATTGTGTAGATTGCGAAACATTCTACACTGATAAGGATCTTGTCGACGGCTGTTGTCCAACCCATAAAACGAAAAAGACTGAAAGGTTAAAGGAGAAAACATACTTTTTCCGCATGGGAAAATACCAGGAGAAGCTTATCGCGCATATCAAAAATAGCCCAGAATCCCTGTGGCCTGAAAAGAAAAGGCATGAGATGCTAAATCGCCTAAAAGATCCGCTGCGTGACCTCGTCATCACAAGGGAAAAAGTTACTTGGGGAATCCCGTTTCCGCTAGACAAAAAACTTACGGTGGCTATCTGGGTTGACGCGCTCATAAATTACCTGTCCACAGTTGATTATCCGAATAAAAAATTCAAGAAGTTCTGGCCGGCAACTCATGTCATAGGTCCGGATATTGTATGGCATCATACAATCCTTTGGTGGTCGATGCTGTTTGCTCTCGGCATTAAATTACCGAACGTCATTGTGCATGGTTTCATAAATGTCGGCGGGGAAAAAATGAGCAAATCAGCGGGTTTGGTGGTAGACCCGCTTGAAGTAGCCGCCGAATTTTCTTCGGATTCACTGCGTTATTATCTATTAAGGGAAATCCCGTTCGGCCAAGATGGGGAATTTTCCATTTCCGCGCTTTGCGAGCGTCACAACAGCGAACTTGCAAACGGTCTTGGAAATTTGCTGAACCGAACAATGGCGCTTTCTGAAAAAAAGCTGGGTGGAAAGGTTCCAAAGGCAAAAACCGACTCCGCGCTTGCAAAAAAACTGAACTTGAAAAAAATCACCGCGCACATGGATTCACTGGAACTTCATCTTGCACTTGCCGAGATTTTCTCATTTGCCTCGGCGTGCAACAAATATGTGAATGATTCAAAGGTCTGGGAACTCGAAGGCAAAAGGGCTGAAGTTGCTCTATACTCGCTTTTAGATTCGCTGCGGGTTATTGCCCTTCTTCTCCAGCCATTCATTCCGCAAACTTCTGAGCGGATTGCAAAGCAGCTCAATACAAGGCTCGGCGTGCTCAAGGATGCAAAATTCAACCTGTTAAAAGCGGGGACAAAAATCGGCGTGCGCGAAATACTCTTCCAAAAGCATGAGGCTCCCGCAAAAGAGCAGGCATCCTCCAACGCGCGTGAAGTTTCAGTTCAAATTGATTTGGTTGTACGCGAGAAGGGGCTAAAGCTTGCCTGCGCGGTAATCGAAGGTGTTTCGGTCAAGAACAAGCACGAGAGCCTTGAGAAGAAAATATCCGGGGCAGTAAAAGCCCTCGACCTTGATGCGATTAGCAAAAGCCCTTCGGTGCAGGGCTATTTGGAATTGTATGATTCTTTCAGCCTCCCTCGCCAGAAGCACGCGGTTCAAAACCTCATTGAAATTGCAAAAGAGTCAGGAAAACTCCCGAGAATAAACACCGCAGTTGACTCGTACAATATAGTTTCGCTCTCGCGTGGCTTAATAGTTGGTGCGCATGATTTGGACAAGGTGAAGGGAAACGTGCGCGTGAAAATTTCGGATGGGTCTGAAAAATACATTCCTATGGGTTCCGCCTCACAGGTTCCTGTTGCAAAGGGCGAATACGTTTTTGTTGACGATGAGATTGTTCTCTGCCGTCTTGATGTCAAGCAGGGTGAGCAGACAAAAATAATAAATTCAACAAAAAATATTTTCCTGTATGTTCAGGGCAATGCCAGAACGGAGCAAAAGGAACTCGAAGTCGCGCTACAGGAAATTTGCGAAAACATTGTAAAATTCTGCGGCGGAAAAGTGAGAAGGGTTGAAATTAAATAATCACGCTTTTACCATCTGTTTCATTTCCATTTTAAGTTTTCTGTCAAGTTCGTGCATCTGTTCGCTAGTGGAAAATTCTTCCCCGCATTTGCTGCATTTGTAGTGGTGTGTATTGGTCAATGTTATTTTTGCATTCTTGATCTTTAAGTCCTTTGATTTAAGGGCTGCAATGCCCCCGCAAAAAATGTGTTTTATAGATTTTTCCATATCAATTCCTCCCTGTGATTTGACTCCCATAATGTTATGACTTTGATGTTTTTCTCCTTTTCGATTTTTATAACTGTGAAATATTTCCCTCTGATTTCAAAAATCGTCTTGTATTTGTGCTTTCCCATGACAATCCGTATTTTTTGTCTTATTATTTCCCTTTCTAAATCTCCATAATTTATGCCAAGAAGCGCGCTTCTCTCCATAAATCTTTCGCCGGAGTGGCCAGTCCATTCAATGTACATGAATAGGCTTCTTTTCACGGGGTTAAAATTAGTTTAGTATAGATAGAATAAAAATGGTAAACTGATTATTTTTGAATGGGCTTAAATTATTACTTCGCATCGCCCTTTTTTCTGACAATGCGTACCCTATCGCCCCACTTGAGGTACTCAACTTCAATTCCCGTGGCAAGGCCCTGTATGTCCTTGGGTTTTTCAATATCATATGTCTTGTAATCCGCATTGTCCATTATCTGCACCATGTTGCCCATGACGGCGACAATATTTCCTGTTCCCTTGTCTATTATCGGGACTTCAGCCTCATAATCGGTTGCCTTCATAAGGTTTCTTTTCTGGTCGGTAAAAAGCCCAAAGGCGCTTATCCTTGCCTTTGCCGCCCCGTGCTTACCCGGCTTAGATTTTTCAATTCCCCGAACCTGACAGGGTTCGCCTTCAATTAGAACGTATGAACCGGGCTTTAATGTGCCCATGTTCTGGAATCTCTTATCGCCATCAACCATGTTTTCTCAACCTTAACATAAGGAAATAATTCGGTTCAATTTAAATGCCTTGTTGTTTGCGCTGGTTAAGAGTTAATTCATTTCGCGCTTTTTTCCCTATTCTCGAAAAAGTAGTATACTGCCGTATTTGTGCTCTGCTGTATGGCAGTTAGGCTTATGCTTGTTATAGGGTTTCCTGTCAAAAGCCAGGTGATTCCAAGTGTTGTTACAAGGGTCACTGCGCGGAATTTGAGGGTCTTGCCAAGTGCCCTGTTTTTGATTTTAATTCCAAGAGGGTAATTTTTCTGCTCTTCGCGCCCTTCGGAGGGGAATTCCCATCTTGCGCGCGGGGCATTATCCTGTGCGGAACTATCTTTGCCCGAGAATAGGTTAGAAAACATAAGGCTCGTTTAAGTAATCCACAAGGTAGTATAAAAACTTTCGGAGGGGCATTTTCCAAATCGGGAGTTGTTTTTTTTCAGAAAATTTTTTGCCAACAGGCTTTAAACGCGTTATGCCACATGTTTTTGTGTATAAGGCAATAATTAATAAACCAGAAAAAGCAAAATAGTCCGTATAGGGGTTTTGATATTTATGAACATGCCGGTTGGCGAAGTGATAAGCAGGAACCTTAACCTGCGTGAAATGGATTTGCGAAGGCTTCTGGAGGGCTTTTTTGACAACAAGTTCTCTGGCTATATGGTCAACACTGCCGATGGCTATGATGGTCTTGAGGAAGGGATATTGATTTTCAGGGAAGGCACGCTTCTTGCCGCTTTATACGAATATGACCTTCACGGCATCACGGTTTTTGGCGATTCCGCACTTGCGCACGTTTTTAATTCTTTTGCGGCTGTCTACGTTGTGGCGGACATAGTTTCGCTCACAAACCAGCAGGTTGACCTTGTCACGGCTTTCAACGACAAGAGCAAGCTGCAAAAAAATGTCTCCAAAGGGGACATCGGACGGCTCATACCAAAGGTATATTCTGCCGAGTATGCAAGAGGCGTACTTACGGATGTTGTGAAAAAGGAAGAATCGAAAGTGGATATTTTCAAAAAGCTCGGACTTAGTGGATTGGGGGAATAAATGTTAAATGGAACAAGGCGCATGCTTCGGCAGTTCGCCCAGAAGATACTCGATATTGACAACACCGAGCAGCCAACGGCACATATAAGGCTCTTTGAGGATTATTTGGGAAAATACAGGTTTGACACCGACACCGCAGATGCCAAGGAATTTCTTGCCGTTCTAAAGCGCAAGCACCTTGTCGATGATATTGTGGTCTCATCCCTGAACGGCAGTGCAATTGCCTCGGTAAACGGCAATGCCGTTTCGCAGGCTGTTACCGGTGCCGCGCTTTTCAATTATGTCAAATCCGAAATCCCAAAAAGCGAAACCATAATGATACGCTCCGCAAACACCGGCGGGTGGAACATGATTTTCCAGATGGGCAAAAAGCTCTACATCATAAAGGCATCATCTGACATGTCAACGCTCGAACTAAAGGCACTGGGGCGTGAAATTGACAATTTTTTGCTTCACAATCAGGGCAACTAATAAATTCACTTTTCCCCGTTTTTGGCAATATCCGTTTTGCCGGGCTTTTTAGCCCAAAGTAAGCTTTTTATTAATACTCATAGTTTGTTAGTTGCAATGGGGCGGGTAATTTCACTAATTTCGGGCAAGGGCGGAGTCGGCAAGACAACAATAACAGCCAATTTAGGTATAGCCCTTGCAAAGCGGGGATTGAATGTGTGCCTCGTGGATGCCGACATTGCAATGGCAAATCTTTCACTTATACTTAACATGCAAAATTCCCCGATTACTCTGCATGATGTGCTTCTCGGAGAGGCGAGCATTCAGGATGCCATCTACGACGGCCCCGCGGGGCTCAAGTTCGTGCCATCGGGCCTTAGCCTTGAGAACTACAGGCGGGTTGATTCTGAGCGGCTCCAGTCCATAATTACAGGCATCAAGCCCCAGTTCGATTTTGTGCTGCTTGACTGCGCCGCGGGGATTGAGAAGAATGTGATGGCTGCAATTTCGGCTTCGGATGAGGTTCTTTTGATTGCAATGCCGACAAGCACAAGCATTGCGGATGTTCTGAAGGCAAAAATAATTTCGCAAAGGCTTGGCAGCAAGCCCATTGGCATACTCATTAATTTTGTGCGCGGAGAGAAGGGCGAGATAAAAAAGGATGATATAATGAAAATGCTCGAGCTCCCGGTTTTTGCAACCATTCCCTATGATGATGATTTGCGCAGAAGCTCCATGCAGGAGAGTCCGGCGCCGATAATGATGACCAAGCCAAATTCCCCTGCGGCATCTGGCATTCAGAAGGCGGCGGCAAAGCTCGCGGGTCTGCCTATGGCAACTGAAAGCGCGCAGGGCGGCAATTTTCTTAGCGGCATTTTAAATATGCTCCGCTCCATACTCCATCCAAAGCCAAAGGATGTGCGAGAAGTGAAACCATGAACGATAGGCCATTTGATTTGCTAACCGAGTCAATCGGAAAGGGCGTACTTGTCGAACTAAAGGACAGCGTGTCTTTTCGCGGTGAACTCAAGGCATTTGATGTCCACATGAATCTGGTGCTTGACAAGGCTGAGAAAATGATAGGCGGCGAAGTTAAAAGCAAGTAACGAATAGTTTTGTGTAACGGCGACAAAGTGATCCGGTGTTCCACATAAGTATTTTTTATAT
>CAZEBH010000003.1:0-30337 GCA_964510425.1 uncultured archaeon | reverse complement strand
GAACCAAATCACCAATGAAATTGATATTTTCAGCTTTCAAACAGTTAGCAGATCGTACTGTTAATTCTAAATCATCCACTGGTCTTAATAATAACGGATCAAAATCATTTCTGACTTTACTATCAGCATTTGACTCTTCAAATTTCATGTCAACAAATGCACACAACTGACGCTGTAATATGCTTGCTGAAATTCGTATTGCATCTTCAGGGTCAATTGTAATTCCTTCGGCCATAAGTTTCCTTCGCAGTTTTCCGGCGACTAGTGCGGACCTTTTTGCAAGTGGAATGGCATGAATAGCAGAAAAAAAGTTTCCGGCGTTTTTTTCCTCCTTCGCCCCTTTTATGCCCTGCGTTACTTAGAATACGGAAACGCTGGTTGTGGAAACCGACTCATCATCCTCTTCAAGTTTTCTCATTTTTTCAAGGGCTTCTTCTTTTCCCCGCAGGAAATCTATGATGAATGTTGTTTCAAGAATCATGCGCCGTACCTTCATGTAAGTTCTGCAGATATTTTTGACATTCGCCTTGCCGATTCCGCCCTGCTCTTGTGGATGCTTTCCTCAATGCGGTTTGCATCTTCGTCTGAAAGGATGCCTGCAAATTCCATCAGCGATTTTTTTTCGGTCAGGCGGTTTATGACATCGGTAAAGCTTTCGCGGGGCTTTTTCCTCTGCCGAAGCCTATCGTAGGCTGCTGTCTTAATTGATATTGTTTTGGTGCTCATAATATTTCTGTGCATGTATGTGTATTTATTTTTATCTGGTTATTGTAACTGCTAAGAGGATGTCCAGAAATCCTGTGGTGGCTTCTTTTTGTCAGTGACTTTGGTTTATCAATCCCTTTTTGTTTTTGGAATTGTTTTACGGCTTAGCCCACAATCAATTCTGACTTTTCAACAAACTTTTTGACCACAAAAATTTCGGAAAACAAAAAACCAGAAGAAACTCGGCTATAAACAAACCTGAGCAGAAGAATATTTGGAAATCAAACCAATTTATGGACAACCCCCTATTACATTGTTTGGAGGTTTTTGATGTCAAGAAAAGTTGAAGTGCAAAATCAAGAGTTCAAACTCACGGACAAAAAGTAGTGGCGGTTCTTGAAAGAACAGTTACGCCATTCGGTAACTCAGCAAAAGCCGACGTGCCAGTGAAATATGTTGGTTTTGGCAAAATCCTGACGCTTCTCCCTAAAATCCCATGTTATTGATTGAAATGGGGCTTCCAAGGTTTAAGGACATCAAATCCAAGCTCCTTTCCGCAAGACTCCTTGGCATTGTCGTGAAGAATTCGTTCACTTTCAAGATTAAGCGCCGCACGCCGCGAAGGTTAAAAAAAACCGAATTTGACACAATAATTGTTGATATGGATGGCATGCTCTACAAGGCAGATGCCAATCTCGAAGCGCTCATGCTTGCATATCCTGAAAAAGCGGATTTGGGAAAGCCCATTTCAACTGTACATTTTTTACCTACTCTTTTCTGTTACGCAACCCTTTTTTAAGTAATCGCAGCCATTTTTTTTATTATGAAAGAGGAGAACCTCGGGCTTGCGCTATTGATTGCAAAGAAAGCCGGGCTTTTCGGAAGTGCATTTGCATCCACATCCGAACTTGCAGAGCTAACCGGATATTCGCAGCAATCCATTTCAAGAAAACTGCGCGAACTTGAAGTGGAAGCCCTGATTTTAAGGAAAGCAACAAACGCGGGGATTGAAATTGCGCTCACAGAAAAGGGGCGAAAGGAGCTCGAATCATTTTACCTTGAGTTTAATGCAATTTTTTCCAAAAAAAAGAAGGTTGAACTTTATGGGAAAGTAATAGAAGGGCTGGGGGAGGGGACATATTACACCTCAATTCCCCAGTACAAAAAGCAGTTTTCAGGGCTTTTGGGAGTGGAAATTTTTCCGGGGACACTTAATCTTGAAGTGGCACCAAGTGAGCGTGCAATTTTTACAAATGCAGTGCCACAAAAAATTGGCGGTTTTAAAACCGAACAGAGAACATTCGGGGGCATTGACTGCTGGAAATGCACGGTGAATGGAAAAATTAATGGCGCTGCAATTCTCCCGCACCGCACAAACCACCCGGGCAATATAATCGAAGTGATTGCCCCGGTATCTTTGCGCAAAAAACTATCGCTTGAAAATGGGTCAAAAGTTGAACTTGTGAGGGACCAGGCATGAAAAAAATAGCTGTTGTGGACACGATGTTTGCGCGTGGTGACATGGGCAAAACTGCAGTGGAAACAATTATAAAAACTGCAAAGGCAAACAGGTGGAAAGTGCAAATCATGCGCGTAACGGTTCCAGGTGTAAAGGACCTGCCAGTTGCTGTACTGAACCTGCTTGATCGGGGATGCAGTGCAGGGCTTGTTTTTGGAATGCCGGGCAAAATGCCGATAGACAAGCAGTGCTCGCACGAGGCATCAATGGCGCTACAGCAGGCGCAGCTGCTCGCACGCAAGCCCATACTCGAGGTTTTCGTGCACGAGGATGAGGCTAAAAACGATGAGGAACTTGGAAAGATAATGCATAATAGAACAACAAAGCATGCGCTGAATTTGCTCTGGCTGCTATTTGCTCCGCAAGAACTAACCAAAAGAGCTGGCAGTGCAGAGCGGCAGGGAAAAGATAATTCAACTTCTGTTAAGGTGGTTGCATAAATATTGCCATAGTTGCCGCAGATTATCACCAAAAAATAATTGCCGACATGATTATGCATGCACAAAAGGAAGCGAAAAGAAAAAAATTAGCAGTAGTTGCAATTGAGAAAGTTTCAGGTGCATTCGAAATCCCATTTCTTCTAAAAAGAGTTCTTGCACGAAGTGATGTTGACGGTGTTGTAGTGCTTGGTGCGATTGTTCAGGGCGAAACTGCTCATGATGAGCTTGTTGCTTATACAACTGCTAAGCAGGTTCAGAACCTTTCTTTGGAATTTGATAAACCTGTTGGTTATGCCGTAACCGGGCCTAGAATGACTATTGAGCAGGCAAAACAAAGAGCCAAGAAGTTTTCAGTGCATGCAGTTTCTGCTGTTGCAAGATTACTTGTGAAATAATTTTGCGCTCTTTTCATACAAATTTTTTCTATTCTCTTTCTTTGCCCTAACAATTTCGGCCTGCAAAAATTTGCGTAAAGTTATGAACTCTGCATAATTCGGAACATGCTCATAAATTGCCTGCAAATCATTTTGTCCAAAATTTCCAAAGAGTTGACTGAATCTTTGAAGTTCAGTTCCGGTTAAGGTTGCGCTTGTTCTTGTAAAATAATTCTCGCCGATGCGAATTGTCTCTTCAAGATCCGCTGCAACCACTTGGCCGCCTTTTATTTTATGTTCGACAAATTCAACTATTCTTTTTCTTGCATTTTCAAGGTCTTTAACATCAGTGCGTTCGAGGCGGATTCTATCAATATCAGCTTTAGTTATTCTGTAGTTGAACAAATGTTTTAGCGCTCTAACTTTTCTGTCACTTGACTTTGGATCTGTAAGCGGCCTTTTACTGTGCAAAAACGGCAACGAGTCATTGTTTCTTTTAGTTCCGTGATTTTTATTTTTCGGAACTGTAATCCTTAACATGATTTAGATAAGAGTTTTGTGCTTTATATTTTTTCCTAAGGCATAAATAGATATGCAAAAGCTTCTAACTGGCCTCAGCGTGCTACAATCAGGTCCTATTGCATTACAGGTTTTTTTGCGATACAATGAGTTCAAGGCTTTTTCTGAAAAAAGTGAAGAAGACTGGTTCTCCGAACTCTGCTTTTGCCTCACAACTGCAAATTCTAGCGCTATGATGGGCCTGAAAGTTCAGGATGCGCTTGGTTTTGACGGGTTTTACAATTTGCCCCAGAAAAAACTCACGCGCGAACTCAAAAATCTCGGATACAGATTTTACAATAAGCGTGCCGAGTACATAGTAAAAGCACGCAGACATTTCGGAATAAAAGAAAAGCTACAGGAATTTGATTCAGATCGGGAAAAGCGCGTGTATCTTTATGAAAATGTTTTGGGCTACGGGCTAAAGGAATCCTCGCACTTTTTGCGAAACACTGGGCATGACAATTGCGCGATTTTGGATCGGCACATCATCCGCTTAATGTATGAGAACAAAATGATTCCAGAATTGCCAAAAACAATTGCAGAAAAAAACTATTTTCAAATTGAAGGCGCGCTTGATGTGTTTGCACAAAAAGCGCGGATGAATCATTCGCTTCTTGATTTGTATTTGTGGTATATGAAGACAGGGAAGGTCTTGAAGTAGTTTTGATGTGAAAACAATTTATGCCTCGCCCTTTATTTTGCAAGTACAGATACGCAGGTATCGTTTGCTTTTATATCGCTATTCCAGCATGGGTATGCTATATAAATTTTTGAATTTCCTGTGGAAATCATATCCAAATAATCGCCTATCTCTCGTCCTCCATAGAAAATTAGTATTGGAGCATCATTTACTTTGACGTTTTGCGAGAATGTTCCTCCCATGTCCTCGGATTTTGCATAATAAACGTCAAATTGACCCTTGTCCTGGTTATCACGATGGTCAAGGAAAGATACATGCAGTACTCCATCACTATCAATTGTCATTGAAGGAAATATCTGGTCCCCGCCGGAAGAGTCATCATTTACAATGACCGGGTCACTCCAGGTAAGCCCCTTGTCCGTTGATTTAATGACAAAAATGTCAAAATCCTTTCCAGCATAATTAAATTCACTTGATGTGCAAAGCTGCTGTTTTGGATAAGAATAAGCGATATAAATATTATCCTGTTTGTCAACAGAAATCACGACATTTAATCCGTACAACTGCCTTTGTGATGTGAGTGAAATGAGTGGTGGGGTCCAAGCATACAGGGCTTTTTCTATTTCCCTATATTCAAATGTTTTTCCGCCATCATGTGAGGTTGCCAATGTTAATTGAGGACTATTAGGGATTATCGCAAACACTGTACCATCCTTTGCTACCGCCGCCGAAGTTACGGCGATTCCTGTTATATTGCTAGGTCTCAGGCTTGCCAAAATCTCCCCGTTAGCCCCAATAACGAAAATCCCCTGCGAATACACCGAATCGGCTTCAAGCTTAACCGCATTTGCAAACACATAAGTGTTTCCATAGTATGGAGATTCCGGATTTTTGTCAACTGCAATTTTTTCATAATCAAATATAATCCAATCCTGTGCCGCCAAGTCTTCCGGCACTTCCGAAATAAGCTTTTGTGTAAAAACAATAGGGTTGCTATTTGCACTATTTTCCGTAAACAGTCCGCCAGTAATAAGTTCTCCATTACCTTTCGGGTGCTGCTGTGTTAGGAGCGAGGCTACAATGAGTCTGTTGTCTGGTGTAAATTCGAGTTTTGGATCCCCCCGGAACAACTTTTGAATATTTGGCGTCTGCCCATTAATGCGCTGTATTGATTGTGTCTGCCATCCGTCCTCTGTATATAGAAAATTGTCGGATGACCCTCCTCCGACAATATATGCATAGTTCTCATTTAGGGGGTTTGCCGCGCTTGTCAGTTCCCAATAGCATGTTGGGCATCCGAGTTTTTTGGTAAATAGTACTCCCCTACCGGCTATTCCACTTCCTGCATAAAATTTGGTTTCTGTATCCTCAATGCCAATTATATGTATTGGTATAGATTCCAACACATTTCCTGTTTGTGAACTAATCTCAATTTTATAATCCCCGGTGTTTGTGTTTGCAGGTATGGTTACTGCAAAAGAATCGCTCTTTTTCTTTTTGATAGTCAAATTTTCGATTATTTCATCTGCCGGCCTTGCGCTTGTTTGAATATCGCTGCTTTTAAGTCTGACCCCTGCAAACTCTTGCCGTGTATAAATTTTGATTGCCCTTCCGGAGAAAAATTTGGCTGGCTTTTTCATCCATGCAGGATAATAATCCGGAATATCCAGTTCTATTCCAGGGGCGCTATTTTGCGGCGGGCTGTCACAAAACTTAACGTCCTCGCACAGGCAATCATAATTACAATATTGCCCGCCCTGGCAACCAACAATTTCAGATTGATAATCGCACGCTTCATTGCCTTCCACTGTCCCGTTTCCGCAAACAACACGTCTACTTAAAGCTGCCGTTCTTCTGGTTGACTGGTTCGGTTCTATGGAAATTTCCATTAACTGCTTATCATATCCTTTCTTTTCCACTTCAATGCCATAGCCGCCTCTTTCAAGTTTTGTGGTTGCGAACCCTGAAGAATCAGTGTATATGCTAATTGGGTCACCCGACAATTCAAGCGGCTTGATTATCACGGTTGCATTCTCAATTGGTGAGCCACTTTCATCGGTTACGGTAACTTCAAGCGTGCCTTGACCCGCGTTAATTTTACAGTCCTCTGGGCATATTAGTTTTTCTGACTCTTCGCATATTCCGTCATCGCACACAGGCACTTGTCCGGGTAGCGTTGCGCAGCCGCTAAAGGCAATTATTGCTGCCAGTAAAAGCAAAATTATTGTGCGCGTGATTTGCTGCATTTTATCAATAAGAGTAATAGTGGGGTGTATTTATAGTTTCTGGCGGTTATGTCGGAGTTTTTGCGTGGTTGGGGTGCATTCACTTTCCCCTCATCCTGCGCGTGTTTGTAAAATAGCTCCACGCCTCATTTAGGTCGCGCTCCTCAAGGTCGGGGAAAAATTTTTGTATATGGTAATACTCAGAGTATGCGCTCTGCCATAAAAGAAAGCCGCTTTTTGCCTCGCGGTCAGCTTCTTCCTCGCCCGTGCGTATCACAAAATCGCACGTGGATTTTACGCCAAGGCTTCGTATAAGGTCATCCTCTTTTAGCCCAAAAAAAAGGTTTCGCACCCGATTCATGGGCGAACTTACTGCGTGCAGTATTTCAGATTGCCCCGTGTAGCCTATCAAAATATTTAGCGCCTTGTTTCCGTAGAACTTGGTTTCGCTTTTGAGCTCCTTGCACACGTCCACAAGATTTTTCGGAACCTTTCGCGGGCTTGTTGAAACTATGTTGACCTTCACTCCGTTATTGTGCATCTCCTTGGAATTGAGAAGCTTTGTTAATTTGTCATAGTAAATGTCATAGAGCCAATTGAGTTCAGTGGGATTTCGCTTGAAGTTCTCTTCGCTTAGGCCATAAACGCTGAGTTCTTTAATGCCGTCATGCTTTACTGCCCAGTTAACAAGAAGCTCCATTTTCTCGGCGCCGCGCCTATGGCCATCAATCGGGTCCAGCCCATTTGTCAGAGCCCAACGCCTATTGCCATCTGGTATTACGCCCATGTGATATTTGCCGGAAATTGTCTGCATATACGGCAATAACGGCGAAAAGGCTATAAAAATCTGTAGGTGCAAAATGCCGTTTTGTGGGGTGGGCAGAGCTGTTCAATCAAAGAAATGTCCTTTTACCATCCATATTTTTTTGCCTGCGAATATCTGAACGCATTCATTGCGGGGATAAATCCCCTCTTCAAAAGCCCCGGGTTTGCGGCAACAACTTTTAATCCAAACAGGGTCTTTTGCAGCGCGCCGAAATTGTCAAAATCGCGCGGGAAATTCCTGCCGATAAAACTGATTTCCTCATCGGTAAAGCCGTAGAGCGCATCCTTGCCCAGAATTATTTTATCGTAAGCCGGAAACTCGGCCTTCCACATCTGCTCATACTGCGAAAAAAATTCATTAGAAAAATTATTCCCGGCAACGGCTCTTGCCGCAACAATTGCCGCCATCTCGCCGCTCTTCAAACTCAAATGCGTGCCGCCCTCGAAAAGCGGGGAAGTAAAGCCCGCGGCATCGCCAATTATCATGAGCCCTTCAGAATAAGTTTTCTTCAATGGCCCCGAAGCCGGAATCAGTCCCCCAAAAGTTTTTGTTTTAGTTTTCCCGCTCCAGCCCATTTTTTTTACAAACTCATCAGTGCACTGCTTTGCCGTGTTGGTCTGCACAGTCACAAGCCCGACGTTTGCACGCATGTCTTTTTTTGGTATCATCCACAAATAACCATGGGGCGCAAGCTTTGGCCAGATATAAAAATCCAGGTAGCCATCGCGGGGAATATCCCGCAGTTCGTACTGTATTCCTGTAACTGTTTTGAACCTCTCATTGAGGTTTAATTTGCGCGAGGCGACTGATGCGACACCGGAGGCATCAATCACAATTTTTGATTTCAATTCGCCCTTAGTTGTCTTAATTGTCCAGATTTCATTTTCGTGTTTCATTTCCTCTAATCGGGTGCCAAGCATGAGTTCTGTTCCAGCCTTTACAGCTTCGAGCGAAAGCCACTGCTCAAAGAGCTCTTTTTCCAGAACAAAACCGGGTTCATTCAGGGCGGATGTTGTCCCATCAGGAAAAACCACGCGCACACCCTTTACGTGCTCTGAAATTACGCTCTCTGGCGGGACAATTCCCGTGTTCTGCGTTGCATATAGGCTTAGGCACTCGCCGCAATGTACGGGTTCGCCAATTTTTTCATGCTCTTCAATAATTAGGGTTTTTAGCCCCTTTCTCGCACAGTGAAGTGCGGCAGAGCCGCCCGCGGGTCCCGCGCCAACAACAATAACATCAAAAATTTCCGGCATAAAAAAACACAATAATTATTCATGATTAAACTGTTTTAAATTTAAGCCCTCGGAGTGTTAATTCTGCGCCATTTTCAAGAATTTAGGGGCAAAGCCGGCGGTTATGTCGAAGTTTTTGTGCGGTTGCAATTGATTATGCGCCAAGTGCATCACGAATTGTTTTCAGCCGGACAATTTTTCTGTTTGCCCGTGTTCATTTTCCAAAAGCCATTTCCACGCGGGTTTTAGTTGTATAGTTTTTTCTTCCTGTTTTATTGTTTCTTCCTGATCGTTTGTTATTATGAGGCCTTTTCTAAGCTTGAATTTGTTCATTGCCTCAATCAAGCCGGATAATTCCCTTTCTTTATTGTCAGCGCTTAATTCCCAAGTCACTTGTATCGCTTCAATAATTTTGTTCCCTTCTTTTATTACAAAATCACATTCTTTTGTGTCACTGGAGTAGTAAGCATCCTTTGATTTTCTCTTAAGTTCTATGGCGACAAGGTTTTCAAGCATTTTTCCTTCATTATCGCTGAAACGGAATCCTAACGCAGTGATAAGGCCATTGTCAATGCAATAAAGTTTTTTGGGGTTTTGAATTTGTTTTTTTATTGAATAATCGAATTTTGTCAGGAAAAAAAACAGGAAAGAATTTTCAAAAGCGTTTATCACTTTTTTTACGCTCAAAAGATTGGTCATTGCCATTAATTCCCCGGCTTTTCTGGAGCTAATTTTTCCAGATGGGTTTGAGAGTAAATGCGCCGAGAGTTCTTTGGCCGGTTTTTCAAAATTGACCCCGAGTCTTGCTATCACATCGCGATATAGTATATTGTCATATAGTTCCCTCAAAATTGTTTTGTCTTCCGAAAGAACCATTTTTGGAAATCCGCCGTTCTTGCGGTATTCCGTGAAAGCACGCCTTATCACTGCCTGTTTTTTTGAGTCAAACAAATAATTTTCCAAAACAATATTTTTTGCCGCCAAGAATTCTTTGAAGCTAAATGGCTCCAGGTGCAGATTAATACTTCTCCCGGTCAGGGTGCTTGATACTTCTTTGTTTAAAAGTTTTGAATTAGAGCCGGTTATGATTATCCGGTGTTTTTCTTTCATTCGGTTTACCCATTTTTCCCAGTGCTTGGCTTCCTGCACTTCATCAATAAACAAGAAAGGGTTTTCAGAATAATTACTTTCAACTATATAATCCCCAATTTTTTGAAAGTCGGTATAATCAAAATTAACCAGCCTTTCATCGCTGAAATCAACAAAAAGGCATTCTTTTTTCCCTAATTTAAGCCCATCTCTAACGAGCATCATTAATGATGATTTTCCGCAACGCCTTACCCCGGTTATTATCAGTGGCAACCCGAGTTTCAATAAAGAAATCACATTTGCAGCAGCTTCCCTGCTTACAAGATTTTTGTGGCGGAAAAAATCGTTTTGTTGGCTTGAAAGCACCTGGTATAGGGAGTTTCTTTCCATGCCATACTAGTTTACGGAACAAAATATAAACCTTTCTAAAGTGATACTATAACAGTATCACTTTTGGCTCAAAGTGAAACAATAACAGTAACACTTATAGTTTTTCCAAAGTGGAACAAAAAACATGCCCCAATTTTATGCCGAAGTTTTTACGCAATTGCAGTCCGAATGACACGATCTGGACAGAATAGTAAACACGCGTGGATTGTGCATCGGCACAATTGATTTAAACCCTAAAACCCCCATTTATTATTGGTTGAAATGAGATTGCCAAGGTTCAAGGACATAAAATCCAAGCTGTTTGCCGCCAAATTGCTCGGCGTGGTTGTCAAAAATTCGCTGACCTTCAAAATCAAGCGCCGCGCACTTGGAAGGTTCAAGCGCACCGAATTTGACACAATAATAGTTGATATGGACGGAACCCTCTACAAAACCGATGCAAACCTAGAGGCGCTAATGATAGCATACCCGGAAAAAATGGAATCCGGCAAATCCTCGGGGGAAGAAATTTACGATTCAATAATTTCAAAAATTGCCTTCGGGGAATATCGAATCGAAAAGGCAATAGTTGAGGGCAACAAGTTTCTGATGGCGCGAAAAATAACCCGTCAGCACCTCTTCCGGGTTGCAGACAAGGTAAAACCAACCCTTAGAAAAACACTCATAAATGCATTAATTGACATTAGGCGAAGCGGAAAAACAATTGTTCTCGCCACCCTCTCATCCAAAGATTTTGGGCAGATTCTAAATGAGTATTTGAAAATAAAATACGGTTTTGAATTTGACTGCATCATAGGAACCAAACTCGAATTCAATTCGGATGGGCAAATCCGTGGAATTAGTGAAATGATCGGCACCAAGGATTTTGTTTTTGAATCAATTAGTGTGAAGACAAAACTTACCGCAATTAAAGATGGCCTTGAGGCCATTGAAAAGAAGTTTGACATAAAAAAAGCCGTGCTTATCACAGACAGCTATGGTGATATTGACCTTGCAAAAATGCTTGTCACAATCCTAATTAAGCCCCTAAGCCCCTCAACCGCGCAGAAAGTTTCACAGCGCCTGGGCTTAGCGGATTACATCCTTCCGGACAACAAGGACCTCGGAATAAACCTCGAATCAATTCTTATCGGCGAGGAGAAGTGAGAGGCATTGGAATATGGGTTGCCTAAAGCATGAGCAACATCAATCCAATTCAGCAGCCACAGAATTTGGCAAAGCCCCCCTTAAGTCCAGTAATTCATTACTTCGTTAACGTGCAGGCTGCCGCAGGGTCTTTGCACCCTTGAAGAATATCCATTAATGCTTCGTACTGCCCCATTTCCTTGATTACTTCACCTTTTTCGTAAAGATTGGCTGCCGCTGCCGGTAAATTGACATATTTGTCTTTCACGGGACTGGTCATAAGCATGCAGCCCCAAATATCCGGCCGATGCCCAAAGCATAAATTATAGTGAACCGCTTTAATTTTTGGACATTTCATTGCGGTTCGCTAAAATAGCAAGTGGCTCCGTGAATTGTTCAATTATTTAAGCCATTTGCTATTAATTACACGCTCTCTTTTTTCACTTCAACGCCAGCTTCCGCAAGCATAGCAAGCGCCCTTTCTCCAAGGGGGTATTGCGCATTGTAAACAACTTTTTTGAGCCCCGCATTAATTATCATCTTGCTGCATGTCAGGCATGGGCTGAGGGTCGTATAAATCGTCCCGCCCGCAATTGCAATTCCATGGTATGCCGACTGAACAATCGCATTTTCCTCGGCATGGGAGCAGAGGCACTCATCAAGTTTTGTCCCGCCGTCTGCAAATGAGTTGCACCGCGGGCAGCCTCCTTCATTGCAGTTCTTGACCCCGCGTGGCGTGCCGTTATATCCTGTTGAAACAATCCGCTTGTCACGAACAATTACCGCGGCAACCTTTCTTTTCACGCAGTTTGAGCGCATTGCGACCTCTTTTGCAATATTCATGAAATATTCATCCCATGAAGGGCGCTTCAAATCAACCGGCGTATTTAGCAGCAGCGAATCAACCTTTGTAAAAAGCTCAAAAAGGGTGCCGCTATTATCGATTGTGTGCTCAGCCATTTTCGCGCAACCATCCAATTGCTGGCTGCTCTCATCTGCGGATTTGCTCTCCAATGATTCGAGGGATTTGAACTGCTCTAATGTTTTCGGGTCACCCTCGCGGTTTCGTGACAAAATCCTCCCGAATCTTTTTTCAACCGAAGCCTCAATATTCCACAAATGAAACCCCGCGTTTTTTTGCAGCGCAAGAATTTCCCCGGGGTTTCGCAGCGAATCAACAACATAGTTCTTGTCCTTTGACATTGCCCCAATCACAAGCTTTGCAAGATAATTGCCCCCGTGCTTTTTGCGCAGCTCATTTCCCCTCTTTATGAGATTTTCCCGTGCAGGTTCAGTGCCCTCTTTTTTTAGAATCGCGCGCAGCTCATCCGAAAGTGATGTGTAGTAAAAGCTCTTGCTTTTGAGAAATTCACACACCGTGGTTTTGCCGGCACAGTACTTTCCGGTCATTCCGATTATTATCATCTAATCGAAAAATAGCGTAAAAGGGTTTTAAAATGCCATTCTTAACCATTATTTATTTTCCTTTTTCCTCATTTCCTTTATTATTTGTTCAGCGTATAAGAGCTTTTCCCTATATTCCGCCATTGCTTGCTTATACTCTTGAGGTCCAATTTTCTTCTTGAAATAGTCATTCTGAAGCTTTTCTATTTCATTGCTGATTCTTTCCTTCTCAGACTTTGCATTCGCAAGTTTTCTATTCGAACGCATAGTTTTGTGTGCCATAAATCCAGCAATCCCGAGAAAGGCTAACCCAAAAATAACGATAGGGAGATTTTTCTCAAAGGTGCACTGAAGTTGGCATGTAATGTAAACTTCAATGGACTCTTCTGCCTTATTTCCTGCCCTATCCTGCACTAAAAACTTGAGTGTATACACGCCTTCCGAGTTAGCCTCGTAGCTTGAAGTGAATGCATTTTTTGCTGAATTATCAGATATTTTTTCTTCGTTTACATAAATTTCCAAGCTCTCTATTTTGTCCTGAGGAATAAGAGTTCCATCCTCGTACGAAACTTTGCCTTTGATTTCTACGGTGTTATTTTGCATGTACTCTCCCTCGTGTGGATTTTCAATGCTAATAATAATCGGGGCGCGTATTATTTGCACAGGAAGTTTTCTCTCGCCACCAAGATAATTGTCTTTTTCCTTTTCCGCAACAACAATAATGTCCCAATTGCCCATGGGCTCATCAAAAGGTATTTGCGAATTGAACGAATAGGATCCACTTCCCTGATTTTCCATAGACGTCCTTTTTCCTTGAAAATCAAACACATACACATTCGCATCATTAATCGCCGTTCCTTCATCATCAATCATTACACTAACAGGAACACTTTGCCCTCTTTTGAGTTCGCTATTTGTTGGGGAGAGGAAAGTGATTTTGTAGTATGCGGATTTCTCGGAGAGCAAAACCTTTATTTCGCCTCTATCATTTTGTGGAACGGAAACCACAATCCAACTTCCGGACGGATCTATAAAATTTGTCGTATAAGAAAATGTGAAAGTTCCCTGAATGCATTCAACGTTTTCGTCAAAAATAACACTGTTTCGGAATGCGGCATTTATTCTTTCCACTCCATCCCTGCATTTCCCAGAAATTTCGATAATTTCCCCTTTCACGTAGCTATTTTTATCAAATTCTAGCCCAAAGACAGTTGTGCACAGAATTAGGCTCAAAAAAATAATTAATAAAACATTTCTCATAAAGTGCCCCTAGTCAGCTCTGCCCTATCGTAATGCCCTTTGTGGTTATCCTGTATGGTATTCTTCCTTTGTGGTGTGAGCTGCTTCTTAGCTTGAGTATCTCTATTTCATTTTCCCTCTTTCCTTGTTTTTTTACATTGTATAGAACTACTACTCCATCAGCCAAGAACTCCTCGACCCCCGTCCTGCTATAAATTCTTGGGTCTTGTTCAGTTTCACTAATTACATATGCGATGCAGTTCATATGCACTAAAGATTGAAACAGTTCAGTGATGTATTTTCTGTAATTTTCCTCTTCAGTGAATGCTATGGAGAGAGCTGAGAGGCTATCTAATGCGATAATATCTGGTAAAAAGGGGAGTCGAATTTTCTCAAGTCTAATTTTGAGTTCACCGTGCTTTTCCAAAAAAATCTGCTCCACATCGCGTGCAACATCAAGAGGGTCAATTTTGACTATTGCAAATGCTCCGTTTTTTTCTAGCGCTTCCAAATCCCACCCATAGTTTTTTTTCATGTGCCATTTTATTTTTTTTGGGTCTTCTTCGAAAGATATGTAAACACATTTCAGGGCTCGCTCCTTTGAGCAATTATACATTGACTGCACGACAAAAGTGGTTTTTCCCGTGCCTGCTCCCCCTGAAATTAAAATTGTTGATCCTGCTTCGAGACCACCATCCTTAATCAGCTGGTCAAATTCCTTAATGCCTGTTGGAGTAATATCACTTCCACGCGTTTTACAATCTGTTTCAGAAGATGATATATAAAAAAGGTTATTTTGCGGGATAATGTTGTGTTTTTTTTTCGTTGTGCCCTTACCTTCAATGTTAGTTATAGTTTCTTTTTCTGTCTGAATTTTTGCCCCCAAGAACTCCTTTGTTATGCCCCAGGCCCTCTCGAAAACGTTCCCCATATAATTATCTCCTCAATCCATTTAACCTAATTTTCTCCTGGCTTTACTATAATTCTCCATTAACCTGTTGTATTCTTCCTTATTAATTGTTTTTTCTCGGAAATATTTGATCTGCGCCATCTTTTCAAGCATATCAAGCTTCTTTAGTTCCTCACGTTTGCCACTTTTTGCATTGCGTTCTTTGATTTTTCCGAAAATTACAAAACAAGTGATAATTATGATTACTGCGCCTATAAGGAGAAAATGCGAATATTTTTGTATGTCATAAAAAACACTTTTCCCGGAAATGAAAATATCATTCTTCAATTCTGTAACCGCACCTTGTGGTGTATTGGCAACAATGGAAATTTCAATACGCCCATAATCGGACTGATCTGCAGTGTATTTTGCACTAAATACCCCTGGTTGCCGGATTTTGAGCGGAAGCTTTTTTCCATTGAAAATGGCAAACACCTCCGCATCCTGTACCGGCGAATTATTCGCATAAAAAAGCAAGGCGGTAAATTCTATTTCATCCCCGACTTCAAATATTTTTTTATCAGGGCTTATTAGTTGCATGGCAAAGCGTGCAGCTGTAATGTTTAAATCAAATTTCTTCGTTGCAATAAGTGCATTTTCAGTGTTAAAAAAAGTTATTTCCATTGCATGTTTTCCGGCTTTGATATCAGTTGGGATTTTTAGAGTGGATGCATACTCCCCTTGGCCAATCTTTAGAAGACCCTGCTTTGCCTCTCCAATATTGGCATATGCGCTGCCAGCAGAAATCGGAGCATAATTTTCAATCACTTTTACCGCAATCTCCACTTCATCCCCTGCCGAATAGGATTCTTTTAAGGATTTTATTAATGTAATTTCCCTTTGCGGAGTCTTACCAGGTTCGTAAACATTTATGACTCTATTCCAGTCCACAATATTGCCAAAGGTGTCAGTGCCAGAAATATGCAAAAACCATTTTCCGGGTTTATCCACAAAAGTTGTCCTATATTTAAAATCGAAGTCATTCCCATCGCTTACTAATTCCTTTTGCGCAACTAAATTACTATTTTGGTTTATCAACTCAATTTTCAAGACTGCCGGGGCCGGTTTGCTGTTAATTGAAGTCTTTGCCGTAATATTTATTGTGTTTCCAAGTTCAACTTCATTATCCAAATCAATTTCTAGGTCAATGAAAGGGTATACTTCTATTTTAATGCTTTTTTTCCCCTCCACTTCTCTGAATTTTGCCAAAAAGTTAATGTCCTTTACTCCAGGTGCCGAGCCAGGTTGGAGTGTGAGTTGCACAGTATATATGCGGTCATTAAATTTTTCATCCTCATGCAACCCATCGTTGAAAAACTCAATATTCCTCTCAAATGGCCCGGTTACAGAAATATCGGCTCCGGCAACGCTTCTCCCATCCGCATCCACGCTTATTTTGTATAACACTTGCTCCCCGTATCTTGCCTTGTAGAGTTCTTGTGGAGTGAGCACTTTTACATTCACAATTCTTGGTTCACAGTCTTCCGTGCAGTTGCCATAGCTTTCTCCATCTTCGCAAACTTCATTTCCGCAGCAATTCAAAATCTTTTTTATTGAACATATATTTTGTGTAGAGCAATAGTATTCGCTGCATTTCCTGTCTTTCGCTTCCCCTGAGCATTTTCCACAATCGCTTGGGCAGGTGCAAGAGTCCTCTCCATCTTCGCATGCACTGTTGCCGCAAGCCTGTTCGGAATATGCTGCAGGGATAGTTGAGACTACAAAAAGTATAACTAGTAAACAAAAAAACTTCTTTTCCATAATTGCAACAGTTTTATTTTTTGATAAAGAAAATATATCCAAGTGCTGCAATCAATGCAACTACGCCTGCCAAAAGCCAGGTGTTGAAATCGTTACTAGTCCCTGTAAGCTCTTGTACTTGCAAAGTAACACATGCCCCCTGTTTACACACAAGGCCAGAGCCGCAGCTTGCGCCCTCAGACTTTGGAATATTGAGGCACGTTGAATTTTCACAACTATCATTCGTGCAGGCATTTCTGTCATCGCAATTAAGGTCAGAACAGCTTACTTTTTCCCCTTCTGAAAAATCGGCTATTATAGGGGCCGCCAGGAAACTGTTGATGTTATCACTTGTTAGAGCAGCATCAATCGAATACTTTATTGATTTTGCTTCCCCCGCTCGAATACTTTCAATTGTAAACTCCGCAATTGGGTCATCTTTTATCACTCTGAATTGTGCAGAGCTTATAATATTTCTGGCGCTCTCAAGTGCCTCTTTAGGTATTTCTTCTATAACCTTGACATTTCTCATCTCCCTTCCAGAATTATTTTTCACAACTAACTCAACTATTGTCGTGAACCTCTCCCCAGATTCGTCCTCTTCCCTTATAACTTCAAATTTCCTGAAAGATTCTGCTTTCGAGTGGGCCATTACTGCTTTTTCCAAGGCATTCTCCGAAGCCCCGGCAGCTTCAAGTATTTTTCGTATGTCCCCCGTGCTGGGCTGTCCTTTTGTTTCTCTGCTAAGTATAATCTCCCTAACTTTTTGCCCCTTTGGCGGTTCACAGTCCTGCGGGCAGAGATTATAGTTCTCACCTGCTTCACACAAATCATCACCACATACTTTTGCCGGACCGCAATCTGCCGGGCAGGTATTTACACTTTCAGTACCAGTACAAGCACTATCGCCACATACTGGTGAACAGTCAGTTGGGCATATAGCCGCGCTTTCCGTTCTATCGCATATAAAATCACCGCAAGCTACATTGCTTCCTCCCCCGCCCGATATTCCAAATGTAACTGTGGCAGTAGCACTGTTATTGTCGAGATTATCCATCGCAATTACATTTATTGTATGCGATCCATAAGTTAATCCTTCGAAAATATATGAGGTGTTTGTGCCATTATCTATAATGGCACCACTATCAATCCATACCCAGTATTTTGCTATATCCGAATCAGGATTGCTATAAGCGGCCGTGAATTTGAATACATTGATGTATGAGAAATTTTGTGTCGGATATGTAATCATAACCGCTGAAACAGACGAGTCATATGTAAAAGTCCTGTTGCTGTCCCCTGAGGCATTTATCGCAAAATCACTTGCACTCACCGTAAGGTTGTAATCCTGATTTGTACTTATCCCTGTTTCAGTGTAAGAGCATAAGTAGTTCTTGTCGCCGACTAAACTGCACGCTCCGCTCGTAAATGCCGAAGAAGTTACGCCATTTAGCTTTACTGTTATGGAAGAAAGAGTTATGGGGGAACGTGAATCATTAACATCAAAGCGCATGACTTTTGAAACCACTGTCTGACCGGCTGTAGGGGAAACAAAATTTATTACCGGTACTCCTGAGTCTATAGTAAAACTTCCTGCCGAAGAATCAAGTGCGGAGTCCCTCACAACCCCAGCCGGTGTCCAATCCGCAACATTTACATCCAAAAAGAAATTCCCGTCCGCGTGCGTTGCAAAGTTGAAATCAATTGTGCATGTATTTTGTGTAACAAAGTTCTGGTCACCACATCTTGTCGTGTTCATTAAGTTTAGGTCATTTATTACCAGAGTTGTTTTTGCCCCCGCTGTTGCACTAACGTAAATATCGGCAAAAAGATTAGAATCCAAATTGGAATTTGCATCTGTATCCGTTACAGTGAAAGTAATCCTCTGAGTCTGCCTCAAATAATTTCCATCCCCATCAGGATCAGTGATGGCAACTATGGGGGCAGCAGCGCTTGCAAGAGATGCAAAAAAAATAAGCGCAACCACAAAATAAATTTTCTTGAAATTCATAACATCATTTAGTTTATTTTAGTATTTATACCTACCGACTTAAAGGATTTTACCTACTGGGGGGTTTCTAAGCTGAAATTGCAGAATTAGGTTTGATTTCTGAAAAGGATAAGACTTTTCCCACTTCCCCCTTAAACTCATTATCTGACACCGATTAGTTGCCTAAAAAATTTCAAATTCGCCCTAGGCGGGAATCGAACCCGCGTCTGACCCGCGCTGCAGAGCATTACACGCCCTGTGACAGGGGTCTGTCCTAACCATTGGACTACTAGGGCTAATCTCTAACTAATCTGCTTCAAGAAGGCTTTTAAAAGGTTTTTCCCTTCTCGCAGCCCTAGCCAGCCTTCCTGATTTTTGCGATAAAAAACTGCTGCGTGTCATTGTCCTGCGGCCAAATCCTTGCCGACAACTTCATTTGCCCATCGAATTTTTTCCCTTGGTACTGAACCAAACCCTTTCTGATTTTGAAGCCCGGTATTTTGATTGGCAATAGCTGTGCCTCTTCTTTTTCAAGAACGCTCTGTACAACCTCCTCATTCTCCTCCGGGGAAAAGGAACATGTGCTATAAACCAGAATGCCCTGCGGCTTTAGTAGTTCAAGGCATTTTGCAATCAGGCTCTTTTGCAGTGAGGCCTTGCTTGCCACCAGTTCATTGCTCCAATTTCGTAGGGCGTCAAAATCCTTTCTCATAAAGCCCTCTGAACTGCAGGGCGCGTCCAGAAGGATTTTGTCAAACACCGATTTTCTGCTAGCCTGCAAAATGTCCATCCTCTCAAGCGCGATATTTTTGATGCCCCATTTTCTGACATTATTTTTCAGGTTACGGAATCTCTCGACGTTTTTTTCAACTGCAACTATTCTGCCATTCCCATTCATGATGCACGCAAGCTGGAGCGTCTTGTTTCCCGGAGCCGCGGTGGCATCGAGCACCAGATCGCGTTTGCCGGGTTCAAGTGCAATTGCAGGGAGCATGGCGGCCTTTTCCTGCAAATTAAAGAGGCCTTTTTTGAACTCATCACTCTGGCCAGGCCTTTCAACACCCGAGAGTGCAAAAGCATTTTCAGAAAAAAGCCCTGTTAATTCCCACCCATTTTTGCGCAAACCCTTTGCAAGAATCGCGGGCTTGATTTTAAGAGAATTCATCCAGATGCTTTTCGGGATTTTCGAGGTGCAGAATTTGAAAAATTCCCCGGCTTCGTTGCCTGCTAGTTCAGTGTATTTTTTCCTGAATTCATCCGGGATAAATGTCTTTTCCATTTTTACAAAACCTCTTTTTCCAGTACGCACAAGAGCTCCATATGGTGTGTCTGCGCAAACTGGTCAAATGCTTCCAGATTTGTTATTTTGTAGCCTGAAAAATGTTTCAAATCAAGGGCAAGGGTTTTCGGGTTGCAGGAGACATAAATTATTTTTTGCGGTGATTGCTCCAATATGGCGATACCGGCTTTTTTTGTAATGCCGCTTCGCGGAGGGTCCAGAATTATGACATCAAACCCGCCAACTTCTTTAAGTTTTTCTTCCGCGCCCCCACAGACAAAATATGCATTGGTAATTTTATTTCGCCGCGCATTCTCAATTGCTGAATTGATGCTTTCGCGATTCAGTTCAATGCCCACAACCCTTTCGCATTTTTCCGCCACTGCTAAACTTATCGTTCCCACGCCGCAATATAAATCAAGGCATTTCGCCCCGTTTGGGATTTGTTCAACAACTTTTGAAAATATTTTCTGTGCGCTTTGCACATTTGTCTGGAAAAAAGTGTTAAACCCTACCTCGAATTTTTTCCCAAGGATTTGCTCTTCAACATTTTGCAGGCCGAAAGTGTGACGCGTTTGCCCATAGCTGGTGTCGCTCCAGGTCTCATTTAGCGAAATTCCAATTCCTGCCAAATTGCCGCCCAAAAGGCCAGCGCATTCTTTTTGGAATTTTTCATCGGCCGCGCCAAAAAACACAAAATTTGCAAGACCCTGATGGCAACTATTTTCCCGATAAACCACGTACCCAAGCCCCATCCTGCGCTTCATAATATCCGCGTCAGGTATTTTATTTGCGGCAAGCATTGCGGAAATTTTTTGGATTTCCACATTCGCTTCTTTACTCATCAAAAGGCACTCTTCCAGCTTGAATGATTCATAGAAATTTCCCTTCCTCTTATACCCGAGTAGTCCGTTTACATATGATAACTCCGCCTTGTTTCTGTAGCCTAGCGGATTTGCCGAAGGCTCTATTTTCACTTCCCGCCCAAAAAGGCCATTAAGTTCACTTCCTTTCAACTCAAGCTGCTTTGAATAAGGCAGTTGCATAAGAGGGCAGCCATTGCATTCATCATGCTGGTGCACGCAGGGCTGTTGCACTAAAAATGTTTTCCCGCCCTGTGCCAATTCTAAATGCATTAATTGTTCCATAAAAGCATTCTTGCGCGCAAAGCTTAATATTCCCAAAAGCGTGCCAAAAAAAAATCACGCTTATTGATTTGCTTAATGTGCCGCAAATTGGCAATCATTTCTGCGAATTTGCCCGGATAAGATTTTGCTTTTTCTGCCTTGAATAAGATTTTATCTCAAGTTCGCGCCGCATGGCCGAACTTATTGTCCTTTTCCTTTCAGAATAAACAAGCCTAACCGGAAGTCTGGCCCTAGTGTACTTTGCGCCCCTTTTAGTGTTGTGCGCCCTCACCCGTGCTTGAAGGTTTCGAGTAAAACCACAATAATAGCTGCCGTCACGGCACTCGAGCAGGTAAATAAAGTAGGGCATATTGTTCACCCATTTCCTGTAAATGTTGTCATGGTGGCCGAATTCAACGGATAAGATAAATTTTCTTGTCTTTTCATACTTGAATGCCAGGACAAAGCTTTTGTCAATGTTTTAAAAGGGAGTGTATTGTATTCAGCGTTTAGATAGAAATATTTCTTTTGGCAAAACCTTATTTTTTCAGATTAAATAAATACGTAAATGTCCCTTTCTTCATATTCTCTTTGATGTCTATAGCAAGGATATGGTTCAATGCAGTGTCATCAAAACGAAAACTTTTTGTTTCTGGAGAATTTGGCGTTCCGTAGACATCCACTGAAAGCTCCTGCTTGAAATATGACTTCGTTGCATCTGCAACCTCGAGTATTTTAATTATCACTTCGTTTTCTCCATTTTTGAGAAGGTCTTTTCCATTTTTCTTGGTAGTATAATTTGTGAATGTATCAACCTTATCCACGAGCACCCCATTCACATATACTTCGGATTTATACCCTGTACCAATAGAAACGACAACCCAATAGAAGGGAAAAGGCCCATTCATAAGTAGGGGCAGTAGTGTCTTGCCAGATTTATTTTCTTTTGATGCGGGCACGTCATTACTTTTTGAAGGAGGCATGTGTATCAATACTCAGTATTATCCATCCCAGTATATATAAAATAATTGTTTTTTTATTTGCGGCAGGATCCACAAGGCGCTTCATGCACCCTTGTTTCATAGGGAGCAGGCGGCGGGCAAGTGTTAATTACTTTCTCATTTTGTGCGTTTTAATAATGGCTCTAAGATTCCGCATTTCTTGTGCTGTTTTGTCGCGATGTTTTCCTTTTATGAAAATAGTCCTTTTTCGAAGCCAGTTAAGCTTTTCTTGAGCCACGTGTGCATTGGCAGCAGAGAGAGTTTCTAATGCTCTAAGGGTTAACGGATGGTGGACACCAAGGCCGCTTTTTGCTTCATTGTAAACAGCACTGGCTCTCCAGGCGTTTTCTTGCACCTCTCTTAATTTTTGCTCAGTGTTTTTTGATTTCATTTAAATCATTTTTTCCTCTTGTATATTTCGTCATGGTGTCCAAATTTATCGAACAAAATAAAGTTTTTCTCCTTATAGACTTTAAATAATAACATGAATGACTTCATTATGTGAACTCTTTTGTATTCACCTAAATCATGCCTTAAATTCTTGTAGTGATTAATTGTAAGTTCGTCTGATTGAATAATTTGTTTTATTTTTTTATTTATTGCTTCAGTTATTGTTTTGTCTTTTCTTGCAAGCACTATTATTTCAGCTTTCAACTCATTAGAAAGAGCAAATTCAAAAGGCATTGTTTACCCGCTTCTGCAAAGTTTATCCAACTCACTAATACTTGTGCTTTTGAAACCATATTTTTTAATGTGTTTGTCACAGGAAGAAATTACTTCTTTAAGCACGTTTTCCTTTACTTCACGATCGACAAATTCGTCCCCGAACATTTCAACAAACTTGTTTAGGGCCTGGCCCTTGTCAGTCAAACCATATTTCTCCTTAACCACGCCTAAAACTCTGCTTGTATATTCATTAGCTTTCAAGTTCATTGTAACAGTTCCAGTCATATAACCTCACCTAACATAAAGTTAGTTAATATTATTTTAAACCTTTCGATAAGCGTTTTTGAGAGAAAAGAACTAATCCCGCCTCCCAACAGCAGCGAGCGAGTGCAACTCCCTTCCGTTCTGCAAAGCTTACCTTGTGCAGATTAATTTCTTTTAAATACTATTAGGGAATAGTCGTTACTGTGCAACGAAAATTTTATTTTGATACCTCTGTCTGGCGGGATTACTTCGAGGATAGGAAAGACAATATGCGGCCTCTTGGCGAGTTCGCCTTCCAACTTTTGAAGAAATGCCAAAGAAATAAATGGACTGTCCTGGTTTCAATGGAAGTGGAAAAAGAGCTGCTGGCATATTACTCTCCTGCAAGGGTTGCGGAGGTTTTCTCAAGTTTTCAGGATGTAATCCAGAAGGTCGAGTATTCAAAAGAACAAGTTTCCGAAGCGCTTTCTTTCTGGGTAAAGTCAAACAAACAATTCCCTTTCTCCGATATTTTACATTCGGTCATTGCAAGGGACAACAATGCTGTTTTGGTTTCAAGGGACAGGCATTTCTTGGAAATAGATTTGGCTGAATCTGTCATGCCTGAAGATGTCAATTAAATTTTGACGTCATATTTCTTTGCAAGTTCTTGAGCCAGTTTTTCCCCATAATCCTTGCGCCATTCGACCCATTCTTTATCTGTCTTGGCCTTGCCCTTCCCTTTGAATATCCCGCGTGTGCTATAAAGAGCCTGCCAAGCCTTCCTCTTCTCCCTTTCTTCGTCAAGCCTTTTGAGTTTGTCTCTAATGGACTCTCTAATAAACTCAGTTTTGGTTGTATAATTAAATTCTTTCATATCCCTTTCAATCTGCCTTGCAATGGCATCCTCTAATTTAATGCTCACATGTTCCATATCCTTAAGTAGTACCTGGTGCTTTTTAAAAATATAGTGGTTTCAGCCGCCTTTCGTTGATTGCGCTATTTCTTCTACACGCTTCTCGGCCTTCATTTATTTCCTTCTCTTTTTGAGTTCTGAAATCCCTTCAATAATCCAGTTTATGGGGTTGCCTTGTTCATACTCCAGCTTCCATAAATCAACAGACTGCATGGCTTCCTCTGCCTCCTCAATTGCTGCAGCTTCCCTTTCATAAGCTTCTCCTTCAACTCAAACACGCTACCAAAGTGTTCCTTCTCCTTAACCAAACATTTCTGGTATCTTTCCAAAAATTTTCCTCCATGCATCCAGCTCCACCAAGCTACTGAGTATTTTATCGTTGTCCTTCTTCCACAGGTCGCTCTCAGGCATAAAGGAATTTTGTATTATGCCGAGCCGCGCCCTTTGGACTTCCAATAGCGCATGATAGTTCTTTGAAAGCATTTCACTCTTTATAAATACGCAGGAGTTGCTCTAAAGGTTAAATCCCCCCTCCCGGATTTGCACCGGGGATCTTCCGGTAACCGCACAAACTAGAAACGGTTATTTTCGTTCCCTCAAAGGGAAGTTTTTACGACCCAAAGAAAGGCTCTCTTTCTTTTTGGCCGAGCTTTTTCATTTCTCCGCCAGGAGAAAGAAAACCTTGCACCCTTTCGGGTGCGAGGCATCGCAAAACCCGTAAAGGTTTTGCAATGAGGTCGTTCTACAGCCGGACGCATTAGCTACTATGCTAAGGAGGGTTGCAGTAGAAATGTATGAAATATGTTGGGCTTGATTTGTTTATAAAGATTGTGACTGGCTATTTAGGGCTGCTGCATTGCATGATTATGAAAACTTGGCAAATTGACCTTCAATGGCTTTGTCTTAATGGCCTCAATTAGGGCATTTGACCAATTATAGGCAAAGACAAAAAAGACATTTTTTTTGGGAATTGTGCAACAAGGCATTTAGGCTTTGCCCCTGAGCAGTTCATGCCTTAGAATTATTTTGTTGTATAAAAGAGGGTAAATTAGAGTTATCCACGCCCCCACAAAAAAGAGAACTTCCGGCAATATCTCCTCATCTAACCCAAACGTTGCAAGTAACCCGAGGCTGCCAAAACCGATTGCCTCTTTTAAAAGCAAATGCCGGCCACTTAGTTTTGGCGAATCGTGCCCCAGTAGCTTGAATATAAAAATGCCCGCAAAGTATCCAAGAAAAGCGCTTGCAAGCGCAAAAGATCTAAAGAAGAGTGAAATTGCAAGTGCCACTGCAATTGCGGCAATTAGCCCAATTTCTTCAAACATTTTTACCCTATTAAATTTCACCCTTGCATACTTCTCTTCGGCATAATGGGCAAGCCTTCCGATTAAGAGCCCGAACAATGTCCCGACTAAGACATCTCCAATATAGTGCGCGCCAAGATAAATGCGCGAGAGCATCACAAGCAAAACCAGTATTATCCAAAAATACCTTCCCATTTCCTCAATTTTTTCATAATAATAGCCAAATATCCCTGCGATTGTAGTTGCATGCCCGGAAGGAAATGAGAGGGGGGACTCGACATCTTTTACAATTACACGAAAATCAGGTTCTGCCGGGCGAAGCCTCCCAGTCGCTTCCTTTAAAATCCCGACAAGTGCCGCGGCAAAGAGCAGGGTGGAAGCAACAAAAAAAGATTTTTTCTCATCGCCTTTCCAGTAAAGAAAGGCGGCGAGTGCAAACCAGACAAGCGGGTTGCCAAATAAGGTCACTATCAGGAAAAAATAATCAAGCGGCGCGCCTGAGAAGCCCTGCACAAAGTGGCTGAATGCAATTTCTATCGTAAGAGGCTCAAACACGGGTTCACCAGCCTAAGTCCCATGCGGGGAATCTTCCGTTGACGGAATTAGTGACATTGTCATGCCTTCTTTTTCATCAGCCTTTTCATTCCGGGAATTTCAATTCCGGTGTAATCTACGGGAAGTGCGCATTCCTTGAGCGCCTTTTTCATTGCATACACGCGGCAGAACTGCTCAAGTTCTTTCTTCTCGCCTGTCTGGAACTGCGGGAGTTCAACTATTTCTTTTATTATCGAATTAATCTTTCGCGAACCAACTTCTTCAATTGCCTTTGCCGTATCCGACCTTTTTCCAAGCCCTAATTCAGCAATTGCAGCATCAACTTTATCCAGTGCAACAATTTTACGCAAATTAGCCTCGACCTTGTTGTCAATTCCCGTGCCAAGGCTTGCCAAAAATTCCATTATGGTGCGTGGATCCGTTACCGGTTCTATTTTGAGTTTTTTTATAGAGACCCAGTCGTCATAGTTTGAAATAAGTTGTATGAATTTTTCGTCCGGCATGCTTTCACCTTTTTTTCCTATTATTGATTATCCACCTTCTGATATTAAAAGCATTCATTTGCCTGTGCCGAGTTTTCAAATTTCAAACATCCCCTATTCCGAACATCCTTCTCATCTCTGCAAAACCCAAATATGCAAAATGTGGGCAAAAGGGGCGCAAGACCCGCAGGTGAACGGCTGCTTATCCTAATTTCATAAATTTAAACGCTGTTTCTTTCAAATAGCATCCGGTAGCGCGCGGCGCTCCCTGCGGGGGCGCCCTATAACTGGCGCTACAGGAATATGGTCAAAATGGTTCAATTGAATGGCGTAAGCTCTAAAAAAAGAGAGGACACAAGGAACAACTGGGTTACGTTCATGTTTGTGTGCAAGGGTCGTTACAACTGCTTTCTCAAGCAATTGCATATCGACACATGCACTGCCGCATTCAAAGAATTTGAGGCACAAGGTTTTGAGTTTGGGGAAATCGGTTTTGCAGGTAACCATGTGCACTTTATTGCAGATGTACCAAAGTGCTACAGCATAAGCATAGCTGAAGGGATGCTCAAGTCAAGAAGCGCACAAAGTATGTTCGAAAAGCATCCCGGTTTTCGGAAAAGATATCCGCGAGACGAGTTCTGGAGCAAATATGAACATCACCAATCCACAGGGTTGCAAGATATTGAGGAATCATCTGGTTATATCCGTGACCAAGCACACCACCACATTAAAGTTTTCGATGGCACGCAAATGAAACTTGCGGCATTAAGTTAGAGCGTCGGCGACGGTCGCAAGGTGCGGCGAGACCGAAGCGCCCCAAGGCGCGAAGGGCTCGATGGGCGCGACCGGCGCAAGGGTGTCATAGGGGGTTACAAAACCCCCTATTCCACTGTGCAGCAATTTTTTTGGAAATTACTGCTTTGTTTTTTTGATTATATTATATTTTTCAAGTCCTTCTCCTAAACCGAAAACGCCTTAAAAGAGAAGGATACGAACTAAAGATTCTAAGCCTCCACTGGGGATCGAACCCAGGACCTGCGGTTTACAAAACCGCCGCTCTACCGCTGAGCCATGGAGGCCGACTTTTTTCTTTTCTTTGCAAGAAAAGAAAAACCTCGACTAAAAAGAAAAGTGCAGTTTGGCCGATGTCTTACTAATTGAACTTTCTTAATCCTTTAAAACCGTTCCTCCCAGAGATTTTCATGGTTTGTTATGTTGAATTTCGAATGCCAAAGGTGCGCAGAGTGCTGCAGGAGATATTACATTATTTCACTCCCGCACGAGGTTAAAATGCAGGCAAAAGAAAAGGGTCTTTCAAAAGAGGAGTTCACTGAAAAATATATGCAGCTCTTTTTGCAGTTTTTCCCGGCTGAATACAATAAAGAGAAAATAATGGTTTCAAGCAGCCTGATTCCAAAAAGAATTCTCGAAAAGCTTGAAGGGCATCTGGGCAAAATCCCCGACTTTTTTATTGCGCTCCCGATGCTTGTTTTCAAACGCAAGGAAAATGGCTCATGCACTTTTTATGATGAAAAGAATTCCGGTTGCACAATTTATGGAGTGCGTCCAACCGAGTGCCGGATGTTTCCGTTTATTTCTGATAAAAAGGGCGAAAATTACGCGCAGCAATATCCTTTTTGTGAAGGGCTAAAGCACGAATCCTCCGACCGGTCATATGTTGATTTGAGCTTTATTCATTTTGGCGAAGTGTCAAAGTATTTTGCGCAAGTGCAGCAGAAGGGTTTTTGTAAAATTTGGGGCAAGTGGCCTGCGCAGGGAGTGTGCCTTTTTACCGATAAGTTGGTCGGGGAGATTACTGAAAAGGAATTTTTCGATTCGATCGGGCCGTACAAATAGTTTGAGACTTTAATGCGTTCGTTTTGTATTTCTTTAAAGATTGAGGCGGAAATGCATTTAACTTGTATGGCTTATTATTTAATCGGTGAAAAAATGGCTTCAAATACCAAACTTGAATTGATTTTCAGGGAACTAAAGGAATTGCGTAAAGATGTTAACAAAATGAAGCTCGCAATTATTCCTGAAGAAAATATATCTTTCCGTGAGCGAAAAGAAATCCGGCAAATCCTTCGGGAAATGCAATCTGGAAAGGAAAAAACATTTGATGAAATATTTGGCTGAAGGGGATTTAGCTTGTTTGATTTCCGGTTCAGTCACAAAGCCGAAAAATTTCTTAAAAACTGTGAACCAAAAATAAAAGAGCGCATTCGGCAGACACTTGACGTTGTTCGGGAAAACCCTCTGCCAGCAAAACAGTTCGACTTCAGAAAAATCGGCGGGGAAGACGAAACTTACCGAATCAGACTATCCCGCTACCGAATCCTGTACAAAATATTTTGGCGTGAAAACATAATCCGTGTCATCAAAATTGAAAAAAGAAAAGACAGCACTTACGACTTCTGATGCCCACAGCCTAATATCTTTTGTCAACCTTTACGCTTATTCCTTGTTTTCTACTGTATGCGAGTGCCCCGAACGGGCAGGATAAGAATCAGTTAAAAGCCCCTGCTTCTTTTACAATAACCCTATTGTCCCCGCCACTTCTTAAATATTCCGTTGTTAGCAACCTCATCATGCAAAAGGAAAGCACAGTATTCTTTGGGGTTTCAAAAAATAAGCGTTACTTTCGCACCTGCGTGCCGCGAGATGTCGGCATTAACCTACTTGGGCTTCGCACGGACGTGAACGGCCAGCGCCTTACATGGCGCATTGAAAGCGGCAAGGTTGTTGTTTCCGGGGTGATGCCATGAAAAAAGCTTTAATCCTCGCAAGCATATCCCTGTTTTTGATTGGCATAGCCTATGCAGCCACATGGCGGGGTGTTCCTTATGCTTATGAAACACCGAGCGCGGAAGAAACCCAAAATGCACAATTTTATTCATGCTGGAAAGGCGTGCCGTATGCTTGGCACGCGCCGACAAAAGAAGAAATGGCTAACATGAAATTCTATAAGGAGAATCCGTGCAAAAAGTGGGGTGAATAAATGCCGCCATACGCCTATAAGCCTCCGACAAAAGAACAAATAGCGAACATCAAGTTTATTGTTCCCGGAACAATTCCATACGCTTATACTCCCCCGACAAAAGAAGAAATACAAAAAATGACCTTCCGCAAAACTGGCGGTGGTTCTTCCGGTGGTGGCGGTTCTTCTGTTGCTCAGGGGATTACCAATATTATTTCAGGTCCTTCTGAATCTGTGGTGGATGATTCGCAAGCCCGGCAGGCTCAGGCGCAGCTTGAGGCTGAGAGGTCGAGGGTTAAGGCTGAATCGCAGGCTCTTGCTGTGAAGCGTGAGGCTCTTGCGCGGATTGAGAGAAATATTAAAATGGGTGTATTTTCAAAACGTGAAGACTTGCAGGCGGTTGGCGTAACCAATCAGTTGGAAGCGCGGGCTAAATTTAACTTGTTAAAAAAAGAATACGGAGTTTTTGGCACAACAACAAAAAGCGTTTCCAGTAACATTGAAAACTATAAAACAAGAGTCGAATTGTTGAATCGCGTAAACCAAAGAGCGCCAAGCAATATTGAAACCGCAGTTTTTGGCGGTGATTCAACAAAAAACATTCTCACACAAAAAGATTTTATTTTCAATGCTCCGGTTGCGCCCGGTTATGCTGTTTCTCCCACAGGAGAAGTATATCAGACCGGGCAACCCATTACTGGTTTTAGTGGAGAAACTCAAGCCGAGATGTTCGCGCGTCAAGCCCCAAAAGAACCCATAGCCTTTTTTTCGCCAAAAAACATAGAAGCCAGATATGAGGAAACGTCTAAAGCCATTGGCGGCCCTACTGGCGTTGCTTTTGGTTTATACGAAGCTACAGTTGGCACAATTGGAAAAGCAGGTGGGGCTGCTGCTCAAAAGATTATTGGACAGGGAAAAGAATTCAAATTAAGAACCGAGCAACCTTATGGAATTCCGGGTGTCGAATTTTTCGAATCCCAAGGTGTTCTTCGGATTGAAAGAAAAGAAAAGAGAGACGCAATAGTTTTTAGCGAAAAAAGTGTAGGTGCAGGAGTTGATGCGTTCATTAACGCTTTTTTCCCTGTTCCCGGTGCAAAGGCAATAGGCAAAGGAGTTGAAACAATCCTCCCAGCAAAATTTGTTAGAGAAGCCGGTAAAACCGAATCCGTTATTGATGTTCTTTCGGTTTCAAATACAGGGGCAAAAGCTCGGATAGTTTCCGCCGGAGAGTTTACAATCGAAGGTGCTCTTGGTAGCAAGACTTTTGAAACCGCGGGGAAAGCCGAGGTTGAAATATCGAGGCTTGAGAAAATCTTAGAGCCAGTTCCAAAGC
>CAZEBH010000002.1:0-30660 GCA_964510425.1 uncultured archaeon | reverse complement strand
CACTCGTCAATATTCATATGCCCCTTCTCGCAAAGTGCCGCGTCATTTTTTTCGGTTGCAATGTCAATATAGCAATCCTGCTTGCCGATACTAAGCTGCTGGCAAAAGGACGCGTTCAAATTTACAAACGCCGCCTTCTGGAAGCAGTCATCCCTTTGTACGGCATCCTGCATCGCGCTGCATCCCGAACCATTCTCATTCATTACTGAATAGAGCAAAAGGCACTTGTCCTTCTCCTCTCCGGGTCTTGAGAGGCAGTCAGAAACCGCTGCGGGAAAATCATAATTCGAATCCGGCAGCGGGTTGGCAAGTGCGCTTTCAGTATCTCCGGTGCCAAGTTCATCAGGGGTAATGTAATCCTCAGGGAGGTATTCATCGCCGTTCACATCAACGTAATTGAGATTGCCAACATCGGTAACTTTTGGCTGGTTCAAATAAAGCGCCACGCCAAGGGCAACAATGAGAATTGCGGGTACGGCAAGCCACTTGTAATCCATGGATTAGAATTGGGATTTTCAGTTAATAAACGCTTCGTTTCTTGCTTCAGCCTCTTGGCCTGAATACCTGAATTTTGGCGCGCCTGAAAGCCATTGCATACTGCACTACATTTTGTTCCTTGTTCAGCACTCCCCTGTATTCAAATTCGTCGCCTAAAATTTCCGTCAGTTTCCTGCACAGAAGCCCTCCCAAATCCGTTCTAAAAACTTCCTTTATTTTAAGAACGTCTCTATGTCTGCCAAATTCCCCGCCTACGCCCTGCACATTTGCAATTGTCACGATGTTATGTTCTGCAGAGTCTTTTTCCATGTGGAAATTGAAACCTACTCTGCCTAGATAGTTGCCATTGTGGTAAAGCTGGAGCTGCCAAAGTGCTTCAGGGCACCCGGTAACCCCCCTTGAATCTTTCCCTCTTTGTATAGACCTTGTCCGCTCAAACTGCAGTTCATAGCCATTCTTCAGTGTTACTCTTTCCCTGAATATCCTGGCTCTTTCTGAGCCCATCTCGATGTTCTTAATCGCCCTTGAAAGCTGGGTAACCTGCTCCAAAGAATTGTACACCGAATATTTTCCACGATGCCCGCTGTAATCCGAAGCATAGGTTGCAAGCATGGCGTTTTCCATGTTTAATGGTTCCATACGCACGCCTTTCTTAAGGTCCGCATAAGCCGATGCAAGTCGCCAGCGCGGGTCAGACTTTGCCAGTATAAATTTGAAAAGATAAATGCTTGCGCCGTGCAAATCAGATTCAGTAAGGCTCGCTTTCGGCCAAGCATGAATTCCCTCTCTGTTCAATGTCGCATCAACAACATGCCCATAGATGCCGCCAGGATTCTTGAACATCCTCCGTTTACCAGCAGGCGGGAATTTTTTCTCCATTCTAGAATTTGATTCATTGTTTCCCTGAGCCTTACCTTTGCCAAATTTTTTAGAGGGGTTTTTACGGGCCATACTAAACCTTTAATTTAACCACATTAAAAATATTTGCTTATGCCTTATTTGCTCCAGGTTATCGGCTGCAGGTTTTTTGCCTCAAACCCGACCTGCCCGTCGGGAGGGGGCATCCACCTTCAGTAGGACTTGCTTCGCACCGAGGCCTGCCCGTACCATGGGTATCTTCAGCCGGAAAGGAGAGGTTGCCGAGGTGTCTTGCGACGCTTCATAAATCCAAAAATTTTCACCTATGTAATGAGCGGCGGGTTTTTAGCCTCGAACTTATCTGAATTATCCTTTGTCTGCTGGAGCTTTTGCAACTGTGAAATCAACTGCTTTTCCGTTTCGCGCGCTTCCTCCAGAAGCGGTCCAACATCAAGGTTGAGATTCAGCATCTCATTGAGCTTTTTTAACACCTCTGCCGATGCCTTGTAATCTGCCGAGAGCTCGACATTTGCAAGTATTGAAATCGCACTCACTTTGGAAGTGCACAACTCAAGCAAAATCAGTGCGGTAATTCCCGTGGTTATCCCCTCGCCTATTTCCGAGAGCCTGTACTCCTTCAGAAGCTCCTTGGATTTCTCGTTTGCCGCAATGCCATAAATTACGGACCTTTGCTCCTTGCCTGATGCCTGAACGCCCGAGAGTGAAATAAGTTCAGTAATGCCCTTTTCCCTAATCCATGCGGCTGTTCTTTTTGCAACCATGTAAGTGAATTGTTTTGAAATCACCTGCTCGGAAATCAGCACGGCAATTTTTTTTGTTTTATCGGCATAAATGCGCGCAGGCCTTACAGGCAGCCCTTCGTGAATTCTTACAACTGGCAGGAAAATGTCCGAGTCAATATAGCCGATATACTGATAGTTCAGTTTCTCGACAAGATATTTTGCGGCAATTGTCCCCACAAGCCCCATTCCGGGAAAGCCCTCAATGAGGGTATACCCTTCAAGGCTAATTTTTTGCAGTTCGACAAAATCAAGTTCGTGCTTCATTTCAACCCCTAACTTAAGGTAAAACCCCTTTAAATATTTTTGCCGCCTGCGTAAAAGTTATTTTTTTTTATGATGCCGGAGTTTTTTCCTCTTCTTTTTGGCTTCCTTGTATTTGAATCTTTTTGCAATTTCCTTGATTGCTGTTTTGTAATCTATTGGGTGGTTGGTGAGCTTGCTGATTTCTTCCCAATGTGAGTATACTTTGTTGGCGTTTTTGAATATTTTTTTCAATTCGAATTTTTTGTTTACGTCTTTGAGTTTTTTTCTGACAAGGGGCATGTCTATTGGCATTTTTTCCTGTATTATGGAGTAGGTGTCGTAGAAGTCCCTTGGTTTTTTCCTTTGGAATAGTGTGCGTATTTTTTCTGCGACAAGCTCTTTTTTGTTAAGTGTGTTCACTGAGAATTCCGGGATTTCGTCGTAGAAGTGGCTGACTTTGTGTTTTTCAGGCTTGAGGTGTATTGTCGCCTGTTTGTTCACGTCGACAATTATTTCCGGCCTTATGTCTGTGAATGATTTGTAGGTTATTTTTACCCTGAAGAATCCGGGTGTTTGCTTGTCGAATTCGGTTTTTGTGAAAAAATCCGGTTTGCTCTGGGCTATTTCAACTATCCTTTTCTTTGTCTCTTCAATTGAGCCTGAACAGGTAAAATCGAGGTCTTCGCTTAGCCTTCTGTGGTTGAGGAAGATTTTGTTGAGTGCGGTTCCGCCCTTGAAGTAAATGTTCGGCGTGTCTTTGAGGAAGTAGAGTAGCACGGTTAGGTAATAGTCTTTTTCAAAGTATATCAGGTCGAATTTTTTGTCCTTTGCAAGGAACCTGATTCTGTTTTCACTTATGGGTTTGATTTCATCCATTCTTTCACTTTCTCTTTTGATGCTATCCTAAAGGGGTGGCTTTTTGCTTTTTGTTCCTCAAATCCTGTGAGGTTTTTTTGTCTTGTCCTTTTGAAAACTATTTGGCTTTCAAATATTTTTGTTTTTCCCTGCCTGTTTGTGCAATAGACCTCTATCTGCCTTGGAATCTGGTCTATAATGCCCCAAAAATGTGCGGCTGCGTATCCTCCGATGTAATAGTTTTTTCCGTTGAACATTTCATCAATTACTATGAACGGGTTTTCTGACCACTTGTTCTGGTAGGCTCTTACGGGAACAAGGTAGTATTTGTTTTTGTTGATTTTTATTATCCGTTTTTTCCCCATGAGCCTGCTGATGTAAAACTTGAGCGTGTTTTGGTTCTTGAAGAACTTTTTGATGTCGCTTTTCGTGAAAAAGCTTTTTTCGTTAAGTTCGAGGAATGAAACCGCCTCGATTTCCTTGTTTGAAAGACCTTTCATACTGTTACACCAAAGATAGCATTTTACTAACTCTAATGTAACAAGGTAATTTAAGCTTTTCTATGCCCCATTCCTGAAAAGCCCCCCAATTTTCTCTTTCACCTCCGTTCTCTTGCAGGGCAAATGGCGCTTATCAACTCTATTTTTTTACAACCCCCTCCCGATAAAATACACCATTGCCCCAAGAGGCACTAAAATCGCGGCATACACCGCGGCTTTTTTTTCATTCCCTTCCTGAAACCCGACAAAAACCGAGGCAAACAGGGCATACTCTACAATGTAGAGAATGCCCGAGAGCATTGAAGCGCCCTCAAGCGCCGCCCTCTGTTTCTGGGTCATCCCAATGCCAAGTTCTGAAATCGAGGAAAAATCCATTCCAATTACCATTCCCGAAACAAGCCCGAGAACAAGAGGGACAACTATTCCTCCTGCGAGCAGCAGTGTGTATTTTTGCACTGTCATGCCAGCGCCGCGCTCGCGAAGTATTGAATTTGTTTCCATGAAATCCTCCGCGGTTTCGCGGAATATCACATTCATTTCCGCCCCGGTGCGCAGCGCGCTTATTATCAAATCAAGCGCCCTTGCAAGTGGCATCGAATTGTTCCTGCGCTTCATCAATTCAAGTGCCTCATGCACAGGCATCCCGTTTTGTATCTGTGCATTTGCAACCCTGAATTCCTCCGCAAGCGGTCCATTCGAAGTCGATGCCATAAAACCAATCACCCCCTGTGCGCCCGCGCCAAACGGCATTGAGGACGCGAGAAGCAGCATATCCGGGACCTCATCCTCGATTCTTTTTTTCCTGCGCTCAACAATATAGAGCGCATAAAAATACCAAAGAGTTCCGGGAATGAAAAACGCCGGGATAGACAGGGCGGCAACTTTTTCGCTCCGCACAATGAAAAGTCCATAAAAAAGGACAAAGATAAAAATAACCGCCCCCAAAGCCGCAGATTGTGCCATGAAACCCGCGGCGCTTTTGCGAATTTTTGCCCCCGCAAGAAGCCAACCAAGCCCAAATTCAAAATTTCCTCCCATGCCATTCATCCCCTGAGAAACTCCGGCGTAGCCGATCTCATGTAGAGCAGCAAAATGGCATCAAGTGCGGGAAAGCCAATTGCAACAATTGCAATTATCTGCAGTGCGCTGAAAGGAATTTCCATAAAAGAAGCGCCAACAATCACAAATGACTGGAAGAGCGCGGGGACAATTGCCGAGACAACAATAAAAGCAAGTGAAAATACGGAGAGCCTGCCAGAGAATTCCTTCGCCTCGGATTTTTGCCGCGCAAGCTGTTCTAGCGCCATTCTGCGAACGCTCTCCCCGGGACTTTTCTTTGTCCCCTGTTCATAGAGTGAAATTAATTGTGAAACCGTCCTTGAGAGCTGCCTTGATTTCACAACAGAAGCCATCTGCAAAAGTGCATCAGGAACAGACCTTCCCGAACTTCTTGCGGCGCGAAGGTGCCTTCCAAGCATTGTGGAAAGTTCGCCGTAATTTCCATCCGCAATATCCAAGAGCACCACGTCAAATGGCATTCCGATATTGAGCCCCACGCTTAACTGCATCATAGCAAAAGGCAAATCCTTCTCGATTTTTCTTGCGCGCCTTTGCAACTCCATTTTTGGACGCTGCGCGGCGAATGCAAAAATTCCAATTGCCCCGAAAAATGAAACAGCAAACGCTTCAATTGAAAGCTCCGACAAAAGGTTGCACAAAAGCAGAAAGAGCGCAAACCCCACAGCCGCGATTTTTGCACACTGCCCGATATAGTGCTCCGCACTCTCGCTTCTGCCAAGACATGCGAGGGATACCCGCACCTCATTCCCTATTTTTCCCATAATTTTGTACCGCATCGAAAAACTCCCCCGATTTTTTCCCTTTTAATGAGAGCAAAAATTCCTTCCTTGCGGATAATTCCTGCGCAAGTGTTTTTTTGGAAAATCCGAAGGCCCCAATTATTTTCGCGCAAACCTTCTCGCCAATTCCGCGGAAGACAAATTTGTTCTTTGCGGAATCATAAGAAAATATTTCCAGAATTTTCACTCCGTTTTTGCCCTGCTCCACGGAGCATATTTCCGAGAGCTTTCTAATTTCCCTGCACTCCCCGTTTCTGTATGTGCTCCACCTGCGCTGCACAAGTATAATGCCAAGCGCCAAAAGATCGGATTCAAGCGTACCAAGATTTTTGAGCCTCAAAATCGCATCGACAGCCGACTGCGCGTGAAATGTTGCATAGCTTCCCTTGCCCTGGCCGGACAGCAGCGTGTCAATAAACGCCCCAAGCTCGTTTTGGTTTCTGATTTCGCCAACCAATACCCTATCAGGCCTCATGCGCAGGGTGTTGACAATTAACCCCTGCATTCCAAGCTCAATTCCTTCTGCGGTTGTAAGCCGCACGCAATGAGCATGCGGAACCCTGATTTCAGGTGTTTCCTCGACAATTATCACGCGCTCATTTTTTGGGACAAAATTGAAAAGCCCGCCAAGCAGCGTGGTTTTCCCGGAGCCGGTGTTGCCGCATGCAAGAACCGAGCAGTCCGCCTGCATTGCAAGCCAGAGAAATGCCATCTGCTCGGCTGAAACTGTGCCAAGATTTATCAGTTCAGTCGGGGTGAAGGCTTCTTTGCGGAATTTTCTGATAGTAATGCATGGCCCGGAAACCGAAGCCGGTTCGATGCACGCATTGAGCCGCGAGCCATCGGCAAGAACAGCGTTGACCTGCGGACTCTGGAAAGTGATTCTTCTCCCAACCCCGGCTGCGAGGGCATTTATGATATTTTTGATTTCTTCCGGGCTTGAGAAATAAAGGTTTGTCTCAACCCAGCCAAATGCGGGGTCAAACACGCGCACGGGTTTGCTTCTGCCAGTTCCTATTACTGCGATTTCTTCAAGTGAATCATCGCGCAGCAACCCTGAGAGCGCGCCAGCCGGTGAAGCTATAGACGAGAGCGCAAGCCGCAGATACCCGGTTTGGGCGCCATCCAGTTCAATATTGTTTCTTTTGCAGAATTCTCCAAGTGCATCCCCTGAAAAGCCAGCTGCGAAACTCTGGTTTGTGCCCCTGTGCTCATCAAGCGCCCTTCTAAGCAGCCTCGCCTCGTGCGCGCTAAGCTCCTGCATGCCTTTTAGTGTGTAGATAAGTTTTCCGTTTCGAAGCTCAATTATCTCACGTGTTTCGCCAGAAGAAACTGTCTTGGCGCGCTCTTCTTGGGGTATGCCAAAAACCCTCCATCCAAGCGCCTTTTCCACTTCAAGCGATTCGAAAAAAGGTTCAGCTGTGTTTTGCATTATGAGTGCTGTTTTGAGGTGGTTTATAGTTCGTTTGTACAGCGAGAATAAATTCGCTAAACCAATTTATTATGTAGAAGGATGGTTCGGCTAGGATTTAAATTACTTTCAATTCCCTCTGTTCTCATGGATCTTAGCAAGTACATGAAAAAATCCGGCAAGGCATACAAGATGCCGGAAGATAAAGCCTGCACAACGTGCTCAAAAGAAATCACAAAAGAGGATACGCCCCGCCATCTCTTCTATGCGGGGTTCTGCTCGGAGAAGTGCAAGGAAAAATACGTCGAAACCGATGAAGCGCCAGGGCGCTATTAAGAGTCATTTCCCAATTATTGTGTCCATTCTAATTTGTCCCCAAGTTTTATCATTGCAGAAGACCCTGTGTGCAGCTCAATAAAATAACTCGCGCTTTTTTTCGGGGTATAGTTAAGCATCCACGGCTGCAGAGTTGCCATGTCCACAACCGCCTTTTTTGCATCGAGATATACAATATCAACCGGGAAGAAAACAAATAGCATATGAACACTCGCCCCAAGTCTTCCTTTGCGGGGCAGGCGAAAGATTAGTGCGTAGTTAAAATTCTCCTTCTTCTCAAGCATCAGGCCTTTAAACCTTGAAAATGGGCTCTCGCAGAACCTGACATTTTCTGCAATCAATTTGCCTGAAGTTGCATTTCTTAGCATGAAAAATCAGTGCGCTTTTGCCAATTGCTTCTTTTCTTCGCGGATAAGTTCAAGGCTTGGAACCACCAGTTCTTCAAGCATTTCCCTCGATTTTTGCGGGCTGATTCCGGTGTATTGCTCCTTTTTGAGTTCCTCGCGAATGGAATCGAGTTCCTGTAATTTCACCTGCATGTCCATTATGACCTTCTCAATGGATTCATGCTTCTCAACTGGCTTTTTCTGCCCCAATCCTGACGCTGCAACCATACAAACCGCAATACTATAGGGTCTTTTTGTTAATAAATTTTCGTGTGGGGTGTCACAGTAGCCTTTCCATAAAGATTATATATTTTTGGCACTTATAATCTTTAGGTATTTGCGTATGTACAAAACTACAACTGAATCCAGAAAAAGCAAAGAAACTACTGCTGCTTTTGCCGCAATCATTGAGGCTAGAAAGGATCCAAAATTCCGGAAATTTCTCAAAGAATTTATCAAATATCATACAAGTTAAACTAGCGTTTCCAATTCTTTGAGTGAATAGAATCTTGGCGTTTTTAGGCCGTTCATTCGATTTTTCTTATACTCATCCAATCCTCCATTTCGAATTTTTTCTTAGGGCTCTGCTTTTCTCGGCTTAAACATTTTCCCATCTTGGGATGGGTCGGCTGCGCCTAAATGATTTAATGCCTCCAAAAGCAGCAGAGACGCCCATGAAAAAATTCATTCTGAAATGGAGGTGATTTTGGATGAGCTTATTTCAAAATATAGATTTTCCCTCAAAGGGAGAAGTTATTCGCGCAATCCGCGCAGCCGAAAACGGAGCGGAACTGACTGATAGGGAGTTATGGATTCTCTCAGAATTGGAAGGTGATTTTGAATGAATCACTTTCCGCTTTTCGTATCTCTAGTTTGCATATTCCTTTTTGGGCTTTATTGCCTCACGGGCGATGCAAGGGTTTTGGATTTTGCATCTCACTCTATTGCGTTTTTTGCTGGAGCTATTTTTTCGGAGGTGTTTTCATGATGGCACCGGCAGTGAACCCTCGGAATGGTTTTAATTACTTGAAACAAGACTTGTTGATGAAGAACTCACTATCAATTTTTGATGTTGAATCTGAGTGGCTTACCGATGAAGTTTATGTTCACGGTTTGAAAAATGAGATTAAACAGATAATTTCTAATCTCGGCGGACCAACTAAGACATCACATTTATTGAATATTTCCTATGTTGCTTTGAAAGAATGGCCTTCTGGAAGAAAACCCATTTCTTTGGGTACATTAAATAAAATGCTAAACTTGTGCAGCGATACAACTCGAGAAGAATTAAAATCGAAAATTGACTTGCAAGAAATCTTACTAAGTTGCAGGTATTCTCCTCATAAAATTAGATTCCCAAAAAGTGTTTCTCCAGATTTGGCTTATTGTGTCGGAATGCTGCTTGGGGATGGATCCCTTGCAGGAAATAACTCAAACAGTAACGGAAATTGGGGTGTCTATATTTTCCTTGACGACGAAGAGCACAGGAGAATATACGATTCTGTTATTTTGAAGGAATTTGGTTTCGTCCCAAAACATTATATGAAAGGGGAAAATTGTTACATATCTTACTTTTGCTCGAAAGCCTTTCATTGGTTTTTGAGGAATTACTTTGAAGTTGGCAATGGACTAAAATGCAACAAAATTTTTGCACCGAAAATAATACTTAAACATTGTGGTGAAGTTGTGGCTGCCTTTTTGCAAGGGCTATTTGATTCGGATGGCACTATAACAAAAAAAGACATTGTAAAGTTCGATAGTACGAGTAAGATTATTGTTGAACAGGTAAGAGAATTATTAGAAGAACGCGGGATAAAATCAAGTTTCAGTAAATGGCTCAAAAGTGAAAAATACTTGCCTCTTTATTCGGCAGTGATAGGCTCAAAAGATAACGTTTTAAAGTTTGCCAAATCCATTGGTTTTAGGCATCCAAAAAAACTCGCTAGGTTGTTGGGTGTTAAATACAAATATTTGGTAGCCCCGTCGTCTAGCGGCCAAAGAGACGCAGTTAAGTAAATCATTGTGTTTGAAAGATTGGTTTCTGCTGTCAGGATGCGGGCCTCTGGAAAAGTTCCAAAATTGTTGGAGTTTTGAAGCCAGCTCGATACCCCGGTTCGAATCCGGGCGGGGCTACTTATGGAATGGGTTATAGGCATCGCCATTTTTGGGACTAGTAAACATAACGACTTTTAAGCAGTTTTGAAGACTTAGTAAATATGTTAATTTTAGGCGCCGGTAAAGCGGTAGCAGGCAGACTATGAGTTCGACCCGGAAAAGATTGGAAACGCCCAGGGTCTTGGGGATTTGTTTTTTTGGTATGTTGTTTCCGTAAAGCAGGTTTTGTTTTATCAATTCCGGTTTTTGTTTTATTGCTTTCAAAAGCTGTATTTCCCCGGAATTTGTGATTCCCTTTGCCTGCTGTTCCCCTACAATCCTATTCAGTTCTTCGAATTCTGCCCTAGCCTTTGAGGATTATTCGCACTAGCCTCTTGTCTTTCATATCTCAAGCCCGCCTTTCACTTCGGAAATTTTTCCATTCCAACTCTTGCCCGTTCGTTTATAAGCCATTTCGCCCTTTTTTGGGGCGGGTTGGTGAATTCTGCCTTTTATTCTTTTCTTGACTTTATATTTGGCATGGAGAGCGTTTTGCGTGTGATGTTGGACACCAACATTTATGGTTTTATTGTGGAAGAGGACAATCCTGAAGAGATTTTGGTGCGTATTGCTTCTTCCAAGGTTTTGGTTTGCGGTTCAACGGTAATAAGGGCAGAGCTTAGGGACACTCCAAAAAAGAAGGTGGTCGGCAGGATAAAATTGAGGCTTCGTTTGCTTTCTTCGTATGACTCTTTGGTCGGTGATAAGAGGAATTATGATGTGAATGAAATAATCAGGAAAATGGCGGCTGAGTACAATGAACACTATAATGGCAGCTATTCTTGGGAAGAACTTGAAAACGATTTTTTGATTGTGGCAACGGCTTCGCTCCACAACCTGGACTTGGTGGCGAGTGGCGATGAAGACACCATGAAAAACCCAAAAGCAATTAAAGCGTATGAAATAGTCAACCGAAAATACGAACTGCGGAACCCGGGATTCATCAGCTTCCAAAAATTCAAGGAGCTACTTTGAAGTCGTTTCCCTGATAAATTGCCTCAGAGCAGCATTGAACTTGGGGTCTTTTTTGGATTCCTTTATCTCTTTGCCAATTTTCCGCAGTTTAGCCACATCTGCCTTGGAATAGAGCCTCTCAACCGTTTCAGTTCTATACATTTCAACCAATTCCATCGATGTGCCTTTCAAAACCAGGCACCAACCAATTATGGGTTCTTATACTTATTAAACATTTACAAAACGATTATGTAGATAGATTTCAATCCTTTCCTCTCATGCCAAAGCTGCCAGCTCAACCTTTTCTTGAAATCCCCTCTTCCACCTCCAGCTCCGAGTTTTTTCCTACGTCTCAACCTTTCTTTGGGTTAAGCCCTTTTTGTTTTTCGTTGGGTTTTCTTGTTAGTATTTGCTTTTGTATAGTAGTTCTTTTGTGGTCATTATTTTTGCTTGGTTTTGTTTTTTCAGGGCGGCGTCGTTTGTCCATAGTGGACATTCGAGTTTTATTGCGAGGGCTATAAATGGCCAGTCTTTTTCATGCCCTTTTGGGCATGTTTTTAGCGCGGTTTGCTTGAAGTGGGCGTATTCTTCTTCTGGGTATGTGGTTATGTTTTCGAGGAGCAGGTCAAGTGCATCGTGGAATTCTTTTTCGTTCATGTTCCCTTTTTTCTTGAATTCTTGTTTGTGCGAAAATATTTCGTCTTTGAGCCAGTCAGGGGAGCATAGGGTGAAGTTTTCTGAAAAGATTAGTGTTCTAGTGTTGCCGCTGCGCAGCAGTGCTGCTACTGCTATGTTTGTGTCAATGACAAGGAGCATGTTGGTTCAGCCCCTGCGGTTATGCCTTTTGGCTATGCCTTCCTTGATTTTATTTGACAGTTCCTCAATTTCCTTGTTCGTTGCCTTTGACCTTGAGGTCAGTTTATCCATTAGCTCCAGCCTTGAAAGCTGGGTGGCAAACGCCTTTCTTGCAACTGCCGACCAATTCACTGTGTCGAACTCTTCTAGCTTTTGCTTCATCTCATCCGGAACTGAAACAGATACTGAGGCCATAACATCACTCAGTACATATACACGCTGCGGACTTTATAATATTTATGTTAAAAATAATATTTTGAAAAAATCCTCTCTTCCACCTCCAGCTACTCGTTTTTCCCACGTCCCGGTTTTTGCCAGCTTAAAACTGTTTCGCCCTCTTGGGAGGTCAAAAGGATTTAATGCCGTCAAAAGCCTCAGAAGGTCGCGGAAAAACTCGTTTTCCGCTGGAGGTGAATCGAAAATGAGTTATTCAAATACAAGGTTTCGCAAAGGGGCAGCCCTTTCGCAGAGAGCCTCACTTTTGCAGAGCTCGATGCTCGCAGGCAAAGGAGGGGTTTCCAATGAAGGTAAAGGAAATCAACATCTCGGTTTCCCAAAAACTCAACACGGGAAACTTTACCTCAAAAGGCTTTGGCAGGGCGAGGATGATGGCGGCACGGTTCATCTAACCACTACAAATGCCATGGCTGAGAGCATTAATTCGAAGAAGCTCGCGCAGCTGCCGGGCACGCAGTATAATTATAGGGGCATTGCTGAAGGAAAGTTCAAGCTGGATTCTTTGCCAGCGGACGAGGTTCTCAGCCTCAAGAAGGGAACCCAAGTGATGTTTTTGGTTAACGACAATGCAAGGAGATGGGTCAACGGGACAATTGGCATTGTAACAGGGTTATCCGATCAGAGTGTTCGCGTGAAAGTTGGTGGCATAGAGTTTAATGTCGGGCCTCACGATTGGAGCCTCTATAATTACAAGTTTGACGAGGAGAAGGGGGAAATTTTGCAAGAGCTGGTAGGTCTCTTTACCCAATTCCTCCTCCGTTTGGCTTGGGCAATTACCATCCACAAGAGCTAGGGCAAGACATTTGACAACGTGATTATTGATGTTGGGCGAGGCGCTTTTGCGCACGGGCAACTGTATGTTGCTTTGAGTAGGTGCAGGACGCTTGAGGGGATAAGAATAAAGACGCCAATTCGTAAAGAGGATGTTTTGGTTGATGAGAGAGTGCTAAAATTCGTGAACAATCGCCCGCCAAGCAATTAAATTTTCAATCTGTTATATATGCTCAAGTGAGCAATTCCAGCAGTTCTTTTGTCGTGAACACCGGCGTTTGTTTTTGTTCTTTGAGGTGTTTGTCGTTTGACCAGACTGGGCAGCCGATTTTTACTGCAAGGGCGATGTATATGGTGTCTTTTGGGCCGGAGACTTTTCCTGCGGCTTCCATTAGCTCTGTGCGGAATTCGCCTGGCTTGATGAATAGTACCGCTTTGAGGAGCCTTTGCTTTGACTGCCTGAAGGTTCGTAAGCCTGATTTGGCAACAAATTCTTTTTTGTGTTTTGCGATTTCATCGAGCGCATAGGAGGGTGAGTATAGGGTGATTTTGTGTTTTGCGATTATTTCGCTTGCGGCACTCTCCGCCCTTGCAAGGGAGAACAGCACGTTTGCGTCTGCAACAAGCTTCATGCAAGGCCTTCTTTGCGAAGCCGCTTTGCCATTCCCTCATTTATTTGCCTTCCGAATTTGACTTCGCTTTCGATGAGGTTTTCCTCTGCATCGAGTTTTTTGAGCGTTTCCTCTTTCCACTCAAGTTCGGATGCCTTCTGCTCTATCTTTGTCCTGATGAAGCCAGACCAGTTCATTTCTGGGAAGCGTTTCATTACCTTGCGTATTTCTTCTGGGACTGAAAGTGTTATCGAAGCCACTAAAATCACCTATTTAAACGTAATTACGTTAAAATATTTAATTATATGTTTTACGCCCAAAATTGTGTTGCCCCGAATTAAGTTACCCTCGTGGATTTTGGCAGGGTTCATTTCTTGTATTTTTTTGATGTTTTTGCATTTTTCTTCCCCCTTTTATCTTTGAACGCCCTTTTGTAGGGCGTTCTTGTGTGGCCGTTATACAAGCTCATGTGCAGCCGTTTGTTGTTATAGTAGTTGATTGTTTTGCGCATTGTTCCGAAATGCGGTTTGAGCTGTTGAACTGTTTCAAAGAAGCGCTCTAGCTTGCCGTTGGTTTGTGGGCGGTGAATGCAGTAAACACGATTGATTTTTTGTCTGCAAGAAATTTTTGTATTCTCTTATGTTCCTCTTGCAAAGACTTTGCCGGCTCCCAACCAATCCAGTCTTTTGTAAACTCCTCGGTGACTACAACAAAAGTATGTTTTTCATCGCCTAATTTTAAACGCCGAGGAAAAAGTCGTTTAGTGTGCATATTTTTCACTGATTTCTGTTTGTTTTATTCAATAAAAATTCAAAAGTTAAGTCCTGCCGCCCATTTGTTTTCACTGCACAGCAGTCTGCGGCCACTTTTTTGGTTTTGCAAGTTTTTTCCAGTGAAATTTGTGAATCAAATGTTTTGTCGCCCTGAATGCACGCACTAGCGGAAGAGCTGCAAATATCACAAAAACCAGCGCCGTGGTGCTCTCCCTTCCAAAAGGTAGCGGGACACCAAGCCTTGGAATTTGTGTGTATAAAAGCAGGGCAACCCATATCATTGCGAGCACTACAAAAAGGTTCACCGCAATTTTTTTGACATAGTCCAAGGATTCGCTTGTGTGCTTTACTATCAGGGTTTTTTTCCGCTCGTCAGGGAAAAGCCTTGGAAGCATTCCAAATATTCGCTCATGCAGGCTGATTGCATGGTACATGGGTTGGAATATTATGACACTCACGGCAATTATGAGAAATGCAACCGTTGGCAAGAGGAATGCTTCGTTGCCTTTGAGCAGCACCACTGCCGAAGTTGCAATGATTACAACGAATTCTCCAAGTGGGCCCATAAATATTGCAGGCCTGCTGGTATCCTCACCGCGCTTGAGCCCAAAGAGCGGGCCGAAGAGCGTGAAAATGACTCCATGCACAATTGTTCCGGCCAACACTAAGAGTGCAGCCAACCCAAACATCGAAATAAGCGTTGCGGGGTCGGGAATAACAACTAAGCCTGCTTCGTGGCTGAAAAATATTGTGGTGCCAAAGCTTACAAAGAAAAAAACCAAAAAGAAATCACGCAAAAAATTTATGTCCTTTTTTATCTTATTGCCGGCCTTGGTCTCCGCAAGTGCAAAGCCCGCAAAGTGCGCGCCAAGAGCAGTTGAGATGCTTAAGAAATTTGCAAGCGTTGCAACAATCAGCCCAATTCCAAGGGCAAAGAGCGTCATTTCCGTGTGGCCAAAGCCGTTCTTTGTAAGCCAGTCCTCAACCCATTGGCTCAATTGATAGACTGTAAAGAATGCGGCAGTTGCAAACATCACCGCGCTGATAGGGAGTTCAAGCCCCTGTCCGCCTTTTGAGAAGCTTGTTATAAATACAAGCATTGTGATTGCAACCAAATCCTGGAATATGAGTATTGAAATTGCGATGTGCGTTGAGGGGTTTTTTATGATTTTATTGTCAAAGGCAAACTTTGCAACAATTGCAGTGCTGGTGCAAAAGAGCATCACTCCAACTAAAAATGAGAAAAGAAAAGAGAATCCAAAGAGCTGTGAAATTGCAAAACCAACCGCAACTGAACCTGCAATGTCTAAAATCCCCAAAAAAAATGCGGTTGTCCCGGCGGCCAGAAAATCCTTAAGCGAAGATTCAAGGCCCAAATAGAAAAGCAAAATAAATAGCCCCATTTCGCCAAATCCGAGCACCAGAGGGTCATTGGGGCGGAGAAAATTCAAAAGGAAGGGCCCAAGGAAAAACCCGGCAATTATGTAGCCAAGTACAGGGTTTTGGCCAAATTTTTTTACTAAAATACTAACCATTATTGCAATTACAATAATTATCCCAATGGTTGTTAGCGGCAGAACTTCTTGCATGCGCAATAAAAAACTGCATTCATCAATATAAAGCTGATTTTCGCTGAAAATGCCGTATTTCAGGGCTTCCTTTTTTAATCATTTTCCGACCTTTCTACATTAATATGAAACACAAATATTGCCCTTCCTGTGGTTCGCTTGACTTCAAAAGATTGGCAACTGGAATGGAAGAGTGCACGCGATGCCACTTCCGCGGGGAATTTAAGGAAGGGAGCATGGACGAAATCAATGCCTTCCGCAAGGCGCACAAGCCAACCGGTTCTGCTGCTTCTTCAGGGTCGATGCGTGAAATTCCTGCCGGCCAGAAAGGCTCAGATATCCTAAAAGAAAGGCTTGCCGCGCTTAAGGGCAAAAAAACTGACGATTTTGAAATTATCTGAAGAATTTGGAGGGTGAAAAAGTGCCAATGGTTGTAAAGACAGAAATTTTCCCGCTGCGCGTGAGCCTTCGCAAGAAGGAGCCATGGGAACTAATTGTTGAAATAACCAACAGTGATAGCCGGGAAAAAATGGTTTCCGTTCGCATTGAATTGCCTGCGGAAGCGAATTTTAGCACAATCGGATTGAACCACGCCTTCGAAAAAAACACCGAATCCTTCAGGGCAAACGCAACCGCACAGCTCAAAATGCCGGTGTATCTTTCAAATTACGCAAAAGTGGGGAACCACTTCGGCAAGATAAAGGTCATGGAACATTTCAATGACTTTGACCACGTCGAGCGAACATATACAAAGGAAATTCCTTTCCGCATTGTGGAATGAAAAGATTTTTATTGTCCCTGAACAAAGTATTGTTAGGTTAGTTTATGTCTCCGGCAAAAGCAATTACTCTTGAAAAGGTCTTTTTGAAACTTGAAAAATTAGAGCATAATATGGCTGAATTAAGGCATTCAGTTATCCCTTCCGTGAAGCTTTCAAAAAGTGAATTGAAAGAAATTTCTAAGGTCAGCAATGAAATGAAAAAGGGCAAGTATCTCACGGCTAAACAGGCTATTTCTTTGTTAGAAAAGTAATTTCTTATTTGTAGAAAAATAAACAGGCGGCTTGCGGTGTTTGAGGTTAGAGTTTACCCAAAGTTCGGAAAGGATTCCGCCGCGTTTCACACCAAAATAAAAGAACGGCTCAAAACCCTAATCAATGGCCTTGCCCAAAATCCTGTGCCGACACAGAAGTATAATGTCCGCAGCATTTCAGGAAAGGATGGAGCTTATCGCTAAGATTAGCATATGTTAGGGTAATATACAAAGTTGAATGGGGCGGAAAAATAGTAAATATAATCAAAGTTGAGAAAGGCGCGGCGAACACACTTATGATTAAAAGTCATCTATGAAAATTCAAATATGCTCTTCTGCTTATTTGGCCCTGAAAAATTGCTGACCCTCAAGCCAAATCGCCGCGCCACAAATTCGGGGTTAGCTTCAAAAAATTCGGCAAAAAGTTCCGTGGCAACCTTTAGGATTTCATCTTTTTGCCGCATTGGGATTTCAATTGTCCTGCTCCGTGCAACACTCTCTAACCTGTCTGAAACAAGAAGAATTGAAATGGTTTTGAACAGGATTTTTTTCTCTGCTGCCTTTGCCGCCAAATCCTGTGCGAGAATTTCAGATTGGCTGGCAAGTGTTTTCGGGTCAGGTGTGTTTTGTTTTAGAGTTACAATGCGCGAGAACTGCTGTTTCTCGCGCTCCTCAACCGGGCTTTCATCAATGCCAAGCGCTTTTTCGTGAATCAGAATACCGCGGTTCTGCCCGAATAACTCCTGAAGAAGTGAAATGGGGGCATCTGCTAGCTGGGGGATTGTCCGGATTTCCTTTTCGGCAAGGGCTTCAACAGTTTTCCCGCCAATGCCGTGAAGATTTGCAATTTTCCTGCCCCGCAGAAACATTTTCACCTCAGACGGAGCCACCAAAGTAATTCCATCAGGCTTTTTGAAGCCAGCGGCCATTTTTGCAATGAGCTTGTTTGACCCTATTCCAACGGAGCAGGTAAGTTTCTCCTCTTCAAATATTGCATCTTTTATTTTTTCTGCAAATTTTTTTGCTTCCACAAAACTATTGGCGCATTTTTGGCTGACTTCAAGGCATGCTTCATCAATACTTACCTGCTCAAACTTGTCCGAGAATTCGCGCATTATCTCCATTATTCGGGCAGAAACTTCCTCATAGTAATTTCTGTCGGCTGGCAGAAAAACAGCCTGCGGCGCCTTGCTTTTTGCAAATGCAATGGGCATGCCCGCATGCACACCAAGCTCTCGCGCCTTATAATTGGCAGAGGCAACAGCGCCTGAGTTTTCGGTCCTGCCGGAGAACATGCAAACAATCACTGCCTTGCCTTTCAGTTCAGGCCTACGCAGCTGCTCAACCTGCGCGTAGAAATAGTCAATATCTATGTGAAGAATTACCCTGTTCATGCAATTTTGGTGGAATAAAGTTTTTATAAAATGCGCTTGAAAAAAGGGCAAAATAAGTGAATTTTTCAAGTTGCCATTTATCCTGTGTCGATGGATATTATTGTATTCACGGTTTTTATTATTGCCTCAAATTTTTGCCTGTTTACTTTTCCAATTTTTTTGAGCATGAACTTCTGGTCAATTTTGAGTATATTTTCAACTTTCACGCAGCATTGCATGAATAATTTCCCATCCTCCAGTTCGGCGTTTGAAAGTTTCAGGGAATATTTTTCCCGCGAGATGTTTGAGGTGATGCCAACGACAAGGCAATCCTGCGAATGTTCATTGAACTCGGAGTTGCTGATTACAATTACCGGCCTGACCTTTTTTCCTGACTGGTCAGAAAAAGGAAAGGGTACAAGGAAGATGTCCCTTTGCAAAATCAAAGATATCTTCCCCACGTTTTTTCGTCTTTTTCATTGTCCCATATTTTTTGCATGGACTTTTCGGCAACTGCGAGCCAGCCAATTTTCTCCTTGCGGTTCCTCTCAAGCCTCTCCATTATAAGATTTCTTATGAATTCGGATTTTGAGGGGTAATTGCGTTTCTTTACAAAGCCATCGAGTTCGATTGCCTCATCATCCTGGAGCTTTATAGTGATTGTTTTCATTAGTAATCCCATGGGATTACCAATTTAAATATTTTTCGATTTTGGGCAATAAGTCAAAACTAGTTCATGTGCCAATAAATTTTAGTGCTTCCGGGAAAAGCCGCCACATCGAGGGCTTTGTGAGTATTTTCCCGACAAACTTGGTCGGCCTGTCCATGTCCCCGTGCTCGGATAGGAATTCGCCAATTTTCGCCTTGTTCATGCTGCGGAAGAGCTTATCGATTTGCTCCTCGCTCTTGCTGTTCATGTACTGCCTTATTTTCCAGTGTAATTTCAGGTCCTTATTGAGCCCCGCAAGGTTCTTTTCATAGTTTTTAAGCGGGGCATTTTCCTTGAAATGATTGTGAACAGTATCGCCTGCAATTCTTCCCGCAAGCATTCCGGTAACTATTCCTCCCCCACTTGTGGCTTTGGTTTGGTAGGCGGCGTCTCCAACGAGCAGCATATTATCTTTGGCTACAGTCTTCAGCGGCTCGCCAATCGGGATTAATGAGCTGCACATGTCGCAAAACTCTGTGCCGAGATTTTTCTCGCTTGCAAATACATTGAAATCCTTGCGGATATTTCCGGAAGTGCTCGCAAGCCCTACGCGCGCCCGGGTTTCGCTTTCAGGGACAATCCATGCAAAAAAATTCTTTGCATAATCGCCAAAAAAAAGCTGCACAAAATGCGGGTTAAATTTGCCGGTGGCATCGACCTGGTATGCGTGAACAAAATCCGCGGCGGTTGTATTAATTCCCATAATTTTTCTTGTCCTTGAATTGACCCCGTCCGCGCCCACAACAACTTTGGACTTTAAAAGTTCTCCCCTGCCCCTGTGCTCCAAAAAAACGGTTTCATTGCGAATGTCAATCATTCTTGTGCCGGTTTTGAGTTCAACCCCCGCTTCAACCGCTTCGCGCGCAAGCACCCTGTCAAACCCTGCCCTGTCCACAACATATGCCACGGTTTCGCTTTTTTTAATCTCAATCATTTCATGGTTGTGCGAGAAAATCTGCGCACCGTGCACCTTGTTCATCAGCACCTCTTCAACCTCTTTTCGGATGCCAAGTTCCGCAACCCCGCTAGCGCTAATCAGCCCCGTGCATGCAACAGGATCCCCGACAGTTGGGTGCTCCTCAACCAGTGCAGTCTTCCAGCCGCGCTGCTGCATTCTTTTGGCTGCTTCAAGCCCCGCGGGTCCCGCTCCAATAACAGTTGCCATGTACATTTCAGAACACTCAAACAATAAATGGGGGCAAAAAATTAAAATAAGGTTTCATTGGCATTTTGAGCTAAATATCGGCTTTGCTAAAGGGATGGCTTATTTTACAGACCACTTGCCGCTACTTATGGGCCCTTGTCCATTTTTGCCCCTGCCCCGTTTTTTAGGCGTGGTGTAAGATTCAACATCGCGTGTCTTTATGTGCCTGTGCAGCATGAAGGCCCCGCCGCCCAGCACAACCACAATTATCAGAATTACAATTAGCGCAACTGCGCCAATAAAGACATAAAATATTATATCCTCGCTTAGCATTGATTCAATAGGGTTTGCCTGCTCTCCCTCCAATAGAATCGGGGGAGAAGCAAATGAATCAAATGCGTCGGCTATTTTATTTGCCTGCTCATCTGTAAGGCCTGAGCCTACGGTATATGAAAAAATTGCTTCGCTTCCGTTTGCAACTTCGCCAAGGTCAAATCTGATTATGGGGTCGCCCTGAATAACCGAGAATTCTTGCCCGCTTTTTATATCGCGCGCATTCTCTGAGACTCCTTTTGGTATGGCCTCAATTGCCTGTAGCTTTTTTGTGGTGCCGGAATTTCTAAGTGTAACGGTAATTATCGCGCTAAGTCCTGGCGCGCTTCTTGTAATTGTCAGCTTTCTTTGCGGAGCATTTTCAAAAATCAATTTTGCCGCCGAGTTTCTCAATTCCTGCTTGATTTGCGCTTTTTTCAGTGTCTGGCTAATCATGGCGGTGTCATATGAATAAACTTTTTCTAGGTAAATGCTTGCGGATGATGGTTCAATTCTAATTGTCATCTCTTTGGAATTTTGATTTCCTGCAAGGTCAGTTGCAATAACCTTGAGTTTGTGGCTGCCTGCCGAGTACTCTTGGGCGTTCCATGCCAATGTATACTTGTCTCCGTTTTTTGCCATCTCGCCAATTAACTTTGCGTCCAATTGCGCCTCCAGTTTTTCAATTCCAGAATTATCAGTTGCGCTTGCCTCTATCCCAATTGTTCCCTGCACCGCAGAACCATCTGTTGGAGAAACAATTGAAACCTGCGGGTTTTGCGAATCAATTGTAAAGCCAAACTGCTTTTTGCATGCCATTCCAAATTCGGTTTTGCCCTCAATTTCAACAACTCCTTCACCTGTATTTGTGGGAATTTCAATTGTTTTGGAAATCGTGCTCCCGCTTTGGTTCTCCAGTAAGTTTTTAAATGCCGTGCCGGGTGTTTTAAGCCTCAATGCCGCATTCCTAATTTGTCCGCCAGAGACAGTTAGCACAAGATTAAAAGTCCCGCCCTTTGTGTATTGCGCAAGATTGGATGAGAACGTAAGATTGCATGAAGTGTTGCTGTTCTGGATTTTCTGAACAGCGCTCATTGCGCCCAAATTTGAGGCATTGTCAAGTGCCTGTATCCTATAATAGTAAACCTGATTTATTTCAAGGCCGTTATTGTCCGTAAAGTTAGTGCTCTTAATTCCGGAGAATTTTTTTACCCCCGGGTCACTTGGAACAAAAGTTCGGCTGCCAACTTTTTCAAATATATGCCTATAGACAATGTATTCGCGAATTCCGGAAGTGTCGGATGGCGCGCCCCATGAAATGTAAACGGTTCCGTTCGATTGTCCAAATCCGCTGATGCCGGGAACCGGTTCTGGCTGAACCGTGTCAATTTTAATCTTAAAATGTGCTGCATTCCCGCAGTTTGAATCAACGCAAGCGGCAACATGGAGCCAGTGTTCCCCCTCAGCAACTCCCGCATATGACCTGCCAGTTGTTGCGGTTTCGCTGTTTCCATCAGGAGTTGTATTGGAAGAGTCCGTTAGCGCATACCTATATTTTGTCGCTCCGGCTACGCTTGTCCAGCTAAAATCCACGTTATTGCCGCTAAACCAGTTTGCATCCGTGCTGTGCGTACCTGAACTGATTGCCGGTGTTCCAATGGAAGAGGGGTCAAAATTAATGTTTTTTGTCTCTGAAAAAATTGCAAAATTTCCCGCAACATCGCTTATTCGCAGGGTAAAATTATGGTCGCCGTTTGAAAGGCCGCTAAAAGTGTGCGTGGTTGAAGTTCCCCTGTCAATATAACTCGCCCCATCAAGGCTTACCTCATATTTTTGCACTCCGCTCTGCGCATCAGTGCCGGTAAATGTAAGGTTGGCGGAGTTTGCGGATATTGAAGAAGAAATTGTTCCGGTTGGATTTGTGTAATCAACCCCGTAGCTTGCCGCAATTCCTCCTGTTGCATTTGCCGAAGAATCCTTGCAATTGTAGTAAACTGTATTGGAAGTGCCAGTTGTCTGCGTTTTTGCACCAATTTTGCAAACCGCTTCGCTTCCGGAAGTTATGCAAACAGTTCCTTCACCCGCATAAGAAGTTGTGCCCCAATTTGTATCGCTCCATTTACACTCTGCGTTCGTTTCTCCAGCATTCAAAGTGAGTGTCACGTTCTGGTCCGTGCGCGCCCAGTATGGCGCTAAGCTATCGCCATTGATGTCTTTTACCGAAACTGATGGGGGTGCTGTGTCTGCTGCAGCCGAATTTACGGTGAACTGCCAGCCAAGAACATTCGAGCATACGCTGTTTGAATCGCACACAAATGCGTTGTAATCCTTTACCCCGACATCGCCTGCCGAAGTAGTGTATGAGCATTCTGAGGTAGTGGCATTGCTGTTTAAGTCTGTATCAGAGCACCATTTTGTGCACGAAGTGGTATTCCCGTCCTTGCAGATGTGGAGCGTGAAAGGGAGCAAGTCAGCTCCGGGCGCCGTGGCTGCGGTGAATATTATTACCGAACCGATAGTGATTGGATCCGGGGAATCGCTTGCAGAACTCAAGGTCGGCGCAGTTGCGAGCGCAAAGCCTGGGAGCAAAACCAAAAAAATTGCAAAAATCACCTTTTTCAATATGGTCACTTTCAAAAATCCATTTTAAACTAGAGCCGAAAATGCTTTTAAAGGCAACATTTGCCAAAACCAAAAAGGTCGGAACTCATCTGCCCATTTTTTGCAGCTCTTTTTCCGCCAGCGCAAGCCGTTCAAATGTATCGGTTGTAAGCCATAATCCCTTGTGGATGTGCGCGTGCATTTTTCCAAGTTGTGCAATGCGCGGGAAAAGGGTTCTCTCAATCAGATTAAACCCTGCCGGGAGAAATTCCAGCGCGCTTTTTTCAATTACATATGCCCCTGCATTTGCAAGTTTACTTGGCTCCTCACCGGATTTTGGCTTTTCCACAAACCCAATTATTTTTTTGCCATCTAGTTTAGCAACCCCAAAGCCTGTAACATCAGCAACTTCACAGAGCGCAATTGTAATGAGTGCATTGCCCGAATTTTGTTCTCGCGCCATAGCCGAGAGATTAAAATCCGCAATATTGTCCCCATTTAGCATAAAAAAATTTCCATCCAGGTTTTTTTCGGCTTCTTTGAGCGCCCCGCCAGTGCCAAGAGGCTCCCGCTCAACTGAATAAGAAATCTTCACGCCGAATTTTTCCCCGCGGCCAAAATGCCTCTCTATTTTTTCATGCATATACCCAGTTGAAAGAATTATCTCTTCAACACCGTGCTCTGCAAGCAATTCAACGGAGTATTCAAGTATGGGTTTGCCCGCAACCTTTACAAGCGGTTTTGGAATCTTGTCAGTTAGTGGCCGCAGTCTCTCCCCCTTGCCGCCTGCCAGAACAAAGGCTTGGGTGATTCTGTTCATTAGTAGATTATGCCCCGGACAAATAAATCCTTTTTGGTGGCAAGTCGGTTGGGCTTATCCGGGCCATAAGGCATAGCATTGTTTTGTATTGGCAGAAAATACAACGTGGCTATGTTCTGCCTATAAGGCGTTTCCTTCCAAAGGGCAAGGTTCAGATGTACCAAATTCATTTAAAATGGGTGCGGCGCATTTCATTACTGCAAATAGAATTTCTTTTTTTGAATAAACCAAGCAAAAGTGTTTTGATGAAAATATCGGTAATAGGCACCGGCTATGTAGGTCTTGTGGCAGGCGCATGCCTCGCGGATCTTGGCAATAATGTAATCTGTGCCGATGTTGATGCGGCAAAAATTAACATGTTGCTAAATGGTAAAATCCCGATTTACGAGCCCGGCCTTGAAGAAATTGTTCAGAGAAATATGCGCGAAAAAAGGCTTTCTTTTTCAGCTGATGCTGCAGGTGCAATTAAACTCGCGCAAATTGTCTTTATTGCAGTGGGAACCCCGCAATCTGAGAGCGGGAAGGCAGACCTTACATATGTGCTCTCTGTTGCAAAACAAATAGGCGAGAACTTCACGCCAGGAAAAATTATAGTTGATAAGAGCACAGTTCCTGTAGGCACTTCGCGAAAAGTTAAGCAACTAATTGAGCGGATTTCAAACCAAAAGGCGGCTGTTGTATCAAACCCGGAATTTTTGCGCGAAGGCTCGGCTGTTGCGGATTTTTTAAAGCCTGACAGGGTGGTTATTGGTTCGGATGATGAAGCGGCAACAAAAGCAATGCTTGAAATTTACAGGCCTCTTGGCTGCGAAATTCTTCTGACTAGCCCCGAGAGCGCAGAACTTATAAAATACGCTTCAAATGCATTTCTTGCAACAAAAATTTCATTCATAAATGAAATTGCAAACCTGTGCGAACGTACGGGCGCTGATGTAGGCGAAGTTGCACGCGGCATGGGGCTTGATAAAAGAATCGGGAAGGATTTTTTGAACGCCGGATGCGGCTATGGCGGCAGCTGCTTTCCTAAGGATGTGCAGGCACTGCGCAATATTTCAAACGAAGTCGGTTATGAATTCCGCATAATTGAACAGGTTGAAAATGTGAACTCAAAACAAAAGCTTGTGCCATTTGAAAAACTTAAAAATGAGCCCGGTTCACTAAAGGGCAAAAAAATCGTGCTTCTGGGCCTTGCATTCAAGCCTAACACTGACGATATGCGCGAAGCAAGTTCAATTGAAATATGCAAAGCACTTTCCAGGGCGGGGGCAAATATTGTTGCAATTGACAGGGTGGCGCGCAAGAATGCGGAAAAAATCCTCAAGGGAGTGGAATATTCAGATTCGCCATATGATGCATCAAAGGGTGCGGATGCAATTATTCTTGTCACCGAGTGGAATGAGTTCCGGGAGCTTGATTTTAAAAAAATCGGCCCTCTAATGAAAACAAAACTTCTAATTGACGGGCGGAACATTTATGACAAGAAGCTGCTAAACTCTCTCGGATTCAAATACATTGGTGTTGGGAGATGAAATCTTGAAGGCTTTAATTCTTGCGGCTGGGTACGCCACCCGTCTCTGGCCGCTTACAAAAAACAAGCCAAAGCCAATGCTCGAAGTTAAGGGCAGGCCCATAATCGAGCACATAATGGCGCACTTTACCGAAATTTCCGGGATTAGCGAAATCTACGTTGTCACAAACGAAAAATTTGCCCAGGAATTCGAGGAATGGTCGGCAAATTTCAAATTCAAAATCCCGATAAAAATTGTAAATGACATGACAACATCAAACGATGACCGCAAAGGCGCAATTGGCGATATGAAATACGTAATAGACGAGGCGAAAATAGATGATGATTTGCTTGTGATTGCGGGTGATAATTTGTTTGAATACAAGCTTTCAGATTTTTACGAATTTTTCACCGAAAAGAAGAGCTCGGTTGTCGCATGCAAGGACACGGGCTCAAGCGAGGAAGTGAAGGAGAAGTTCGGCGTGGTTGAACTCGATTCCAATAAAAAAATAATAGGGTTTGAAGAAAAGCCAGTCCAGCCAAAAACGACCCTTGCCGCAACCGCGTGCTACATTTTCACAAAGGCCGATCTGAAATCAATTGAAAATTACATCGAGGCCGGAAACAAGCCGGATAACGCTGGCGATTTTATTGCATGGCTCTCAAGGCACAAAGCAGTGCACGGTTTTGTTTTCAAGGAGAAATGGTATGATATAGGTAGTTTTGAGAGCCTTGGAAAGGCAAGGGAGGATTTTGATGGCTGAAAAATTTAATTCCAAAAATAATGGCAAAATCCTTGTGGCAGGCGGCGCTGGTTTTATCGGTTCGCACCTCTGTGACTTTCTTATCAACAAGGGCGAAACAGTTGTCTGCCTTGACAATCTAATAACTGGCGAACTGAAAAATATTGCGCACCTGCAAAAAAATAAAAAATTCTCATTCGTAAAAAAGGACGCCTCAAAAAAATTTGCCATTCCGGGAAAATTCAGGCAGGTTTACAATCTCGCTTCGCCAGCTTCACCAGTTGACTATCAGCAAAAGCCCATTGAAACACTGCAGGCAGGCTCAAACGGGGTAAAAAATTTGCTCGAGTTTGCTCGCCAAAAAGGAGCCTCATATCTTTTCGCTTCCACTTCCGAAGTTTACGGCAACCCGCTCGAGCACCCGCAGAAGGAAACCTACTTTGGCAATGTGAATTCATTTGGGCCGCGTTCATGCTACGACGAGGCAAAGCGCTTTGGCGAGTCGCTCTGCTACACTTACAGGGAAAAATACTGCATGGATGTGAAGGTCGCGCGCATCTTCAACACCTACGGTCCGCGCATGCGCAGGGATGACGGGCGTGTTGTCCCCAATTTCATTGTGCAGGCACTGCAAAACAGGCCGATTACAATATATGGGAAGGGGCTCCAGACAAGGAGCTTTTGCTATATAAGCGACATGGTGGAAGGACTTTTTTTGCTAATGAACTCAAAAGAAAAAGGGCCGGTAAATGTGGGAAACCCAAACGAGATAACAATTCTTGAACTGGCAAAGCGCATTGCATCAATTTCTGGCGGGAAATACGAACTCGTATATGCGGATCTGCCCGCAGATGATCCTGAAAGAAGGCTTCCGGATATTGCACTCGCAGAGCAAAATCTTGGGTGGCACCCTAAAACAAGCCTTGACAAAGGGCTGCTCAGAACAATCGAATTTTTCAGAAAAATCTGAGCACAAAAATTTTGGCAACCCTTCGCCCTATTCATGGTAATGCAGGGCGTGCAATTCCAAAGTATTTTATGCGGATGGCATTGATTACTCCATATGCTTGCAGCTGTGGTAATTCCTACCTTTAACGAAAAAAATAACCTGAAAAAACTTATTCCTGCGATAAAATCACAAAAAGTTAGCGGTGTGAAGTTTGTGTTAATAGTTGTCGATGATAATTCGCCTGATGGCACGGCAAAGGAAGCAAAAAAATTTTCCAATGTTTTGGTAATTTCAAGGCCATCAAAATTAGGTTTGGGGTCTGCGTATATAACCGGCTTTGGCGAGGCAATGAAACTTGGAGCCGATGTGGTTTTTTCAATGGACGCAGACCTTTCGCACGATTTTTCCTACTCCAAGGATTTCATTGAACAAATAAGGGGCGGTGCCGATGTTGTGATAGGTTCAAGATACGTTTCCGGCGGCGGAACAAACTGGACTGCTTCACGCAAAATAATTAGTTTTGGCGCAAATATCCTGTCCAAAATCATTCTTGGCGTGCCAATAAATGATTTTACTTCAGGCTATAGGTGCTACCGCACGGGGCTGTTAAATAAAGTTCTTAAAAGGGAATTCAAATCCACAAGTTATTCATTTCTTGAAGAGCTAATCTATTACTGCCATAAAGAGGGCGCGAAAATACGGGAAGTCCCGATTTTTTTCAAGGACAGGGTATCCGGAAAATCAAAGCTCAGGAAAATTGAGATGTTAAAGTTCCCTTTTACATTGTTCCGGCTCAGGTTCTTCTCATAGCTGGGCGATTTTTCTCGCCTTGAGATAAATAACCATCCCAAAAGGCAAAAAATCAAGGGCTTTGTCGAGCAAAAATAATGCCTCTCCAAGCCTTCTTGACAGAACACTTGCTTCGAGGGAAAAAATGTAGAGTGTTTTCCGGTTTTGGATGCAAAATCCCGTCTTCTCCACAGGCTCTTTTATTGAGAACGCCGTGAACCTGCTGATGTGCTGGTCACTTAGGCTATAATTTTTTTCAGCCATTGTTTTGTCAAAAACCATTTCCGCAATCGGCCAGAGGGAAAAATAGTTTGGCGTGGTGAGGATCAGAATTCCGTTTGGTTTCAATACGCGGTTTATTTCACGCAGGTCTTTTTCAGGATTTTCAACATGCTCAATTAAATGTGAAACCACCGCGACATCAAATGAACCGCTTTTAACCGGTATTTTGCTTATTGAGGCAGCCAAAAAATCGAGGTTTCTTATTTTTTCTCCCCCTGCCTTTTTCCGTGCAAAGCTTATTGCCTGTTCGGAAATATCAACGCCCGTTATTTTGGCATCCGGGAATTTTTTTGCAAGTGACCTTGAAAATGTCCCGGATCCGCAGCCAACGTCGAGTATTTTCTCATTTCCCACAAGGCCCATAAATTCAGCCATATATTCTTCGCGTGTTTCGTAAAAAAACCCCTGTGATTTGTGCCTTGACTTATGGGCCCTCTCATAATAGTCGCCTGAAACACCCATGTAACTTTTCATGAAACCACACTTTTTTTTGGTAAACCATAAAATCATTGTATTCAAATACTATAGGATAATTCAGGTCAATGTTCCATTCCTCTTGGTTAACAACTATATAGTCAATATTTAAGTCTGCAATTAATTCGGTTTTTTTATCTAAGAAAATTTCCTTCCACGTCTGCTCATTTTTACGCATTTCATAAAACGCATCATTGTGGTAATACATAAAATCAAATGAAATAATTGAATGCGCAACAGTTATATCAAACGGTATTTTGTTTGAATATTCTGCTATTTTTCCGCCCCATTTTGTCAGGAACAGCACTTTTTTCTGCTCCTTGTCAAAATTATAAAATGCCACTGAAAATTCCCTGGCATCAGATGAAATTTTAGACCCCGACCTGTAATGGCCCAGTGTCGTTGAAGTGGCAAAGAACACCATGCCGATAAGAAGCACCCCTAAAAGTACGGCAACCTCTTTTTTTCCATCCAAAAGATTCAGTTCTTTCCGGGAAATTATAGCCCCGCCGATAAAAATGAGCGAGAGTATTATCATCTCTATAACCTTGTGGGAGAGCATAAAATGCATTAGTTCAAAAACAACCAATGCAATTAATGAGATTGCAAAGAGTGCAATGATGATTTTGTGCCCTTTTTCAATTGCGATTTTTTTCCGTGAAAGAATCAGGTATCCAATAGAGGCTAGGGTTATTACTGTAAGCCCGGTTCCCACCCAAATAGGGAGCATTGAGAGCATTTTTATGGCGCCGAGGGATTCGCTTTTGGCAAAGCCTGCCTGTAAAATATTTATTGCTATTGGCAGGTAGGTTATGATAATTCCGGGAATTATAATTATGAGAGTGGAAAAAAGTTTTGATAACTCTTTCAAAAAATTTGCCCTCTCAATTGAATAATATGCCGCCAAAAAGAGAAGCGTGTTGACGCCCGCAACAGGGTGGGCGAGAAATATTGCAGGAAAAACCACGTACTGCAGCCTGTTCTTTTTTAGGAATAAGTAAATAAAGCCCAACATCAGGGCAGAGCCAAGATACCACGCAAGTTCACCGACGTAAATGTTTTCAAAAATATATTTGCTGGCAAAGAGCAGTGCCGCGGAAATTATTCCGGCCTTTTTATCCTTGAACAATGTGCTCGCAATCAGGTATACAAAAAAAATCTGCAAAACCCCTGCAATGAGCCCGATTAAATATGGCGATAGGTAATCAGGGATAACCGGAATAATGGAGTGGAGCGCTTTTGCCATTACAGGCAGGCCAATCGGGTATGGCATATTCAATTTGCCATATTGCGCATAATCAAGTTCGATTTTTTCGGAAAGTACGCGCATTGTAGTTGTGGATGCCGCATCATTGCTTGCAGGGAATATTGGGGTTATTGCAATTATCGGGTAAATAAGCAGCGTAAATAAAAACAAAGCCAACAGGAATATTTTTCCATCAACAGCTTCCGATTTATAGCCCTTAGCGAGCCAGAGTGAAAGTATTGTTGCCGTGAGCAGAATAAGGGGCATATCAAGCCGGAAAAAACCGACAAGGCCTGATATGATTATTGTGAGCGAGATTACCAATGTTGCCGCAACAACGCATTTTTCCACGGAGAACCCCGAAAGGTAAGGTTTTAAGCCGGAAAACATAAATTTATCCTTGCAAAAGTAAATTTCACCATCAAAGGATTAAATATTCCTCTCTAACATTTAATAACCTGCCAGTTGAATGCAGGATTGTCCCCTGCGCATGGGAGGATTTATTGCGGTCAGTGAATTGCATTGCCTGCTGCCTTATTGCTTTAAATCCTTGCTATTCACTAGTATTTGATGAAGATACTTGTAACCGGTGCTGCAGGTTTTATCGGAGGAAACCTCTGCTCCCGCCTTATGAAAGACAATATTCAGTTCATCGGCATCGACAATCTTTCGTATAATTATGACATTTCACTGAAAAAGGAAAACGTTGAAAAAATCCGCAACAGCAAATGCGGTGAATTCATTAAGGCTGACATCACAAAACCTGTAACTTTCAAAAAATTATCTGGCAAAGGGATTACCCATGTCATCCACCTGGCTGCACGCGCCGGTGTGCGCGATTCAACTAGGTTCCCAAGGGAATATTTCACAACAAATATAGTGGGCACATACAACGTCCTTGAATTTGCAAAAAAATCCGGCGTAAAAAAGGCAGTTCTGGCATCAACTTCCAGCGTCTATGGGCTCAACACGCCCCCGTTTTCCGAGTCACAGCAAACAAGCACTCC
>CAZEBH010000001.1:0-31654 GCA_964510425.1 uncultured archaeon | reverse complement strand
GAGCGGTTAACGGCAACAATGACGCCGGAAAGTGTACAGGGCTCGACCCTGAAAATACGAAAAGTCCGCGAAGAGCCATATTCAATAATTGACCTGATACAATCAGGCACGCTTGATACGCACGCCGCCGGATTTTTGTGGCTTTGCACCGAAGGCTCGGGAACACGCCCGGCAAACATTCTGGTTTCCGGCGGAACAGGCGCCGGAAAAACCACGCTGCTAAACGTTCTTGCAACATTTATCCCGGACAATGAAAGGGTAATTACAATAGAGGACACGGCTGAACTAAGCCTTCCGCTCCGGCACTGGATAAGAATGGAGGCGCGCCCGCCAGGCCTTGAGGGAACAGGAGAACTTACAATGGACATACTCACAAAAAACTCGCTGCGAATGAGGCCGGATAGGATAATTGTCGGCGAAGTCAGGCACGATGAGGCCTTCACGCTATTCACCGCATTCAACACCGGACATGATGGAAGTTTGGGAACAGTGCACGCAAATTCACCTGAAGAGACAATTGTAAGGGTCACAAACCCCCCCATGAATGTCCCTGAAGTGATGCTCTCGGGACTCAACTTCATTGTGGTCATACACAGGCTCCATGACAAAAAACTCGGAACAATCAGAAGGGTAACTGAAATAGCCGAAGTTACAGGAGCCCTTAAGGGAAAACCGACAGCCACGACCATTTACAAGTGGGACCCAATCCTTGACACGCTTAAAAGAACTGATGAACCCATGGAATACATTATAACACTGCAGGAACTAAGCGGGCTTACAAGAAAAGAAATAGAAACAGAAATAGAGCACCGCGGGAATTATCTTACAAAGCTCATGCACGAAAACACCCACGAAATGAGGGCTGTTTCGAGAAAAATGAAGGATTACATAATGACAAAGGGCTGATTGCTTGGCGGAACTTAACCAGATAAGAAAGCAGATTGAGGAGAGGAAAAAGAAAAAGGTTCTGCCCGAAGAAATTCCCGCACCGCAAGAGAGGCTTGATACCAAAAAGGTCGACAAGATTGTCGAACGCATGAAGAAAAAATACACGGATCAGGGCGTGGAGTTTGAAAAGGTTGGGGGGAAACTGGGCGAACTTCGCGGCATAATAACCGAGAACGAAGCCGCTGCAATCAAGGTCGAGAGCGTCGAGGACCTCGCCGAATTCCGCTCGCCGGTAATTAAAAGGCTTGGAAAATTCTACATCTGGTTCCGGCCAATAATGGATTTGCTCCTCGATTTTTTAAAAAAAATACCGATTACTGCAGATACGCGCTATTACCTCTACTCCGCAAACATGAAATTTTCAATAACCCAGTGGCTGGCACTTACAGTGTCCACAACCGTTGCAACAATGCTATTTGCCTTTGTGTTCATGGGCTTTCTGTTTTACTACTTTGAATTCTCCCCCGCATTTACAATATTTATCCCGATGCTGGTCGGGGGGTTTTCACTTGTTGTAATGCTCATGGTTCCGCGCGAGGTGGCACGGCGCAGGGGAGGCGAAGTGAGCACCGAACTTCCATTTGCACTAAGGCACATGGCAACCGAACTAAAGGCCGGAATCGGGCTATACAAGACAATCCAGACAATTGCAGTTGCGGATTATGGGATTTTAAGCGAGGAATTTGCAAGAACGGTCACAGAAATTGAGGAAGGAACCGATGCCAAAGAGGCACTCACACATTTCGCCATGAGGACCCAGTCCAAGGCCCTGCGCAACGCCATGCTGCACATGGTAAGGGCGCTAAAAACCGGCGGGAACCTATCCGATACCATGAATACAATCGCAGAGGATGTCAGTTTTGATTTGAGGGTAAAGGTTAGGGACTATTCCGAGAAAATGAATTTTTTTGGGGTAATATACATTTTCATAGCAATTGTCGCGCCCGTTTTTCTTGCAATAATAGGCGCGGTGCTAAACGCCCCGATTTCGATAGGCAGCGTATCGATACCGCCAATTCTAATAGCAATAGCATACCTGATGATAATGCCCTCAATACTTGGGATACTTATAATTTACCTGAAAATGAGCGAACCTAAGGTGTGAAAATGGAACTAAAACTGATGCAAAACATCCCATTCCTAAAAAACAACAAATTTTTGCGCAATTATGCCGAATACCTGCGCACAGCAGAGTTCCGTGCGGACCCGCTGCTATGGATTGGCTTCGCTTTTCTTGCGGCAGTACTTGTTGGGATAATGGTTTGGTATGTTAGCGGCGAAATTCTTTTGGTCAAAGAAACACCGCAGGTATCATTTCTACTCTTTCTTGTTGTTCTTGACCTTTTAATCGGATACCCATATTTCAAGGCGGAGCAGCGCATCGAGCAAATAGAGGGGGATTTGCCGGACGCACTGCGGCAGATGGCAGACACCCTCAAAAGCGGGGGAACTTATGAATATGCCCTACGAGAAGTTGCAAACTCCGATTTGGGCCCATTAAAGAAGGAAATTAACGAGGCACTCAAAAAACTTGAGGAAGGCGAAAACTTTGAAACCTCGCTAAAAACACTCGCCTACAACATAGATTCAAGGCTTGTAAAAAGAACCGTGACCATCATAATAGATTCGGTGGCGGCAGGCGCCGGCCTTGCCAATGTGCTTGAAGAAATTGCCGAGGATGTGCGCGAATCCCACAGGGCACAAAAGGAAAGAAAAGCCAGAACCGTGCTGCAGGTCATTTTCATGTTTGCAGCGGGCGGGTTTGTTGCGCCAATGATTTTTGGCTTTGTTTCAACCATTTCAAAAGTGCTTTTAAACGCCTCATCTGCCGCAGTCAGCGCGGAAAGGGTGGCGGAATCCAGTAACGCCCTTGGGATAATACAGCTATCAATTCAGGGCTATCTTTTTGTGGAATCGGTGGCTACAGGCATAATGATTTCAATTATGAGGGAAGGCAAAATAAGCAAAAGCATTATATATATCCCAGTTCTCTTGTGTATAGCATATATTTCCTACCTATTGGCAGCATTCATTTCCGGAATTCTGGTAGGGGTTGGGTCAACATGAAAATATTTGGAGAGGAAAAAGCGCAGGCTTCAACTGAAATCCTGGTAATACTAGGACTTGCAGTGGTTGCGGCAATAACTGTTGGTTTTTTCCTCAAAAACTTTGTGTCCCAGCAAGTAGCGCCACAGATACAACAAAAATTATGATTCAAAATAAAAAAAACAAGGGAGGAAAAACATGAAACAAAAAGGACAAGGAGCACTAGAATACCTGCTTCTGATAGGAGGGGCAATAATCGTAGCAGTCGTAGTAGTAACACTACTCCTCAACCTAGGAAGCACAGGAGGAGCAAACGCAAACGCCACCAGCATGGGCGCAGTAGCCGCACAACTAGCAGCAACAGCCGGAAACCCAGCACCAAATTGCAATGATATATCAGGAGCACTAGAAGGACCCACTGCACTGACAGTCAGACACATTTGGAACAACAACCAATGCTGGCAAATACTAGGCACCTACCCAGCATGCACAGCAACTACAACAGGCGCAGCAACAGCAGCAGCATGTTGTGTTACCGGAGGCTCATGCCTAAGGGACATAGATGCAGGAACAAATACCAACAACAATTCATACGTAATGATACCAGGATAAACAAAAAAAATAATTAAACACAAAAAAAAGCACAGCAGAAAAACTGTGCTTTCTAATTCTTTTTTTTCAAATGCTTTCTCCCGTCGCCTCCCACTGGGACAGCTATAGGGCAAACCCATGCACTTGTCCGGATGCAGGCGGTTTCATGTAATGCCACGCCATTCAACAACCGCATTGTTTGGGCCGCTCATACGAACATCAGCAGAACGGGAACCGGAATTGACCCCGATAGAAGTTAAATTGTCCGAAACAAAATCAAAGAGCCTTGAACTGTTCATGCAAAAGTACAAGCCGAAAAAAGGGCATATAGTGACTCAGGACGCTAAAAGTGAACCGAAGGGAAAAATCGAAACAATCCCCGCTTTCAAATATCTGCTGGCAATGCACACCCCCAAAAAGGAATAAATACCACCGCGCAGTAATATTGCTGGTTGAAATGAATTCACGCGCACAGGTTTCGGTTGAATATCTCCTTACAGTTATGTTTGCCGTATTCCTGGTTATTGTAGTAACCATAATCGCATTCAACATCGCAATAATTGCCGACAGGGCGCAGCTTAAGGTTGTGCAGAACCGCGATTCGGCAATTTCTATGCTCATGAATTGAATTTGAACTTATAGCCCATTGCAAATGGGCTGACGTACGCTTCCGAACACACACCCCCCTTACAGGTTAACGGAAACCCTTTTTGCCCCACCAAAAGGCTTATAATCTGTGCCATAGTAATGTAACATAAATCATGATTTGTGATGGTTTTTTATGGCACAAATAAAAGAGAGTCTTTTGGAATTCAACCCCTGGTGGCATGGCACATTTAGCCACTCCTCAAAGAACCGGGAGATTTTCACCGAAATACTGAAATTTTTTGGGAAGCGCCAAATAATATCGCTTTGCGGACTGAGAAGGACTGGCAAGACAACTCTCATGTTAAGGCTTGTTGACGCACTCCTGAAAAATGGATTTCAGGCAAAAAAAATCCTGTTTTTTTCCTTTGACGAATTTCCCGATGCCGACATCCGCAGGGTCATCTCGGAATTCGAATCCCTGTTTTCCTATACTGGGAAAAAAGACTATCACGTTTTTTTTGACGAAATCCAAAAAGTTGAAGGTTGGGAGGCGCAGCTCAAGACAGCATATGATCTCAACCCCGAAATGCGCCTAACCATTTCCGGCTCCGAATCACTTTTCATACGCTCAAAATCCAAGGAAACATTAGCCGGGAGGATTTTCGAATTCCGCGTGGAGCCGCTTTCATTTGGCGAATTTCTCTCATTTAAGGGCAAAGAATCCATTGACAGGAAACTTCAGGGAAAGGAGCTCTCCGCCCTTTTCCAAGAATTCATGCTCACACAGGGTTTCCCGCAGCTAATAGGCGAAACAGAAAACATGGAATTTGTAAAAAAATATCTCATGGAGGGGATTGTTGACAAGGTGCTATACAAGGATTTGCAGAGAATGTTTAGGATACGCGACATGGCGGGCTTTGAGTCGGTGGCAAAAATTATCATGAACGAACCTGGAAGGGTTATAGAGGCAAATTCACTTTCAAAAGAACTTGGCCTGCAAAGGGCTGTGGTGTCAAATTACCTGAACCTTCTGGAAAAATCATTTCTTGTGAGGAGGCTGTTCAATTACTCAAAAAACGTCAGGAAAAGCTCGAGAAAACTCAAGAAATACTACCCTGCAATACTGCCGCCCTCGCTCCTCTACGCACAGGACAGCCATGCAATCGGAATTGCATTTGAGTCCTTTCTTGTGAACTGCCTCAAGGCTGAATTCTTCTGGCGTGACCAGTACAAGAATGAGGTTGACATTGTGCTTGATGCCGCGGGGCCATTGCCAATAGAAATCAAATCAGGCAAAATAGAAACAAAAGGCATGACGGAATTCATGCGCAAGTTCGACGTGAAAAAGGGCTACATATTAACCGCCCATAAGGAAGGCGAAATGAAGGAAAAGGCCGGCACCATAAAAATCACGCCAGCATGGAAGTGGCTGCTGGAAAAAAACCAGTAAATATTCCATAACAGTAATGTTTGCTGCACTTCTGGTTATCGCAGTAACCATAATCGCATTCAACATCGCAATAATTGCCGACAGGGCGCAGCTTGAGCCATTATATAACTATGACAGTACAATTCCGGCATTAATGGGCAGACTGCCAAGCCGCTTGAATTGCCATAATTTTTTCTTCGGGGCAATCATTAAATAAGGGCAGGTGAGTTTATACTTTGGCGAACCGACAATGCTTGCTTTTGCATCAGTTTATGTCTTACTGACAATCACAGCCCTATTTGTTGCAACAATTACTGATATCAAAAAAAGGCTTGTCAGTAACAGTTTGGTGTACTCGTTTGCAGCAATTGGACTTTTGCTCAGGGGGGCGGAATCTTACTTTGCAGGCAACCTTGGCCCGCTTGAGGCATCAATTATTGCAGGGGCGATAGGGTTTGTTGTTTCGTATGCACTCTACAGAATGGGTGTTTGGGCAGGCGGGGATGTAAAGCTTGTCACCGCAATTGCGTTTGCAAACCCAATAAATTATGCCGCCCTATCATGGCTAAATCCAATCCATGGCTTTGCATTCAATACAATAAGCCTGCCCATTTTTGCGATTTCACTGATTTTTTTATCGGCACTCATGGTTTTTCCGCTTGGGATTACAATGAGTCTTGCTGCAGCCCTAGGCCACAGGGACATACTTGCAAAAACAGTAAATGCCCTTTCAAAAAAAGCATTGTCAATATTTGGCGTTGCAATACTTGTTAGCGGAAGCCGGATATTTCTTGGCTGGTTTTTTTCTGGAAGCGGCATAATTGCTGCAAATGAATTTCCCCAAAATATCGTGGACGGAGTTTCATTTGCACTACTTCTAATTGTCGCGCTCTTGCCAAAAAAGGCGGGAAAAATCATCTCCGCCGCTTTTGGGCTTGCAGGGCTTGTGATTTTACCCCTCGAATTTATTGCGGCAAGCTTGGCTGTTTCGGTGCCAATATTTGCCGCGTATGCGCTCTGGAAAATATACGCCGAAAGCAGGGAAATTGCTTTTAAACAAATTATCCCAACCAAAAAAATCGAGGAAGGAATGATTCCGGATTCATTTATAGTTGAACGCAACGGACGAATAGAACTTGTGGCTGGACAGACCATAAAAACGGTTATAAATCAGTTAATCAATAATAAGCTGGCAGGTTCAATTATGAAAGAAAATAAAATCACCGGAAAAATACTTGCCGCCCCAATGGATGCTGGCGGAATTTCGCAAGAGGCTGCAGAAAGATTGCGCGAAATGGCAAAAAAAGGAAAGGCGCCAAAAAATATAACCGTAAAAAAAACCATGGCATTTGTCCCGGCAATTCTTGCGGCATATATTGTTCTCCAGATTGGCGGGGACATTTTGTGGAATATTTTTTTCAGGGCGATAGGTTGAAAAAACTCCAAAACATGCGCAGCCGGACCACTCGAAGAAGGTCCGCTCCCTTCCGACCAACAGGTCCCCGACTGGGAGGAGCAGCTCGGGCGAAACAAGTCCTACCGAAGGTGGACGCTCCCTTCCGACCAACAGGTCCCCGATTGGGAGGAGCAGTTCGGGCAAAGCAAGTCCTACCGAAGGTGGACGCTCCCTTCCGAGGAGCAGCTCGGACTGGACAGGCAACAGTTGAATTCATACTTATTCTTTTAGTCTCGGTTAGTTATATTGTCGCAATAATCCAGCCAAATGCCGATGCAGCCTCAAATTCAATCGAGGATGTTGCCGCTATTGGAAAAATAAGTGTCTCTGCACAAAAAATATCAAACGCAGTGCAATATGTTTCAGTTTCTGGAGCTGGAACAAGACAGGCAATCCAGATAGTGGTTCCACCGGCAGGCATTATTTCATGTGAACCTCAAACTGATTCCACTTCCATCAAGTTTACGTATACACTAAAATCCGGGAGGGGAATCGCGGCCTGCGAAGGCGATGGTGACGGTGCATCGGCAAACTGCACCAGAAGTATTGCCGTGGGGCCAAAATTTACCTGCACTCCGGCAACATTGGCACCTGGAATTTATAGCGCATCAATTTCCAAAAATCCCGTTGGCAATATAACTGCTGGTTTTAGTGTGGTCCAATGAAGGGCCAGACCAGTATTGAACTTGTGCTCATAATCAGCATTTCTATATTGCTTGCCATGATGGTACTTGGGAAATTCACAGGACTTCAGGAAAGCGTATTCACGGCAGCGTCGACACGCTCACAGCTCATAACCGAAATAGAAAAACTCAATACAAAATATGACGTAAAAAAAGTTGATTTTGCAGAATGCCCGGAAAACATACGGCTAAACATCACAATTAAGCCTGACCCTGCTGCAAATGGGGATGATTTAAGCCTAAGCGCGAAATTGAAGGATGCCGTGAAAACAACAAGAAATCTTGGGGCAAAAACGGTTTGCGTTGCATACAATAACCCAACCTCGCTTTTATGCGGCCAACCATGCAGCACTTCTGCCCAGCCAGGAATCCTTACAATTTATATCGACAGAGTGGGAAATACAAAAGCCGGAATGGCAATCACATCAAATCCACCGGGCTTTTCATGTACTGTTAGTGAGGGCACAGGAACCGGAGGCGCAACGATTCTTTGTGCAAGCACGCAGCTGCCGGCCGGAGAGTATATTCTGACATTAGACCTAGGAAAGAATTCTTCGTATGAAGGCGGACTGGAAACACCTTGCCCAACACTAATAACTGGCGTTGTAGACACATACCAGAATTGCAACATAACCATGCCAACTGGCAACCTGACCTATACAATTGAAAGTGACGAGCCATAAAAACCCCTAAAACCATTAATTCGTCAATCAACGTATTTTTATACTTTTTCTTTGTTATATGAATAATGGAAATAGCACTTGAAAATATGCCAAAAATTGGCGCGGCACTTGCCCTCCTTGGTTTTCTTGCAGTTATTATTGCAATGCCTGATGAACCAACCATGAAAATATCGGAAATCGGAAAAATGAACATAGGCCAGAAGGCAAAATTTTATGGCACAATAAGAAATCTTGAAATAAAAAACGGCAATGCATTCTTTGGGATGGAAAATAGCGGCTCGATAAAATCGGTTTTCTTCAACCCGAAGGCAAATGAGCTGCACGTACTTGTGGAAAACAGGCCGATTGAGGCAATCGCAACAATTTCAAAGTACAGGGGAGAATTAGAACTCATTGTTGAAAAGGTCAGAGAAATTGATTGAAGAAATTATCTGGGCAATACTTGGAATTTTTGCGGGAATTATAACAGGTCTTGCCCCCGGAATTCATGCAAACACAATTGCACTGATTGCACTTTTTCTGCAATTTGAAAACAGGCTTGGAATAGCGATGTTTATTGTCTCAATGAGCATAACGCACTCCATATTTGACGCCATCCCAAGTATTCTGCTAGGCGCGCCATCTGAGGAAAATTCGCTGAATATTCTCCCCGGACACAAGATGCTTCTTGAAGGCAGGGGTCTGGAAGCAATTAATCTTAGCGCATTCGGAAGCCTTATCACAATATTTTTTTCAGCAATACTCGCACTGGCCTTCTTTTCATTTGCAAAAAATTACTCGGCCTTTTTCCCGCTAATAATTCCGGCACTGGTTACCGGAACTATATTACTAATGATAATTGAGGAACAAAATAAGTTTGCGGCGGCTGCGGTTTCTCTTTGCGCCGGGATTGCCGGAATGTTTCTTTTAGGCTCCGGAATAAGAGAGCCGATTTTTGTTCTTGTTACTGGTTTTTTTGGGCTGCCGGGCCTTTTGCAATCACTCAGTGTAAAAACCCGCATTCCAAGGCAGCAAAAAATGCAGGCAAACGCAAACCTCAATCTGGGTTTTGTTGCTGCGTTGACATCCGGACTGCTGGCGGTTTTTCCGGGAATTGGGCCTGCACAAGCGGCAACCATTCTGAAAGCAGCCTATCGCAAAATTTCGCCGCAGGAATATCTTGTGCTAAATGGCGGAATAAACACCGGGAATTTATTTTTCAGCACCATTATGCTTTTTGCACTTGGCAAAACAAGAACCGGAATGGCAGCAGCACTTGAGAGCACAACCATGCCGCTTGATACCAATACGGCTTTGCTGCTCTCTGCAACTGCGCTTATGGCAGCCGGATTTTGCGCGGCGGTAATTGGGTCGTTTGCCTCGGCGTCATTAAATATTCTGCAAAAACTTGACTACAAAAAAGTCACAGCGTGCACATTGGTTTTCATTGTTGCCCTGATTTACTATTTTTCCGGACCCCTAGGGTTGCTCGCTTGCAGTGTTTGTACCGGCATTTCCCTTTACGCCCTCGGCAGCAAAGTGCGCAGGAGCCACTGCATGTCCTTTTTGCTTTTTCCCACACTTGCGTTCTATCTGGGGTTTGGTTGAATTGCGACAAGTTATAGCAAGCCCTGAAATATTGCCGAATTATTTAATTGACCTGCACTATATTTTAATGAAGGGGGGACTCAAATTATTAATGTACAATATCCGCAGACCAACACTTGATTCGATTATAATTGCCGCAAGAAATGTGCACCCGCTGGAATTTTTCTCAATGCTAGGCGGCAAAAACAAGACAATTGAAGAACTTGTAATAGTCCCTGCGGTATTCGGAGAAAATTATGCGTCGTATAGCATGGAGCATGTGCCAATAGATCGCACAATTATTGGCACCGTGCATTCCCACCCGACTGAGCATAATTATCCATCGGATGCCGATCTTGAGTCGTTTGAAAAGTTTGGCGAAGTGCACCTGATAATTTCACACCCCTACGATTTTAATACGATTCGGGCATTTGATAATAAAGGAAAAAAAATGACACTCAGGGTTTTGGAATGACAAACACAATCAAGCTGGTTCTTTTAAGGCACGGGGAAACACAGTACAATGTTGACAAAATATTTACAGGCTGGACAGATATTGGAATGACTCAAAAAGGCGAAGCGGACTGCAAAATGGCGGGAGAAATTCTAAAAAAGAATAATTACTCTTTTGATGTGGCCTACACCTCCATCCTGAAAAGGTCTATTAAAACTGCATGGATTGCACTTGAATCAATGGGTCAAATGTGGGTACCTATTAAGCATAGCTGGAGGCTAAACGAGAGGCATTATGGGGCTCTGCAGGGAATTGGACATGCGCAAATGCAGGACAAATACGGGGATGGGCAGGTATTTTTGTGGAGAAGGAGTTTTGAAATACGCCCGCCAAAGCTGGATAGAAAAGACCCGCGATACACCGGCAACCTACCGCAATATGCCGGCCTTAAGAATTCTGAGAAACCTCTAGGCGAGAGCCTGAAGGACACGATTAAGAGAGTGATGCCATTCTGGAAATCTGACATTGCACCTGCAATAAAAAGCGGAAAATCGGTGCTTATCTGCGCGCACGGGAACAGCCTGCGGGCAATTGTAAAAAACCTTGACAATATTTCAGATGAAGACATCCCAAAGCTTGAAATTGCCACGGGAAAACCGCTGGTATATGAACTGAATAAAAACCTCGTACCACTAAAACACTACTATCTTGAATGACTCCTAACAGATAATATCTGAATTCTAACCCTTCTGAAAAAAAACCGCCCAAACACTTTTAATGGGCAATAAGTTAATCTTAAATAAGAAAAATCCCTTATGATTAAAATGCCCAAAGGACAGACAAGCATTGATATAATACTCGCAATTCTTGTGGCGGTCGGCTTTTTTGCAGTGTTAAATATCCACAACAGCAACCTTAGCGCACAAACATACGATATTTCGGTTAAAAACGGGGTAAAATCAATCTTGCTTGATGTCTACTCCGCGGTTGGCACGGCAAAATCTTATGAAATTGATATGCCATACAGCTCGCCCAGATTGCGGATTGGGGAGAGCTCAAAACAGCTCGACTGCGCCATACAATTTACGGCTACGGGAGGCGGCAAGGGCGATTTGAATGTAATTTCCGACCCATACAATTATGGATATGAAAATGTAAATCTTGAGATTAAACTTAATGGCACAGCACTCTCTGGCACAAGGACATTTAGCTGCGGGGAACAATTCACAATAAGGAGAGGATGAAATGACAAAAGTGAAAAAAGAAAGAGGGCAGATTTTCTCTATTGATTTTCTGATAGCCGCAGGCCTTGCAGTACTTGCCATTGGGATGCTTCTGAATTATTATGAAACAGTAGCAAATGCAGAAAAAGAATCAAGGACCCAAAACGAGCTTGCGGCAATTGCGGCTAATGCCAGTTCCCTGATACTTGAACGCAATCCGTGCTCGCTTGAAATCGGCTTTGCTTCCCAGGGATACAGGGTTTATGGCTGCATGCATACAACTTTTACGGCAATGTCAAAATCTGACATGATGATTCCAGCGGATTTTAGCTGCAACTTAAGCTGGAAAGACCTTGATAATGGCACAATCCAGAGCCAGACAACAGGAGCTGAACCAAGATGCACAAACCCTGTGCCACCCGATAGAAGCATGGTTTCAGTTGATCGCAACTTTTTAGCCCAACAACAAATCTCGCTTACAAAAAAAGATTATGAAAACTGCATTTATGGATTATGCAGCACGTTGATTTACCACAAAAATGTCTTAACCCTCAAGGTGTGGAAATGAAACACGGGATAATATTTAGCTATGACGCAATGCTTGCAATTGTAATTGTTGCCCTCCTATTTGCAAGCGTTTCACTTTTTAACAATGCTTCGGAAAATGATGGGAAAACTCGCGCTGCAATGTATGCAAAATCAACGGATGCAGCCCAGGCAGAATATCTTCTTGGGATTGGCAGCATTTCATCTTCAACAAAAGAAAACGTTAATTGCTCAGAAGTTTTTGACTACAATTCCCAGAATAAAACATCTGCAAAGGTGAAAAAATGCACAGGCATAGAATGAGAGGCTCAATTGCAGCAATAACGGCCGTTGCGGCGATAATTCTATTGGTTTTTACCATAAATTCTTCCATAATGGAGCAAAACAACAACTCAACTTTTGCCAAAATGCAGGTAGGCCGCGAGAGCGCAATAAAGGCCGAACAGGCAATTAGAATACTGGATAAGGCAACTACAAAAGTTTTGAACGCAACCCGAGTCGGCTGCTTAAATGGACTTAATTCAATCAACGTAAAAGCCGAATTTGATTCAGCACTAAATGATTTCAATAAATTAAGCCCTGCACAGTGCAGTTTCATGCTCTCACAAGTTGGCAATGGAAATCCTGCAACAGTTGCTGGTACGCTAACATGCTTTACAAAAATAAATGGCGCAAATTCTACAGCCACAAAAACTTTTGGCTACAGCAAATTGCTTTGGGTTGATTTTGGTGCAAACTGCGATATCAACGACTCGGTTTCTAACTGCATGGAATACCAGAATGGGACAAGAACAACGGTCTGCAAAGCTTAAATCAAATAAATTTTAATAAAACTGAAAAAAACGTCAATCAATTCAGTAATTTTGAAACTATTTTTTGAACGCCGGAACCGTACTGCATGGACTTTTTTGGGCGTAAACAAATGTAGTCTGAGAGACCATAGCTTTTTGCAAGCTCACGCAGAGGATGTTTTCGCAACGGATCTTGAACAGAGAGGATTTTTTGCTGCGCGGGAATTGCCAATGCCTCGCGCAAAAAACCCCCTGCCATAAATGGCACCCTAAGCTCAAGCGAGCACGATGAAATGATTGCATCATCGCGATAAAAATTCCGCGACCACATGCGCGAAAGCGATGCCCAGATATCCGAATTCACCTGCAAATACCCCCCGATTTCCAACGATTTCGCATAACTTGAATAGCCGCAGAAAATCTCATCGCTGCCCTGCCCTGAAAAAACGACCTTAAAACCCATTTTGGAAATGCACCCGGCGCATGCAAGCTCCGGCACGGCAAGACCAATTTGCATTTCATCGAAAAATGAGAGAATTTTCATGCACTTCAAGGAAAGTGATTTTATCTCCTCTTCAGAAAGGATTATTTTTTCAAGCACAAGGCCGAGTTCACGCGAGGCAGTATCTGCGTTTTTTATATCATCACTGCCCTCAACTCCTGCAACAAAGAGCACGGTTTGCCCAACCCTTTGCGAAACAGCCTTTGCAATTAGAGATGAATCAACCCCGCCGCTAAAAAGCACGGCGGCTTTTTTGAGGCCTGCGCACTGCAAATCCATTGCCCTCTCAAATTCACGCCTCAATGCGGCAGCCGGATGTTTTTTTGGGACTGATTTTTTGAAATCCGCCAAAGTGCAAATTGGTTTTGTGAATGCGCCTTTTTTGGAAATTTCAAGAAGATATCCGGGCAGCAGTGGCTGCGGGAACTGAATGCCGATTTTCATAAGAGCACCTGGCCCTGAAGCAAATGCGATTAGGGAGTTATTCTCGCCATACCAGAGCGGCTTTAAGCCCAAAAAATCCCTGAAAGCATAGAGCTTATTGCCGTACAGGGCGCCAACCGCAAATTCCCCCTCCACTTTGGAGAAAAATTCCCGGGCAACTGCACTGAAATTTTTATTTTGCAGGCCTTTTGAAAAAAACTTGGCAATCACTTCTGAATCAGAGGATGGCTTTTTTTGGAATGTGTTGATTTCATTGTAATTGTAAATCTGCCCATTGTGCGCTATTGAAATTTTTGAATGCGTTATTGGCTGAACTGCAAACCCTGTAGTTGAGAGCAGGCAATGGCCCAAAATTATACTGCCCGTTGGGAGCGGTAGAAGGCCTTTTAGGGCAACGGATTTTTTTTCCTCTTTTTGTGTTTTGACACCAAAGCCCTCCGGCCCCCGGCGGGAAAGTGAAGCCAGCAGTTTGTATGCCTCGTGCGAAACATCCTCCCCCTTTTTTGAATAAACCCCGATTACCGAACACATAACACGAAACCTCTTTCCCTGCAGCCTGTCGCTTTACAAAAATAATGGCGCTCACAGAATACTTGCATGCAATTAATGCACCGCATAGTAATATTCGCCGGCTGCCTTCTGCTCCTCGTCTAGCTGCGAACCGGACTTGTTAATCCTCGGGCGGCCGTTTGATTGTTCGCGCCTCATTGTTATTTGCATCTGTGCAAGGAATGCATTCATGCCATCGTGCATTGAAACAGCCCCTGCGGCAAAGCCCTTAACCGAAGGCTCACCCGAAAAAACCACGAGCCGATCACTTACATAATCCTGGAATAGCAAATCATGGTCCACCACCATGCAGATTTTGCGCCTTGACTCGGCAACCGAGCGTTTTGCATCCGCCATATTTATGCGCTCCTCAACATCAACAAATGCACTTGGCTCATCAAGAAGTATGATATCCGCATCGCTTCTGCAAAGCGACATTGCAACCGCGACCTTTTGCAGCTCCCCGCCACTTAGCTCTTCTAAAGAGTGGTGCTCAAGCTCTGTAATTGAGAGCTTTCTGTCAACTTCTGAATTAAAAAGCGTGCGGTCAATATCCTGCCCTTCAACAAATTCGCCCACACTCATGCCCTCAACAGGCGCAAGATACTGGGGCTTGTATGAAACTTTAAGGGAAAAATCCGGCTTTCCGGAATCCGGCTTAATTAGGCCCGCAATCATTTTCACAAATGTTGTCTTGCCAATCCCGTTGGGCCCCAAAATGCCAAGAACTTCTGATTCGCGCAAATCCCCGCCCTCTACATGCAGTGAAAAAGAGCCCAGAGTTTTACGCATGGCAGGATAGGTGGCGGCAACTTTTTTGCGCTTGAAATCGCCTGCTGGCTTCACTTCAAATTTCAATTCCTCTTTTCTGAACCGAACATTCTCATCGCGCACAAAACCTTCCAAAAATTCATTGATTCCATTGCGAACGCTCTTTGGGCCCGAAACTATCCCGTAAGCCGCCTTTTTACCGTAAAGCAGATGAATATAATCGCTCAGATAATCAAGCACTGCAAGGTCATGCTCGATTAGCATAACACTCTTTCCCGCCTGCGCAACGGAGCGAATGAGTTTTGCCGCATTCAATCTCTCACGCACATCAAGATATGATGTCGGCTCATCAAATGCATAAAAATCTGACTCCTTCAAGCAGGCTGCCGCAATTGCAACGCGCTGCAGCTCGCCCCCGCTCAAATCAGAGAGATTTCGGTCCAGGATTTTTACGATACCAAGGTGCGAAACAACTTCGCCCAGCCTGTTTTTTGAATCGGCCTTTGATAGAAGTTCGCTGACCTTTCCCTTGAAAACTTTTGGAATGTCGGTTATATTTTGCGGCTTGTATGAAACATTAATGGATTTGTTTTTCAGGCTTGAAAAGTATTGCTGCAATTCCTTGCCGCGGTAAAAATCCATAACAGCACCGTACTCACTCTTCCTTTGCCAGTTGCCAAGATTTGGAATTAACTGGCCCGTCAGAATTTTTAGTATTGTGGATTTGCCAATTCCATTCCTTCCGATAAGGCCTATGACTTCGCCCTTGCGCACATTTGGAAGCCTGTAGAATCTGAACGCATTTTCGCCGAACCGGTGAATGGGAGGTTCTTTTAATTCCTGCACAAGATTTTCAATGTAGATGCAATCAACCGGGCATTTTATTACGCAGATATTGCAGCCAATGCAAAGGCCCTCATTAATAATCGGGATTTTTCTTTTCGGCCCGGTGTCTGAAAAACCCTCTTTATCTGGCGGAAGAACTATACACTCCTTTCCTGCCCGGTTCACAGGGCAGACGCTGCCGCAAATAAAATTGCACCCATCGCCATTGATGCACCTATCGGCCTCAAGCACTGCCACACGAGCCATAATGGAAAAGTGGCTTGCGAGGCTTTAAAACCTTTATTTTGCTAATCTCCTTATGCAGATACTTAAAATTGACCGCAAAAACAACTGGTTTGAAGTGGTCCCTGACACATTTGAGGACCTGTGGCACCTTGAAAAGCTTGTCGAAAAGGGCGACATTGTGAGCGGCAGCGCTGAAAGAAAAATCAAGCCAAAAAACGAGGGCGACTCTGCATACAGGGAAAAAATATTTGTAGAGCTTGAGGCGCAAAAGGCAATTTTCCATGAGGCGACCAACCAGCTGCGTATTCAGGGAGTTGTTGTTGGTGCGGTGCCGGTTGAACTTGTCCCTCTCAAAAGCCACCACACACTTGAAGCGGAAATCGGCAAAAAAATAAAGGTTACAAAAAAAGCACTCAAAAACTTCCACACAGATAGGCTCACAAGGGCAAAGGAAGCCACAGGCAGGGAGAAGGTGCTCTTAGTGGTTATGGATGATGAAACTGCGGACATTGCATTTCTAAAAGACACCGGCCTTGAGATGAAGGCTCACATTGGCTCTATGCGCCATGGCAAGAGATTTAAGGACGAATCAAAAGAGAGCCCATATTTTGAGGAGCTCTTAAACAAAATATCCGAATTAAAGGCAGGAAAAATAGTGGTAGCCGGGCCAGGTTTTGAGAGGCAGAATTTTGAAAAATATGCAAAAGGAAAAAACGCGAAGCTGCAGATTTTTTTTGAATCCACAAATTCAGTTGGAATAACAGGGTTAAACGAACTTGTGAAGGCCGGAAAAATCGATAAAATAATAGGGGAGTTGCATTCTGCGGAAGAAGCAAAAATAGTCGAAAAGCTGCTCGCCGCAATCCCGAACGAAATGGCGGCAATTGGATTTAAGGAAGTTAATGAAGCGCTGCATGCCACAGCCGCGAATGAAGTTGCAATGCTTGAGAACATGCTCACTGAAAAGCGAAGCGAAGCCGAAAATTTGCTTGACATGGCTCAGCAAAGCGGGGCGAAAATAATTTTTATTTCCCAAAAAAGCGAAGCAGGAAGGCAACTTGAAGGCTTTGGCGGAGTCGGGGCTACCCTTCGCTACAGGAGAAAGTGGCAGTAGATGGCAAATTTTTTCCTTTCGCCCTGCAATAACAACACCAAAATAATAAGCCCCTTTTTCAAAATATAATCATTCGGTTTAGCGCGCAAACAAAAAAATCAGTTTGCGTGGTGTTCATACCACTCGACCTTTTTTTGCTCGACCAGTTCTTTAATGCGCTTCTGCTTTGGCGAGAGCTGGGCGCCTGAAGCCTTGAACTCCGCAAACACTATTTTATCATCCTCGAAAATAACCCCATCTATGGGCGAACCTAAAAACCGGAAATTTGCTGAATCGAATGGAAAGTTTTTTGTGAATGGCATAAACTGCTCAGTTAATTTGCCATATTTTACACTTTGCGAAGATTTTGAGAATTGCAAATGGGCAATGTCTGATTCTAGTTTTGAAGTGCGCGAAAGCAAATAAAGCACAAGCAAGAGCAGCAAAACTGCCGCCCCCAGCACAATTAAAAGCAAAAAATCAGCCATGAACACCAAATAGTTAAACTATAATAAAAACCTTTCAGGGCAAAACTTTGCCATGAACCAAAAAATGGCCAAATTTTCAAGGGCAATAATAGATGCAATTGAGGATGGCACAATTAAGAGCAAAAAAGAACTGGATTCCCATAAGCTTGCGGCTGGAAAAAAATTTGGAATATCTGAACTTCCCTCAAACCCTGACATATTAATGCAGTCGGATGAAAAAACGGAAAAACTCTCCAAAATGCTTTCAATTAAGCCTCTTCGCACGCTCTCAGGTGTTGCACCGGTTGCAATAATGACAAAACCCATTAGCTGCCCACATGGCACGTGCATCTACTGCCCTGGAGGGCCAAATAGCGTATTCGGCTCCGTGCCGCAATCATATACAGGGCACGAACCCGCCACAATGCGCGCGATAAACAACAATTATGATTCGTACCTGCAGACAATGAACAGGATTTTCCAGTACTATGCCATTGCACACTGCCCTGAAAAACTCGAACTCATAATAATGGGAGGAACCTTCCCGGCAACGCCAAGAGAATACCAGGATGAATTCATTTCAGGTGCATTCCAGGCAACAAATGATTTTTCAGAAAAATTCTTTACTTCAGGAAAATTTGATGGTAAAAAATTCAATGAATTTTTCCAAAACGGCAAAGAGTGGCAGGCAGAAAAACTATTGGAATTCAAAAAAAGGGCTGATGTCAAAAGGGAGCAGGTACGCAACGAAAAGGCAAATATAAGAATTGTCACAATGTGCATCGAAACAAAACCTGACTGGAGCTTGCAGGCACATATTGATAAAATGCTTGAACTTGGAACAACAAGAGTTGAACTTGGCGCCCAGAGCATTTACAATGACGTTCTCAAATTCACCCACAGGGGCCATACGGTAGAGGATACAATTGAAGCAACAAGGCTTCTCAAGGACTGTGCTCTGAAAGTCACATACCATATGATGCCAGGCCAGCCCCTGAGCTCACGCGAAAAAGACATCGAAATGTTTCGTGAAATTTTCACAAACCCCGCATTTCGCCCGGATGGGCTCAAAATTTACCCGTGCATGGTAATGCCCGGAACCGCGCTTGCAAAGATTTATGAAGCAGGAAGATTCACCCCGCTTAGTACTGAACAAGCGGCAGATATCATTGCCGAGGCGAAACAATACTTCCCGGAATATACCCGTGTGCACAGAATTCAGCGGGACATTCCGACAAAATTTTCAGTTGCAGGCCTTGACAAGAACAATCTGCGGCAAATTGTCGGGCAGAAGATGCACGAAAAGGGGCTACGATGCAGATGCATCAGGTGCCGCGAATCCGGAATCAATTCCGAAAAGGGAAAAATTGTCGACTATGATTTTGTTGAACTGGTTGAGAGAGAATACCCCGCAAGCGAAGGCGAGGAAATTTTTATTTCATTTGAGGACAAGAAAAATGATTTGCTGCTGGGCTTTTGCAGGCTGCGAAAACCCGCCAAACCTTTCCGAAAGGAATTTACGCAAAATAGCGCATGCATCCGCGAACTGCATGTGTTCGGGCAAACAACAAGAATAGGAGAACACATAACTGCAAGCCAGCAGCACCGCGGATACGGAAAAATGCTAATGGGGCGCGCAGAAGAACTCGCATCAGAAAAATTCGGCGCGCACAAGATGCTTGTGATAAGCGGCGTTGGCGCGCGCGAATACTACTCAAAAAAGCTTGGATACGCGCGCGAGGGAGCGTACATGGCGAAGAAAATTTGATTTACAAAAATCTTGGCAGTAAATAATCTGCTTTATGGCAGCACGAGGCTGAAGAACGAATCAAAGAGCTGAAATGGCAGGAGGCTGAATGTGAAGAACGGAAAACCCGAAAGCGCCGAGCCGAACTTGCCCTTTAAAGTTGGGCGAACGCTCAAATTGGAGGAATATGTCTTTACAATTAAGTTATTCTCCCCTGCAAATGCATGGAAAGCAAATGCAAAATGCCCGGAAGAGAGCGGACGAACCACAAGCTCTAAATCCTGTGAAGTGCCGGGCTTTAGTTCCAGGGTTTCTTCGCTAAACCACGTGCTTGGAAGATTCGAAGCAATCCTCACTTTTATTGGCGAGATGGAAGAATTCGTGAGCTTTGAGGCGTAAATTACCTTGCCACCGGCGAACTGGAATCCACCAGTGGATTTTCTTGCAAATGAAACATCCACAAGATTTTCCCGCACAACAACGCGGGCTTCGATTTGTTCTGATGAACCCGGATTGGAAGAATCTGACAGGGTGACTTTTATCGGATAAATATTAGGCCGCGCGTTTGCCGGGACTTTTATTGTGGCAAGCAGCGAGGGATCGGTTTTTTGTGTTGAAACAACTTTCCATCCGGCGGAAAGTGATTGTTCGTTTACCGAAATTGAATCCCATTTTGTGCCACGCCCTGAATCATTCGAAAATACCAAATCAAAGGACTGACCCGGGGCAACAAAACCCGCCTGTATGGATGAACCGTTTGCCATGGTGGATTCGATTGGGTAGGTCATGGAGATGTCCGCACTTGCAATGCAGGAAACCGCCAGTACACAGGCAAAAAAAAACAGGTTCTTATTCATAGGTTCACTTAAGTAGACAGATATGGGGAAAATTAAAAAACAATTGGTTGAAGCCTCTTAGGGGGGTCCCCTAAATGCCCAAAAAAAGCCTTTTAAGCCAAAATACACAGGAATTGCCAGAAACAGGCACAAGGTTTGCAATGGTAAAAGAGAGGCATGGCAGGACATATGAAACCGCACTTGCACAGGGCAAAGTGGACGAGCAGATGCAAAACCTCTGCACTTTTATAGCAAAAACAGGCGGCTATTACACCTCAAGCTGCTGCAGCGGAAGGATAATGCTTTTAGAGAAGCGCGGGGACAAAAAAACCGAGAACTTTTTCCACCGCAAATGGCACCGCAAGGTCACAAAAAAAGAACTGCTCGAGGGTTTTACGGAAAACGTAAAGGGCGAGATGTGGTTCAAGCTTGACCCTTTCATACTCCACATCGGATGCGCAAATATCGAGGATGCGAATAAAATACTTGACGCGATGAAAAGGAGCGGAGTAAAACGCGGCGGGATAATGCTCGCGGAAAACGAAAAATTCCTGATGGAAATTCAGGGCACCGAACAGATGGGCTTTCCAATAAAGCTTGGGGGGAAAAATCTTCTGGGCGAAGAGTATCTTTGCACAATACTTCCAAGGGCAAACAAAATGCTCTCGAAAAACTTTTGGCGGCTTGCAAAATTTGAGGAACAATTAAGAATTAAACTGAAGTGAAAAAAAACGGGATTTTACAATGGGCTTTGCGTATTTTCCGAGAGCACTTTTTTGAGAAGCGAATCCGGGTTGTAGTAATATTGCTGCACAACAAGCTCGACCTCCTGAATAGAGCGTATTTTATTTGAAACCATCCAGTCGAGTATTTTCTTGCGGATGAACATTTCCTTTTCAACATCCTTTTTGGTCCTGAGCGTTTTTGTTGCAAGAACCTCTGTCAGATGCATCGGGGTATCTGTGCGGCTTATCGTGTCGGACTTTGCGTCCCATTCGTAAATGCTGCTGATAAGCGCCTGGCGCTCCATTGAGGTCACTTCGGTTACGCCCACAACACGCCTTTGCCAGCCGGCGCCTTTTGCATACACCCGGTACTGCACAATTATAAGATTTAAGAGCGGGACAAGTTCTTCCGGAACATTCATGGGTTCGGACTTTAGGCGCAGCATCATTTCATGCGCCGAGTTGCTGTGCAATGTCCCCAAAATGCCCTTGTGCCCGGTGTCCATTGCAACAAAGAGCGTCTGCGCTTCCGGACCTCTGACCTCCCCGACTATTATCCGGTCAGGCCTCATTCGCAGGGCGTTCTTTAGCAGATCATTCATGGTTATGCCATCCTGCCCCTTGAGCTTTGGGCGCGTTTCCATCTGCACCCAGTTGTCCCTGTTGCCAAGCTGCAATTCGAGCGTGTCCTCAATTGAAATTACCCTCTCGGAAAACCTGATGAAAACAGAAAGCGCATTAAGGGTCGTGGTTTTCCCGGTACCCGAACCGCCGATTATTATCGCATTCATCGGTTCCACCCCGATGCCTTCAACCATCAGCCAGAAGAATGCCGCAAGTTCTGAAGTCATTGTGTTGTTGCTTATCAAATCAACTATTGTAAGCGGGACCGCGGTGAATTTTCTTATGGTAAGGGTTGAACCAAAGGGCGTCACAAAAGAGAAAGTGGAATTTGCCCTGTTGCCATCCGGAAGCCGGGCATCAAGCAGCGGGTGGTCGGAATCTATTTTTTTGCCCACGGATTTTGCAATCTTTTGCAGCAAATCATCAAGAAACTTTTTGTTGGAATAGTCAATGTTGGTTTTGCAGTGGCCATAGCGCCTGTGGAAAACAAACACGCTTCTTTCATACCCGTTAACCATTATTTCCTCGAGGCCATCATCGCGCAGAAGCGGCGCAATCTTGCCATAGCCAATTGAATTGTCAAGGATAATATCCGCCATGATTTCGGCGTTCTCACTCTGCGGGAAAAATTCCCTGAGAATTGAGAGCAGTGAAACGCGCAGCTCGTTTAGCTCTTCGGTGCGCATGAGATATTCGAGTGCCTCGCTGTAGGTTATGGGTTTTATGATTTTTTCGCGGAACCTGATGACAAAATCAACCGGGAAAAGCCTGCCATAGCGCGACTCGAGTTCATCTGCGCCAATTTTGCCAAGTATGAGGCTTGTGAGAGCCTCACTGACAGCGCCTTCCTGATCGTTAAGGACTGGTTCGGCAATATCATAAAAAAAGAACGGGAAGCCCTCATATATTACTGTCCGGGCGTATGATTCAGCCTTTTGCCCGCGAAATTCGTTAACCACAGGTTCCATTTTTATGCACCATTAAGCTAGTTATTATACAATTTTGCAGTATATAAACAATGACGCAAAAATGACGGTGATTGTTTTGGAAAAGAAGATTTTATTAAAAGTGATGGAAAAAATCACACCGACAAAAAAGGAAATTCTCACTGAAAAAAAATTCGCGCAAAAACTAATTTCCAGAATAATGGCAATGCGCGGCGCGCACAAAAAGGCGGAGCTTGTTGGCAGCCTTGCGCGCGGAACGCACCTGCGCGGCGACAATGACCTTGACATATTCGTATTCTTCCCAGATTCGCTTGCACGGGAAAAATTTGAACGTGAGGGGCTTCGAATAGGAAAGGCGGTGTTTCGCGGGCACAGATGGGAAAAGGCATATTCGGAGCACCCGTACATACGCGGGCAAATCAGCGGGTTTGAAGTCGAAATAGTTCCCGCATACCTTATAGAAAGGGCCGAGAATCTCAAAAGCGCGGTGGACAGAAGCGCGCTGCACAACAGGTATTTGCTTACGCATTTCAGTGCGGGGCAACAGGATGAAGTGAGGCTTCTCAAGCAATTCATGAAGGGAGTGAAATGCTACGGAGCCGACCTTAGCACAAACAGCTTTCCGGGTTACGTTGCGGAAATACTTGTCCTCAACTATGGAACGTTTGGGAATGTAATCAGGGCGGCGGCAGGGTGGGAATCAGGAGAAGTAATCGATATTGAAAATTATTGGAACACAAAAGATGCGATGAAAAAATTCGGCACGCATTTTGTGGTCGTGGATCCGGTAGATAAAAACCGCAATGTGGCGGCAGCGCTCTCCGCAAACCAGTACGCGAGATTCATTACCGCCTGCCGCATATTTTTGAAAAAATCTTCGCTCAATTTTTTCTTCCCAAAGCCGCACAAAATATGGAGCTCGAAAAAACTGTCCACATTTTTGCAAAAAACCGAACTTGTGGCAATAAGCTTTGGCTATCCAAAAGGCGTACTTGAAGACATCATGTGGGGGCAGCTGCGAAGATTTGGGCGCAAAATTTCAGGGATGGTTGAGGGCGCGGATTTTACGGTTAAGCGCTCGGCGCAGTGGCTTGAGAAAAACAGGCATATGGTAATAGTGCTTGAACTTGAATCAACCGAACTGCAAAAAGCGAAAATATTAACCGGCCCGCCCGCAACAGACCGGCACAATTCTGATGCATTCATAGGCGCCCACCCAAAGCCGCTCTCTGGACCGCGCATTGAGAATGGGAAATGGGTTCTGGAAGTTGAGCGCGCGGACACAAAAATTGAAATTGTTTTGGCAAAACTTCTCAAAAAACTAAAAAAAGAGGAACGCAAAGGGATAAGAAAGGCGCTAAACAAGGGAGCAAAAATAATGAATGAGAAGGAACTAATTTCGCTTTACAAAAAAAATCGCCAGTTCGGGCAGTTCCTCACGGAGTACCTGAAGGGCGAAGAGGATTTTTTGGATTACTGACTCAACAAACACTTTCTTTTCCGCGAACGCTTTTAACACTTTCTTTTCCGCGACATTGCACCCTTTTGGGTGCCATGCCCTGTGTACCCATAGGGTACGAGGGACGCTTTTCTTTCTTGGTAAAGGAAAGAAAGGGGTTCAGCGGGCCCGGAGGGACTCGAACCCTCATGTCCCGCTTCGAAGGCGGGGTGCTTATCCGTTAGCGACGGGCCCTTAGAATAGAAGCTATTGGGGTCAAGTTCGTTATTTAATATTAGTTTTCTCTGCGCAAACGAAAGATTGGCTGGGCAAAAGCCGAATTTCTTCCAAACTCCATATCTGGAGGATTTTGAAGTATTCTTAATTAGGTCTTTTGACAGTTCACTGCCCGCGTCTGCCTTGTTGCACAATTCCCAAAAATTTGTCTTTTTTGTCTGGCTGCCTAAATTGGCCAAAGCCCTTTAGAGGACCACCCTAAAGGCAAGCCATTGAAGGCCGATTTACCTGGTTTTCATAATCATGCAACACAGCCGCCCACGTCAATTCACAAATCAACCTTTTTAAAGGTTGCTGGGGGAAGAATACTAATCCACAAACAGTGAAAACCATGAAAACATGCATTACAACAAACAAGGTGCTCACGAACGATTTCGTGGAGTTCCACTGCCCGGGATGCAATGAACGCATTTCAAGAAGCCTGCACGCACGAAACCAGAGCCTCACATACAAGTGCCCTTTATGCAACTTCACAGGGCCATAAAACCTAATCCAAGGTCGATTCCATGCCAGATAAGACTCTATTGATAGTGCGAATAAACGCCAAAAACATGGAAAAACTGGATGAAACTGTAAATGCCGTTAAAGGCATAAAATCTGGCGCAGTAAAGGATGTACGCCGCGAACCTATTGGCTTTGGCGTGGAAGTCATAAAAGCCGGAATACTTGTTGATTCAAAGGACGAAAAGGCATTGGACAGGGTCCTTGAGGAAATTGGAACCCTAAAAGAAGTTGAGGATGCAGAAATAGAAGGAATGACACTTCTCTAATATGCAACCAAAATCAGCTCCATGCCAATTCTCTTATTGCCACGGCACCAAAAACACATATTTGCCCAAAGGAAAAATACACTTGTCTTTGGCACAAAACATTTACCCCCCATCATAACCTTGCATCGCCAGTTGTTGATGAAAATTCCGAGATAAATAAGGGCGGTTATTATTACCTGCGACCCGTGGGAATGAAGTTTTAACCCTTTCAGGCAACTTTGGATATATCATGATAAAGTCCATTTCACTGCAGAACTGGAAAACCCATCTCGATACAAAATTCGAGTTTTCAATGGGCACCAATGTAATAGTGGGCAGAATGGGCTCAGGGAAGAGTGCTGTAATGGATGCCATCTCCTTTGCACTCTACGGAACTTTCCCATCACAGGCCAGCCACAAGGTTTCGCTCGAAGAAACAATCATGTCAAAGCCAATAAAACAGGACAAAAGCATTGTGAGGCTGGAATTTGACTACAATGAAAAAAGCTACTCCGTTGAAAGAACCGTAAAAAGAAACGGCATAAATGAAGGCTCGCTAAAGGAAAACGGGAAAACAATTGCCGGCCCCAAACAAACCGATGTCACAAAAAAAATAACCGAAATTCTCGAGGTTTCATATGACCTCTTCAGCCGGGCCATCTACTCCGAACAAAACCAGATGGATTATTTCCTCAGGCTCTCGCCCGCACAGCGCAAGGAAAAATTCGACGAGCTTTTGGGCCTTGACAAATATGAACTCGTGCGCAACAATGCAACAACACTTTCAAACAGGATTAAAAAAACCGCGGAGGACAAAAAACTCTTCATTGCGGAGCAGAGAAGTAAAAACGACCCGCGAGAAATTGAAAAAATGGCAAAACGGATTGCGGAAAAGGAAAATGAGATGCACGAGAAATCCGCCGCCCTCGAAAAAGCGGAAAAAGAATGCGCGGAAAAGCAGGCGATTGTAAAGCAGCTTGAGCAAAAAGAAAAAGGGCACAAGATTCTCTTTGAAACAGAACTCGGGGCAAAATCAAAACTGGAATCTTTCAAAGCCGAGATAAACCGGATGCGCCAAAAACTTGGCGGCGCGCAAGCCGGAGAAATAAAATCAATGCTTGAAAAGGCGGCGGAAAAACTCGCAAAAATCAGCGCTGAAAAAAAGTCGGCGGAAAAGGAAATTTCAGGTGCCGCCAAAACAGTGACAGAACTTAAGGAAAAACGCGCCGCGCAAAAAAACAGCCTTGATGCAAAATCGATTGGGATGGCGAATGCAAAATCGATTGGCGCAGGGTGCCCCGTGTGCAGAAAGCCAATGGCAGGCCATGACAGGGAAAAACTTGAAAAAGAGTTGGGGGAAGAGAAGGAAAAAATTCAAAAGGAAATAACCACAACCGAAAAACTGCTTGAAAAAGCGCTTGAGGAATCTGAAGGTTGCGAAAAAAACCTGCGCGAAACTGAAAAGCAAAAGGAGCTTGCGCAGCGCGACGCGGAAAGCGCAAAGCGCCTTGGTGAAATAAGCTCTGAAATTGCGGAAAAGGAAAAGTCAAAAGCGGCAATTGAAAAGGAACTGGCTAAAATAGCCGAGCAGCTCTCGAAAGAAAAATTCGATGATTTGGCCCTTGCAAAGGAAAGGGAGCAGTTCTACTCCCTGCGCGAACGGGCTGCAAAAAACAGGGCGGAGATAAATTCCGCAAAAGAGCTGCAAAAAGAGCTTGCGGATGCACTCAGAAGAATCATGGAAACGCAGGAGCAGATTGAAAAATGGGAAAAAGAGTGCTCAGAACTTGAAAAGGCGGCGCAAAAACTCGCGATATTCACATCTGCACTGAAATCAACGCAGGGGGAGCTGCGCTACGCCATGATAGAGACAATCAATTCAGCAATGGACGAGATATGGCAAAAAATTTATCCGTATGGCGATTACACCACCGCAAAAATAATGGTCGAGGAAGGCAGCTATGAAATAATGGCAAGGCAACTGAATGGGGAGTGGGCGCGCGTCGAAGGCATACTCTCGGGGGGCGAACGCAGTTCGGTTGCACTCACAATGAGAATCGCGGTTTCGCTCGTGCTCACGCAAAACCTTGGATGGATTATACTTGATGAGCCCACACACAACCTTGATGCAAATTCGGTAAAGGAACTGAGCGAAACAATGCGAACGCACCTGCCCCAAATCATCGGGCAGGTTTTCATAATAACCCATGACAAGGAAATGGAATATGCGGCATCGGGAAAACTCTACACGCTTGAACGGGAAAAGGAAAAGGACGGAGTAACCAGAGTGGAAGGCGGCTAAAAAACAGGCGGAAAATTATTGGAAAAATTAGTTCTTCTTTGTCTTTGCGACTTTTCGTGTGATAAAGCCCGCAACAAGGTTTCGCTGTGTGATGCTAAGTGGCATTTCAAATGTGTCAACGAATTTTTTATTCTGCCCGAAATCGCCGGTCAACTGGCCAGGGTAAGTTTGCAATAAAACATTTGCCGTGCTTTTAACTTTCTGCGGAACAGCCTTGCCCATTTAAGCCACCTCTAATCTTTCAACATGACCGTCAGGAAACTCGCGCAAAACCGCAAGGGGGATTGACTTGTTCTCAAGCTCAATTCTTGCCATCTCAATAAAACTCGCGGTTTTAGGAACCTTTGCAAGAACAGGAGCACCCAGTGAGAGCTGCAAAGCCCTTGCACTTATGAGCCGGGTTACCTCAAAACGCGTAAGTTTAGACATCTTAAACACTTTAAAAAAAGCCTGATTCAGTATTATTCTTTCCAGAGAAAGCCTTAAAAAGCGCAGGGGGGAGTTGCGAAGCCCGGAGCCAAATCTGGCCAACCGGACTGCCACATCCAATATCCAAAATATGCGCCTTCCGATTGGCAGGTGCCTGTTGGGCAGTTGGCATTTTAGGACAAACTGCACACCGCTAAAAGCCAGATTTTACACGGATAAAGGGCTTCCCGATATTGTAGAGCTCCGAAAAATGCCTCAAAACCCCGAGAACTGCGCAGTGGTCGACAAGAATACTTGAGGAATTGCCAATGGCTCTTGGCTGGAAACCGGAAGAAGATGCAAGGGAATCGAGTTCTTTGTGTATGTTCCCTTTCAGGCACTCCAAAGCGGTTGCAACTTGCGGGTCAAAGAACCGGGCTTTTGGATTGGTTAGTGCCGATGGAATTTCGCTAAGTATTGAAGACATGACCTCCAAAAGCGCCCTTGAATAGAAAACCTGCAGGTTCGAATCAAGCGACTGCGCGAAGAAGAGGCCTTTTGAAGCCACAAGTGAAACCTGCTCCGACTCAAGAGTTAGCAAAAGATTTGAAAGCGATTCCTTTAGAATGTTAATTTCTTGTGAGAGGCGGCTCTCATGCTTTGAGCAGCACCAAGCGGCAACAGAACCCTGTAAAATCTCCACGTCCCCTGATTGCTGCAGCACAAGCGCATCTGCAAGAAGAACATCCCCCTCTTCTGCGCGCGCAAATGGGCCTACGGGATATGATTGGTAAAAATACTCGTGTTTTCTGCGCTCGCGGCTTTTTGAAAAATCATGCGAATTGTGGTAATGCTCCGTCCAGGCAGATGATACTGAATTGAAGTAAAACCCTTCCTTAAAAAATTGCACTTTTACAAGCGAAGATGGCAGAACATTTCTCTCTGAAAACGAAAGTGGCCTGCAGCAATCACAGCCAATGGATTCGAAGCCTATGTTGTTGAAAGGGCGTGCGGCAACAATTGCAACCAGCCGCGAAAAATCAAGTTCTGCACTCTGCCCCGAGAAGGCATGCTTTTGACCCGGGGCTTTATGACCGGAAGACAGGGGCATTTCGCTTGCAAAGAAAACATTCTCAAGAAAAATTTCTTCCGGGGAAATTTCAAGTTCGCTGCCAACCAATGGCACCCTAAGCACGCGTGAACTTGCAAGCCTTGCAACCATTGATTCTGCAAGCGGCCTGTTAGAAAAAAGAAGCTCCGCAACATTTTGGGCAAGAGAGCCGCAGAGATATTCCGGGATAATGTCCGGAAAATCAAACGATCCGAGCCTTGCGGGTTCGCCGCCCTTAAATGAGAAAGGCTCGAAATAACTCCAGCCCTTCCCCAAAAGGAACTGCCGCTCAGGTTCGATTAGATTTGAGTGGAAACCGAATAATTTTGCCAAAAGATTATTTACTTTTTTCAAATCCGAAAAAGTTGCCGCGAAAATGATGGCAGTATTTGTAGAGAAATCAATCTTTATGCGCCGCATGTCGCATTCGCAAAGTGCGTTCCTGAAGGATTCTTGTGAAATGCCACGGAGAGGAAAAAACATCTTTGGGAAAAATGAATATCGCTTTGAATATTTCTCTGTGCGGTTTGAGAACTCCGCTACTATCTGCCGCTTTTGTGGAACATAGGTGAGGGTGCCGAGAAATACCGGCGTACTTGGAAGCATGCAAGAGGTTCGAATCGGACTTTAAAAAGGATTTGGAGGGAGTTCGGTGCCGGTGCCAAGCCCGCATGCCCATACCACGGGAACCTTCGGCCGGGATGGGGCGCCCAACACTTTGGCAAATGAAATATCAGCCTATTTCTCCGGTTGTCAAAATGTTGCCAACACAAAGTTGGACCAGCTTCACAAAAAGATTTATTTGAAAATTATGCCCTGTTGCACAATTCCCAAAAAAAATGTCTTTTTTGTCTTTGCCCATAATTGGTCAAGCCATAATTGAAGCCATAAGACAAAGCCATTGAATGTCAATTTGTCTGGTTTTCGTAATCATGCAACACAGCATGAAAATTATGAATTCATCTGCCTGTTCTTCTTGAGCCGCTTTAGAAATTCCAAAACAATTGGTATTGTTGAAACCACAATAATCACAAGGACAATTCCGGTGATGTACTGGTCTGCATCCGGGAAAATTTGTCCAAGAAAATACCCGGCAAGCAATAGGGTCGAACCCCAAAGAACACCGCCCGCAATATTATAAATCACAAATGCCCGGTATTCCATGCCGGCAATCCCGGCTACAATTGGGGCAAATGTTCTAATCACCGGAATGAATCTTGCAATTACAATTGCCTTCTTTCCGTGCTTTTCATAGAAAGCCTGCGCCTCATCAACATGCGCCGGATCAAAAAAGAAAGAACCCGGCTTATTGAAAAGTCCCCTGCCAAATTTTTTGCCGGTCCAGTAACCAACCTGATCGCCAAGAATTGCAGAAATCACAACCCCAATAATCATAATTCGGATATCAAGAATTCCGTTTGAGGCAAGAAGCCCTGCTGTAAAAAGAAGCGAATCCCCCGGGAGGAAAAAACCGAAAAAAAGTCCTGACTCGGCAAAGACAATTGCAAAAAGCGCAAAATAGCCAAAATTCGTAAGAAGACTCTCAATGCTGCCAAGCAAATCAAACATTTATAACCATTGATTTTTGTTATAAAGGCTTTAAATGTGTTTAGAGCAAATCTGAAATGTCCTTTGAAGACGCATCTTTTGCCTCCTCGAAATCAAGCGCCGCCCTTTCAAGCGTTGATTCGTGCCGCGATTCCTGCGAGAGCCTCTTTCGAACCTTAAAAAAACACGGGTAGTTCACCGCTTCTCCGACAATTAGCGCTTCGCCTGTTCGCAGCGAAGTTATCATGTCAATGCTGCGATTGTCAAGACCTTCGCTTGTTTCTCCGATGTGCTTCAAATCATAGGGATTTGTCACGCGCAGGATAATGTGCGTGTTGCACTGGCTCAGCGCGGTTGTGGAAAGGTTCACGGGACGCTGGGAAACCAGGCAAATACCCGCACCAAACTTTCTGCCCTCGCGCGCAATGGTTTCTATAATCCATTTTGAAATCGCATTTTCCTGCGAAGCCTTCTCGCGCGCGAACTGGTGAGCCTCCTCAATTACCATGGTAAATGGCGGAATGCGCTTCTGCCTGCGCTCGTCAAAAAGTTTTTTTGCAAAATACGCGACAATAATCTGTTTTTTTCGCATATCAACTACATCACTCAAATCAACAATTGTAAGCTGCCCCGGCCGGACAAGGTCGTTGATGCTTGGGTTATCTGTCTTGCCAAAGAGACCAATCTGCTCAAGCGATAAAATCCATCCGATGAGAGAATCCTTTGTAGAGCTCTTTATTTCGCTGTCGCGATTTATTTCCTCCCGCACTGAGGCAAAATCAAACGGACCCATGCCATCTTTCATCTCGCGGCGCAGCTTTTCCAAAACCCTGCCCAAATCCCGCTTCTGCGGGGATGAAATTCCCGGAAGAATGCTTGCAATCAAACCTGCTGAGAGTTTTGGAACGCCGATATGCACTTCGCTTGCCCTTATGAAACGCGACTGTGAGGAAAAATCCGCATACCGCTTATCTGTTGTGGGTTCGGCAAGCGAACGGTACTCTCCATGAGCATCCATTAC